>CALIIW010000261.1 GCA_938018185.1 uncultured Saprospiraceae bacterium
AGAAGATCCAGCGGAAGACTTGGAATTTGTTTTTTTGGTTATTGTCGGTAGATGAAAATGGCTGCCTTGAAGGAGAAGAATGTGACGAGCTTGTTCAAATTGATGGGGAGTATGGAGGATTTTCTACTACACTCGATCCGCACAATCTATGGACTGAAGTTGATTTTACGAATTCCGAACCAGAATCTTATAGGTATTATCTTCCATTCGGGGCTCAACTTGTACAAACATTCGATCGAGGTTTAACGTACTTGACAGAGATTTACCAATCTAATACAATGAATGAAGAGAATTGGAGTCCTACAAGTTCTTATTTAAAAACTGGGACTTTTTTTGATCAATCACTCCAAGAATATTTTTGGAGACCAGATGAAATTTGGTTGGTGGATGAACTGAGGCACAAACTTTTATACGATTTTGCCTTAGAAGTAGGAGACAATTTTGAAAGTGATTTACTTCCAGACGGAGTCCATCTTGATGTAATAAGTAAAAGAAGCATAATGATGGAAGATGACTCTCCACGTGATGTACTTAAACTACGTTGTTCAAATGATCCCAATGGGGATATTTTTGGAGAAAGAACTTGGATACAAGGAGTGGGTGATACGAAAGGATTGCTAAGTATCAAGGACTGTTGTAGAAATGAAAAGCAAACACAACTTTTATGTTACAGCACTTCGGGAGTACTTAGGTATGAATTTCAAGACAGCAAGGATTGTTGGACTTTAAACACAACTTCTGTTGAATTTTCACCTGAAAGAATTAAAATGCATTTATCACCTAATCCTGCAAGCAACTTTGTGACACTTACCTTTGAAGAAAATATCTTAGATTATGAAGTTAAATTATTCAATTCCCTTGGCCAAGTCATTAAGAAATATCAATATCAAAATAATCAATCGATAAAAATAAATATTTCTAATATTCCAAATGGTATTTATTTCATCCACATGAATACTAATGAAGGAATTGTGTTCAGTGAAAAATTATTGATTGAAAAATAGTGTTTAAACCATAAAATGTAGCATGTAAAAGTGCCTCTTATTATAGTACGATTCTCCAATAAGCAGACATTGATTTAGAACAACATTTCAAAACAAATAAGACGGCTCTATAAAAAACACCAATATGAATCACTAGCGAGCTTTGCTAAAAAAAATGTATCCTACAATCCTATCCATCCTAAAAATCCTAGTTCAGACCAATTAACGAAACAGATTCTTGGCACATATCCCCAATCTCAAAATTCCCACAAACCACCCCTACATATTTCCCACCAAGATCAACCTCCCTCAAAAACAATTGCTCCCCTGCAATAACAATCTCATTCCGTTCAATATCTAACTCAATCTGATTCAAAAAAGAAAGCTTTAATCCTAAAGCTTTTATGATAGATTCTTTTCTACACCAATATTGATAAAACTTAAGCCTTGAATCATCAGCATTAAGAATAGAATCCCATTCACTTTCTGTAAACCAAGATTTAAACGTCTTCCAATCAATGTCTTTTATTTCTTCTAAATCCAATCCTAATTTGCCTTGCTTTGAAATCGCACAAGCCACCACATCTCCAGAGTGAGAAAGGTTGAATGCTACACCTTTATAAAATGGCTTTGCATTTTCTGATATCTGGATATCCTCATAGTGAAAAGGAATACCCATTTGTTCAATGGAATGTTTTATGAGCAAACGACCCACCGCAAAGTTGTAAGCCGCTTCCGTTGATTGATACCTAAAGGCTCTTTCTTGAAAGGTCTTCGGAAAGACAGATACCAGAGCATTTAAGTCGTGATTGTTTCTGAAATGCCCAGAATTGGCAGTATAGATATGCACCATATTTATAATAAAAAATTAAATGTTTGATAAAGCATAAATAAGTGCAGATAGTTTTGTTTATTGTGGTACTGTGGGAACAAAAATATTACCACATGTGTAATTTATGATTTAAATCCATGATTACCAAAGAAATTATCATACAGACAGCAACTCAATTATTTCTTGAAAATGGGGTAAAATCCATAACAATTAATAAGATAGTCAAAGAACTTCATACTTCTAAGCGCACGCTTTACATGCACTTTGAAGACAAGACTGATCTTCTCAAAGCCTGTTTGGCGGTATATCATGAGAAGATTAGGCTTGAAAACGATGAAATAATAGAATCCTCAGAAAACGTTTTTGAAGCTTTAGGCTATCTACATCAAAAGATAGTCAGACGCTCACACCAAGTGAATTCAAATTTTTTTAATGACATCATCCATTATTATCCAGGTCTACTAAATGAATCCTATAGAAGTACAGGAAATTTTGCCCACACACAACTGGTTTATTTGGCAGAGTGGGGAATAGAGGATGGCATATTTCATCCGGACATGGATGTTGAGGTAGTAGGAAAAACAGTATTGGCCATGCTGAAAATGTTGAAAGACAACGCTCAATTTCCTGTTGCCAAGTATTCAAAAGAAAGATTAACCTTTGGAATTTTGGTTCCATATATGAGAGGCTTAAGCACAAAGAAAGGATTAAAATTACTCGCTGTTCAGGAAGACTTATACCGAGTAGCGATATAAAAAATAATAATGAATATAAACAGCTCATTGCAAAAAACGCCCATCGCCGTAATCGGTTTATCAGCCATTTTTGCTGATGCTAAAAACATCGAAGAATATTGGGAAAACATTATTTCTGCTAAAGACAGTATTAAGGATGTCCCTGCCAATAGATGGAAGATTGAAGATTATTATGATGAGGATTTTTCTGCACCAGATAAAACTTATTGTAAGAGGGGGGGATTCTTGCCTGAAATAGATTTCAATCCTATGGAGTTTGGCTTGCCGCCAAATATCTTGGAGGTTACGGATGCTTCACAATTATTAGGTTTGGTTGCAGCTAGAGACGCTTTGGAGGATGCAGGTTACGGACAAGCTTCTGCAAAATTTACCACAGCATTAAAAGCGAAGACTGGCGTCTTGCTTGGCGTTGGTGGCGGTCAAAAGCTGATCACGCCTTTGATTGCAAGATTGCAGTACCCAATTTGGGAACGTGCATTGAGAGCATCAGGAATAGCAGAGTCAGACATACCAAACATCGTTGATAAAATGAAAAAGGCCTATGTGGGCTGGAATGAAAATTCATTTCCAGGACTCTTAGGTAACGTTATATCAGGTAGAATAACAAATAGATTTGACTTAGGTGGAATAAACTCTGTAGTAGATGCTGCATGCGCCGCTTCTTTAAGTGCCATTAAAATGTCCCTTAGTGAATTGGTAGAAGGTCGTTGTGACATGATGTTGACGGGTGGAGTAGATACAGATAATTCTCCTTTCATGTATATGTCATTTAGTAAGACGCCTGCCTTTTCAAGATCTGGAAACATCAGTCCTTTTAGTGATAAAGCTGATGGCATGTTGATTGGTGAAGGCTTGGGCATGTTGGTTCTCAAAAGATTGGAAGATGCGGAGCGAGATGGTGATAGAGTCTATGCAGTAATAAAAGGAGTGGGTACTTCTTCTGATGGAAGATTTAAATCCGTTTATGCCCCAAGATCTTCTGGTCAAGCTTTGGCAATGAACAGAGCTTACGAAGATGCTGGTTTTAAGCCTGCTACAGTAGGTTTGCTAGAAGCACATGGTACCGGGACTGGTGCTGGGGATCCAACAGAATTTGCTTCGATGCAAATGGTTTTTGGTGCAGACAATGATCAAAAACAACACATTGCTTTGGGTTCAGTGAAATCCCAAATCGGACATACAAAAGCAGCTGCTGGTGCAGCTGGTATGGTGAAAGCAGTTTTGGCCTTACACCATAGAGTCTTGCCGCCTACCATTAATGTAGAACAGCCAAACTCAAAATTCGATATTAAAAATACAGCAATTTATATCAATACAGAATCAAGACCATGGATCAGAAACGGTCACCCAAGAAGAGCTGGGGTTTCAGCATTTGGTTTTGGAGGAATCAATGTTCACCTTGC
>CALIIW010000262.1 GCA_938018185.1 uncultured Saprospiraceae bacterium
GTTATGATAACATTAGATAATATGATATATAATCCATATTTTTGCTCAATAATCAAGAGTTGTGATACAATAAAACGTTCACTAATTAATTAAATAATTAAAAAATTATGGCAACAAGAAAAAGAAAAACATTAGACGCAAGATTCACAAAGACTCAAATTCTTAATCAAATTGCGGAAGACAATGAGCTTTCAAGAAAGCAAGTAAACGATGTGCTTGAATCTTTGAGCGAAATAATTCAGCTTCACATTAATAAAAAATCAGTGGGAGAGTTTGTTCTTCCTGGTTTACTTAAAATTCAAACTGTTAAGAAGCCTGCTAGAAAAGCTCGAAAGGGAATCAATCCTTTCACTAAAGAAGAGCAAATGTTCAAAGCAAAGCCAGCATCGATTACTGTTAAAGTACGTGCGCTGAAGAAATTGAAAGAGATGGCCAATTAAACATTGGGTAACTTTTAAAATTTAAATTTCAAACAAATTATAGGAAGGGTATCTAAACTCTTCCTATTTTTTTTCACTTTCAAACCTTTGCTTGTTTAATTTAGGAATAGTGGACAAGGTCTAATCTTGGTTCAACAAGATGAAACACATAACAAAAGCATATTGCTAAGAGTCGCTCAGTGCTAAGCCTTGAAAGGCAAGCAGCACTCATCCGTTTCAAGACTATCTTTGTTCAGTCCCCTGCCAAAGGGGCAACTATCTAATCCAGAATCTAGATACTAAATAATCTTCATCATCTTAAATTCAACACTTTTTATTCACTATCTTTATATTGAATATTAATTCAGTTGACACCAAGGAATCCACCAAAGCACAAAAGGTCCTTATGCAGATCCCTTATCTACGAAAATAAATACAACAAGAATAAGAATTGGATATTTAGAAATGAATGAGGAAAAAAATAATACAAAATCATGGCTTGACAAATTGCAACAAGAAAGTTGGCAATTAGAACTAATCGTATCAAGTATCCTTTTACTTATCATAGGCAGCTATGATGACAAAATTCCAAACCTAATTCTAAAGTATAAAACCACTGAGGAATTCAATTTTTCCTATGTTGTTGCTATACTGATTCCGATACTATTGTTCCTCAAGTCTAACTTGATTGTGCACATTTTTCTGAGAGGTCTATGGATAGGTTGTATTGGCCTTAGATATATATCAACTGATATAGATTACAACTCCTTCGGTTACGCGACTAAATTCGATCGCTTTTTAAAAAAGAAGGTCCTTCCCTTTGATAATTATATAGAAAAACTAGAAAGAATTTGTAGTATTATATTTAGCTATTCCTTTTTGATGGTCTTTCATTTTTTGTCCTTTTCCATATTTTTTACAATCATACAATGTCTAAATTACTTTGCATATAGAATATTTTATGACACTATTGCAGAACCATTCTTTTTCATTATTCTTTTAGTTCTTCTAATCAGTGGGTTATTAAATTTTATTGATTTCCTTACAATTGGGAAACTAAAAAAGTCCAAATATATATCCACTATTTTTTATCCTCTATATCGTCTTTACAACATACTTTCACTTGCATTTCTCTACAGGCCCATTCACTATAACTTTATCAGCAACAAATTAGGTAGGAATTATATGTTGTTGATGCTCCCCTATATGTTCCTTTTAGCAATAGCTGGAAATGAAATGAGTTTCCGTGAGTACATTTATATACCCAAGAAAGAAAGCGGATCCAATTGGATCATTGAAGACCATTATGATGAATTTAGAAAAAAAACTCTTATAGAAGATGCTTCCATCGAGAAACTATTTTACGATAAAAACGAACCAATAAAACTATTCTTAAGAGTAGATGATAATGAAAAAACCAACGGGCTAGTTAAAACAATATGCCCGGAAATTACATCTTATGAAGGCTATACCTATTCTATAAGACCATTTCATGTTTTCAATATCAAAATAACTGATAAAAAGCATAAAAGAATATCTTCCGTTGCACATAAAAACAAAATAGAAAGTTCTCTATCTTGTATTTCTCAAATTTATGAAGTCTCCATCGACTCTAATCGAATACAATCATTAGATTATGTCTTTTATGAACACCCAAACTTTGGAGAAGAAGGACTGCTAACTGGTATTAATATCAATGACCTGGAATCTGGAAGGCATACATTGACTATAAAAATAAAGCGTCTAAAAAAGGACAAAATAGGAATAGGTAAAACGATTGAAATTCCATTTTTCAAAAATTAGCATCATAAAATCTAGTAAAAGAAAATAGATGTTCTCAAGGCTCTCCCCTACTAAAGTAAACGAAGATATAATACTATCTATGTCTGTAAGTTTAAACGACTCAAAAAAACAGCATAGCCAACTTTTAAATGCAAGCATACCTCAAATTTAAAGATAGACTATTCCATGCCAACAAATACACGCATATTTTCTCCAAGTTATAGAAAACGAAAAGCTTATTGGACTGCATTTCAAGTTTTTGCAAGTTATGCTTGGCTGAAACTGAAAAGTAAATTCTTTGGAAAGCAGCATTATGAACGGCACATTAAAAAGCTACATTTAAAAAATGCGGATCGAGTAAAAACTCGCATTCAAGAGCTGCAAGGATTATTTGTAAAATTCGGTCAGCTCATCTCTAATCTATCTAATGTATTACCTCAAGAATTTCGAAAGCCACTGGAAGAATTACAAGATAAGGTCATAGCAAAACCTTATGAAGAAATAGAGGAGACGATTCAGAAGCAATTGGGAAAAAAACCTACTGAAATATTTTCCAATTTTCAAAAGGAACCACTAGCAGTTGCTTCCATCGGACAAGTACATCGAGCGGAATTGAATGGAGCGCAGGTAGTTGTAAAAATCCAACATCAAAATATAGACACTATAGCTGCTGCTGATTTACAAATTTTGAAAAACATCGTAAAGCTTCATGGCTACTTCATGGATATGCAGGGACTTGATCACACCTACAATCAAGTTAAGCAAATGATTGAAGAAGAATTGGACTATGCCAAAGAAGCGGAAGCGATGCAAGCTATTTCAGAAAATTTAAAAGAAGTTCCAGATTTAAAAATTATCATACCAAAAGTTTTTCCAAAACATAGTACAACGAAAGTATTAACAGCTGAATTTTGCGAAGGCATAAATATCGGTAACATAGATAAATTAAAAGCATGGAATTTAGATTTAGATGATATTGCGACCAGATTGATAAAGCTATATTGTAAGATGATCGTTAAGGATGGTTTTTATCATGCCGATCCGCATCCAGGAAATATATTAGTCAATGAAACTGGAGAAATAGTTTTATTGGATTTTGGTGCAGTGGCGCATTTGACAGATGCCACCAAAAAAGCCTTGCCAGAATTAATAGAAGCGGTAGTTCGAAATGATACAGAGGAAATCGTCAATGCATTGAAGACAATGGGTTTTGTTGGATCAGACAAAGCTTCCAAAAAGTACATCAAAAAACTAATCAATATCTTTAAAGAATTTTTAGAAGAGGAAGTTGAGTTTGATGGATTAAATTTTCAGAATATAAAACTAAATTCTGGATTAGGGTCGATTACGGCTATTTTAAAAAAAGTAGACTTAAAAGATGTGTCCAACAACATTATTATCCCGAAAGATTACATTTTATTAAATCGTACTTTGGTTTTATTGATGGGAAATGCCTTTCAGTTGGCTCCTAAATTAAATGCCATTGATGTTGCTCGTCCCTATCTCAAAGAACATGTGTTAAAAAAAGAATTCAATTTTACAGATTTAATTGTCAAAACATTAAAGAGTCAAATTACAACTGGGATTTCATTGCCTGGAGAATTGTCTCAATTTTTAAAAACAGCAAACGACAGCACGCTTGAAGAAGAGATGACAGAAATGAATCTGACCTTAAAAAGAATATACTTATTAGGAAAGCAATTTTTATGGACGACAATTATTGTAGCCTTGGTTTATTTTTTTATCAATTTTCCTGCAAATAAATTGCTACATCAATTGAATGGCGGTGCAATAGTTTTTGCAGGAATCCTATTACTTAGGGCATTTTACAAGGATTTCAAAAGGAGATAAAAGTCATGAAACATTAATGACTTCTCGTCTTTGAAATAAACAAGCATATTTTAAAACGCCAGGCAACCTTTCTCCCTTTTCTTAACCATATGAGAAAACAATCAGTACAACATATAACTTCAAAAGCATAAAAGTAATTTCATGTCTTGATACTAGTCATTCTAATTTTAAATGTTAAGCTCAAAGACATCTTTGTTTCCCTTTTATCCGAAATAAGCTAACAAATAAAAACATGAAACATCTTTTATTGATACAATTGTTTATGCTGGGAAGGGCGCTCCTACCCTAAATAGTATACATAGACTAATTTATGCCTTAAATCCTAAATTTATTCAGAGTTAAGCTCTATATTCATATTACTTCTTCCCTATCATTTATATGTTTGAAAAACAATTATTGTTGGGTAAAGGAATTTAATAGTCTGTTTTTCATATCTTATAATCAAATGAAAGATCAACTTGGATTTGAGAATATAATTAATGATGTTGTTTTTCAAAAAACGCTCAAAACTTTAGCTTCTGAACAAGGCATAAGTTTAGCTGAAGCTACTAAAAAGGCATCTTCGGCTCTAGAAGAAATGTATACTTTTCAGCATCCGATCCTTCATTCAGTAGGTGTGCAGGTAGCAGAGTTTATTGTTGATAGGGCCTATGAAAAGGTTGTAGATGTCAATGTTTCAGAATTAAAGGACTTGACAAAAATGATGCGGAGCCACTCCGTAGCTTTTGTAATGACGCATAAGACTTACATAGACATGTTTGTCTTAGGAATTACCTTGTCTCGATATGGACTCCAAATCCCTTACATTTTTGCTGGTGACAACATGGCTTTTGCAGGTTTAGGGCAACTAGGCAAAAAATCAGGTGCCATCTTTATTCGTAGGTCATTTAAGGATGATGATATATACAAAGCCACCCTCAAGCAATTTGTTGCTCATTTAGCAAAAGCCAAAGAACATTTCATGTGGGCACTCGAAGGAACGAGGAGTCGCACAGGCAAATTAGTTTGGCCCAAAATGGGTATTTTAAAATATATACAGGAAGCTGAAGTTTATTCAGGTACGAAAGTAAAGTATGTCCCAATCTCCATAGTATATGATCTTATTCCGGATGTAGAAAATATGACGCTTGAAGGAAGAGGCAAAAACAAGAAGAGTGAAAGCCTATCTTGGTTTCTTAACTATGTTCGAAAGATGGGAGAAGATCATGGAAAAATCTCTTTACGCATAGGTCAGCCAGTGGATTATAATGAATTAGAAAAATCCGAAATACCTGATGATGAAACGAATGAAAAACCTTCCATTTCAAAATTCGCTTTTGAACTTGCTCATGGTATTAATTCAGTCACACCTGTTACAACATCAAGTTTAATATGCACCGCTCTATTGAGCAAATTTGCTCTTACAAAAAGAAGTTTAGAAGCCATTGTCTTGCAACTCATGGAGATCATCCAATCTCAGAAATCGGATGCCCTTGTAGACAGAGGCACCAACCTAGGTGAAAATATTCAAAGAGCGCTTAACTTATTAATCCAAGCGAGAATAATACAGCTAGTCGGAACCGGTGTAACTGCCAAGTACTCTATTGTTCCAGAAAACTATATGAAAGCCAATTACTATTCTAATATGGCTACCCATCATTTATATCATAGAGCATTTATCGAACTGGCTCTAATGAAAATTATCGAACAAAAACCAAAACAAGCATTACTTCCTTTTTGGGAAGAGATTATGACTATCAGAGATCTTTTCAAATTTGAATTTTTTTATTCCAAGAAATCAAAATTTACAGATGAAATAGAAAAACAACTTTCTGAAATGCATGTTGATTGGTCAGACATCATCAACTCAGAACCGGAAAAATTAAAAAGCCTATTGTCAGGTCATCAGATTTATATTTCTCAAGTGATGTTAAAGACATTGATTGAGGCTTATAAAGTAGTTGCATTTTCATTGAAAAATTTAGAACCCGAAAGAACTTATGATGACGAACAATTAATGATTTCATGTTTATTTTACGGCGAAGAATTGCACTGGAAAGGAAAAATTCATAGGTTAGAATCTGTTTCTAAACCTTTCATAAGTAACGGCCTC
Source organism: uncultured Saprospiraceae bacterium (assembly GCA_938018185.1). Lineage (GTDB taxonomy): Bacteria > Bacteroidota > Bacteroidia > Chitinophagales > Saprospiraceae > JALZVN01. The sequence goes on from CALIIW010000262.1 coordinate 6,145, forward strand.
AGGCTTGCCAAAAACAGAGGACTTATTCCTGACAAAACAGACCCCAAAACTACCGAGATAGATCAATGGCTCTTTCAATTAAATGATCTTTCGGTAAGAATGGAAAACTTAATAGATCTTTCTACCGAATCAGATCTCTTAATGCAGAAAGCTAAGATTGAAAATAATCTTATTCCTGGTTCTATTACAAAAGCATTTACTGAAACAGTTATTGAAGGGGAAGATGGTCCTCACATTGCGGCCTATTTTGATTTGGATAGAACATTAATTTCTAGCTTTTCAGCGAAGCATTTCATTCAAGCAAGAGTAAAAAGTGGAAAGATGTCGCCAAAAGAAATGGCTTCACAGTTTAGTGGTGGATTAGTCTACGCACTTGGCAATAAAAACTTTGCGGGACTGGCTGCTTTAAGCGCTAAAGGTGTCTCTGGCCAGAAAGAAAAAACGCTTATTAAATTAGGGGAAGAAGTTTATTTAAAACATTTATCTAAAGCCATCTATCCTCAGTCGAGAGCTCTAGTGGAAGCACATATTGCTAAAGGACATACCGTAGCCATAGTTTCTGCAGCTACCCCATACCAAGTAGAGCCCATCGCCAGAGACTTAGGTATCAAACACATAATGTGTACTAAGATGGAAGTTAAGAATGGAAAATTCACCGGTAAAATAGAAGAACCCGTATGCTGGGGAGAAGGCAAAGCTATACTAGGAAGATCTTTTGCGGAAGAAAATGACATTGATTTAAATAAGAGCTATTTCTATACCGATAGTTGTGAAGACTTACCACTTTTAGAAATTGTTGGGCATCCAAAACCGGTAAACCCAGATAAAAACCTGACGGCAATTGCCATAGAAAATGAGTGGAGCATTTATCGATTCAACGATTTAAGTAGGCCAAACATTACCAATATTTTAAGAACTGGTATGACCTTGAGTTCTGTTGCCCCTGCTGTGGCATCCGGTTTATTGACCGGACTACTCAATAGAGACTGGAAGGATGGAACAAATTCGATGATGGCAATGATTGGCGACTTAGGGACCTGGGCAGCCGGAATTAAATTAGTTGTCAAGAACGAAGAGAATATATGGAATGCTAGGCCTGCAGTTTTTATTTTCAATCATCAAAGTAATGTAGATTTAATCATTCTTGCGAAACTACTTCGTAAGGATGCTGTACCAATCGCAAAAAAAGAACTGCAGTATTCTCCTTTAGGTCCAATCTTTAAAAGTGCAGGGATGATATTTATTGATCGTTCCAATAAAGAGAAAGCAATAGAAGCTCTGAAACCTGCTTTGGAGGCTCTTAAAAATGGAACTTCAATTGGCCTAGCTCCTGAAGGGACCCGAAGTTTTGATTATAAGCTCGGCGTGTTTAAGAAAGGAGCCTTTCATCTGGCGATGCAAGCCAAAGCTCCCATCGTTCCTATTGTGATTAAAAACGCCCATGATGCCATGCCTAGAGGTTCAAGTGTCATTAGGCCTGCGGTCGTAGAAGTAACTGTTTTGGATCCGATACCTACAAAAGGATGGAAACGAAAAGATTTAAATAAGAATATTGAAAAGGTCAGAAATAAATTCCTGAAAGAGCTTGGGCAATAATAATTTCACTGCTGTGTCGTTTACAGTCTCAGAATTATTTATAAGCAGGAATTTGTTTTAATACAGAAGCAAGCTTCATTCCTACAGCAGAATCACCTTCCAGTTTTAATCTACCTTGAATAAAGGCTGTAGGCAAATCTAATTTTCTACGTGCAATTTTTAATAAATGTACATCTTTCACCTTAACGATTACATCAGCATTTTTAGCAACACCTTTACGCACACTACCAGGAGCCTCACGCAAATTTAGCTGATAAGACACCTTGGTTTTTCCTTCCACATTAAACTGAAATAAACCAATCGGTTTTTTTATAAAATCAGGATTCTTTTTCAAAAATTTACGGATGTATTTGAAGAATGCATCCACTTCTGAACCTTCAAGCTTTGTAACTTTAGTTGCTTTTACTTTCTTACCTTTTTTTTCAAAGTTTAAAATATCTTCTTCTAAAGCATTGGCTTCTTCCAGTATGTAATCAGAAAACAAATCAAGATCCGGCATTGATTTCATATCAGAAGTAGGACTGATGGTTATGTTACCGTTATAACTTAGAACAGTAATTATTAATCCCATTCCATCTATTATCGGTGCCATCCCCATGATTGAATGCATTTTATTTCCATGAAGATATATTGGCAATTGTGGACCTGGTACATTGGTTATTACCACATTAAAAACAGGATTGTGCAGCTTTGACAAGTTAAACCTAGAATACAAACGAGCAGCTTGATTTGCTATACCGAAAGGTACAGCTTCCGCAATGTTAGATAATGATTTTGCCCCCAAGGCCCCTTGATATGTTTTGCCTTTTACTGTATTTTCAAAAATGGTTTCCAACCTTTCAATACGGTCATCAATGTTTGTTGCTAGTTGGACTAACATAGCAGATAGATTGTTCCCTCCTTCTCCTGCAGCTGCTGCTTTTGTTGAAATAGGTACCATGGCAACAAGTGGTTTTTTCGGCAATTTCTTTTTCTCTTCCAAGTAGCGCTTCAGTGCGCCTGCACAAATAGCTAAAATGACATCATTCAATGTGGTGCCCATTATGTTTTTTAGCTTCTTTACCCTGTCTAGAGACAGTATGGTTGTATTCCATTTACGCTGAGACGAAATAATACCATTGAGAGGTGTTTTGGGAGCAGAAAAAGGAGCCGTAGGAAGATCGAGGTGTTGTGCCCTTGTCATAAATCCCGCCTTGAGTGTAGACAAAACTGTTTCCTTAATTAAATTTGGAAATTTAAGTGGCTTTTGTGCAAAGCTCAAGGTACTCTTCATAATCAGAGACAGCTCATTTGGCAATGGAGCTGGTTTGAATTCTTTTGGCTCTGGCAGCTTCGTGGCTTCTGGACTCAAATCAAATAAAATACCCAGTACGCCCGCACCACCAACACCATCAATAGCTACATGATGAATTTTGCAAATGACTCCGACAGAACCTGATTTCACCTGTGAAAGTTCATCTAGCCCTTCCACAAATGTAAATGACCACAATGGTCTTGATTTATCTAAGGGCTCACTAAAAATTTTGGAAGCCAATCGCCTTAAACTTTTCCAATCACCTGGTTTAGGTAAAGCAACATGATCAATATGCATGTCAAGATTAAAATCTGGATCTTCAACCCAATAAGGATGATCAATACTAAAAGGTACTTCAACCAAGCGTTGTCTCAACTTTGGTATTTGATGTATTCGAGCAGCGATGGTCTTTTTAAAAGATTCAAATTCTAAAGAACCTTCTATCACGGCTAAGGCGCCAATGTGCATAGGGCTAGTAGGTGTTTCTACATATAAAAAAGTAGAATCCATTCCGCTGATTGGTTTCATCCCTGATAATTCGAATTGATCAAACATTGTTTTCTTCAAAGTTAATTCATGCTTTTATTGGCTATGTGCCTTGACTAATAAATCTTCTACAAAATTTCCTGTTTCAAAGTATTCCCAATTTGACTTGTCAAAATTTAGGCGATCTGCTACTATCTGCAAAACCAGCGGGTTAACACCCAAGCCCAAGTGGCTTCCTCTGACTTGTATGTTCTGATGCCAATCGTCTTCATCCTCAAGACATAATTCCCAAGGCACTACCCCATCCTCTTTCGTGAAAATTGCAGTCGTTGGTACAGGCGCTGGAATTGGAAAATCTACTAATAGTTTTTCATCTAGTTCATCCGTAATGATTTTGCTCTTCTTGAGCAAGTCATACATCCAGGTTGCATTATTGGCTTTGTCGACGCCTTTAAAAGGAGAACCCATGACTACTATCTGTCTGATAATACAAGGATTATTCTTTGCCAATTGCCTAGCATAAATACCTCCCAAACTCCATCCAATAATTGTAATTGGTTCTTTATGCTTCAGAAAAATCCTTTCTAATTTTTTGTTCAGTAAATCGATGTAATCTGTATGGGCATAATTCCTGCCTTCTCCCCAACCATAAACTTTGTAACCTAATTTATGAATAAAACTTCGGAGAGGGATGGTGGAAAAATCCGAAGCCATAAATCCAGGAAGTATTAAAACGGGATGCCCATCTCCACCTCCTTCATTCTTTGTCAAAAATCTATATGGGAAATAAGTTCCCAATTCCAAAATGGCTCTAAGCCCTTCCGTCAAGCCTAAGGCTAATGATGGTCTCTTAACTTCTCCCCTTTCTTCTGTCTGTTTCATAATTCTTAGTGATACTGAATCTATTACCAATATACTTATTCTTGAGCAAAATATATTAATGTAGCTGTATAAGCTTTAATACAGAAAGCCAAAACTCCTAATGGAGTCATGGCTTTTTGAGTATTATTTATTTATTTAGGGTAGCTCTGTATTAATTATTACTTCTTTGCTTGAAATTTTCTTGGCCTTTAAACCATTGCTTTTTTAACATCTCTAATGCTTTGAATGTAATATCAGATTGTTTTTCTGCCAACTTGAATGCACCTTTAAGTGCTTTATCTGCTACATTTTGCCAAGCTGCAGTTCTATCGATCGTTTCGTCGACAATCATTTCTGTCGTGTCAACAAGAAATTCATTTACTTTCTTAGTAGAGTTTTTAATATTCTCTAGGTTTATTTTATTTATCGTATTAGTAGGCATATCTATCTTTTTTTGGATGATTATTTATTTATTTCTTAACAGTTGCTCTTCTTGTTCTAGTCGTTTTTCTTTTAGCTCCAACTTTAGCTTTCTTACTTGTTGTAGGCTTATTGTTTCTTTTTGCAACTGCTTTTATGGTCTTCGTTACTTTTCTTTTAGCTCCAACTTTAGCTTTCTTGCTTGTAGTAGGCTTCGCGGTTCTTTTTGCAACTGCTTTTGTTGTCTTCGTTGCCTTGCTTTTAGATACTACTTTGGTACTCTTGCTTGCAGTAGGCTTGGTACTTCTTTTTGTAACTGCTTTTACAGCCTTCGTTGAAGCTTTTCTTCCGCTATTTACAGTTGTCTTAATTGACTTAGTCGCTTCTTCTACTTCTTCTTCTACTCTACCAGAAACTTTTTTAATAAGTTTTCCTAATTGAGAAGTTGCTACAGTCAAGGTAGAAGATGCCAAATTTACTTGTTTAGTAATACCTAAAAGTTTTTGAAATCTTTTGTTGTTGCTTTTTACTTGATCAATTGTCATCTCAACCGTATCAAAAATCATATCAATTTGCTTTTCAATGATTGGTTCAGATTTTCTAATTGCATTTGTCGCAACTTTTTGATACTTAGAACCTGTAGCCAGCGTTTCGTCAACTATGTTGTCAGCAAGGTCTAAAACTGTGCAGTTGATTGCTTTGACAGAATTCAAAACTTGTTTTCTTGTGTTTTTTAGATTTGCTTTTTTAGCTCTTTGCGTTGCCATATTTATTATATTTTGATGCGTTTTAATTAATTATAATACAAATTAACAACATGGGAGTTACAAATGAGTTACACCCTAGTTTCAAAGGGCATGGTTATAAAGAAATGGTAGAAGAATGGGGCTGTTTAGGCGGTCTGGATACGCTGTAAAAGCTGCAGTGTATCCGGCAATGGTTCAATACCAAATTCCTGTTTCAAGGTATCGCGGCATTTATTGAATGTTTTGATGGCTTGAGGCCTATTGCCATTGATCATGTGTGCCATCATCTGTATTCTATAGGCTTCTTCCCAGGTTGGGTCTATTATTAAGGCCTCTTCTGTTAATCGAATGCTTTCGTTGGGTTGCTCTTTTAATTCTAGTTCAGCCAAGCTAATGTATGCATTAAGGGCAAGCATTTGCAGTTTTTCCCTTTCTGTAGAAGTCCAATCTTCATATATTCTATTTGGTAAAAAAACACCCTTATAGAGGTTTACGGCATACTGATAAGCGATTAAAGCTAATTCTGGTTGTTCCTTAACTGAATTATTTCCTATCTCTAAAAATGATTCCATGGCTTGACTGTCGAGCCATACATATTCCATATTTAACTTATACGAAGATCCTTGGCGTTGCATAAACTTGGAATTCCCTCTAGCTTTTTTATCAGGCTCCAAAACTTTATTTATTCCGTGCAAGGCTACTTTAAAATTTTGATCCGTAGCTGTGCCTTCCCAAAGCCTGTCCATGATTTGCTCTTTGTGAAGGGCGGATCTATTTCGTGAAATCAAGAAAAACTGAAATAACTGAATGGCTTTATCTCTTCCCCAATTATCTGAAATCTGTTGACCATTCAAGGCTAGATTAAAGCGACCGAAGGTATATACTTTGAGTTCTGCCTTAGCTTCCGCTTCTAATAATGCTTCTATATGTGAATCATCAAACCTGATCAAGACTTGCCAATCTTTTTATCGATTTTATCAACTTTCTTTTTAAGCTTACCGATAATGTCAGTCAATTGCAAAACTTGATCCGATAGTTCTTTTAAGTCAGATTTATTAGTTGGCCGATAAGATTCTAATTGTAAGCGATCAGAGATCTCCCCTGCTTTGCTTGTCAATTGCTCTTGAAATTGAGCCACTTGTGCCTTTGGATCTTTGATGGCTTGCACCATCATCTTGGGATAACTCTTAGCCAGTCTTTTCCAAATTTCCATACTCTTGGTCAGTATCCCTTCCTTTTCTTCTTCACTAACATCGCTTTCAATGGAAGACAAAGTTAGTGTCGACAGTTTTTCTTGAATAAAATCTATCGCGTCTTTCAGTTCACTGAAATTCTTATGTTCATTCCCTTGGACATGCGTAATTTTCCCTCTCCATTGTACATTAGCTTCGCCTTTTTCGTCTTCGAACATCTTTTGAGTAAAACGAAGTAAAAAAGAAGATGTCTGATCTTGTTTGCTCATTTCAATTGAATTTTTGTGCAAAAATATTTAGAACTTCACATTTCTTACGTATGAATCTTGACTCTAAAATACTACTAATAACAATTACATGCATGATTGTAGTATTATATTTAGGAATTAATCTTATTAATTTTTGCAATATAGTTGCTAATTGATTCAATGAAAAATTATTTTCCATCATATAAAATTAGAGAACTGATGAATAGAAATTTAATACCATTATCACTCTTATTAATATTAAGCCTCCTAAATTTTGAATACGATGCTTTAAGTAGCATGAACTTAGGACGAAAAGAATATCTGGAAATTGCAATTATATTAATTTGTATCATATCCATAATCTATGAATTAATACGAGGTAAAGGAAAGGCTACAAATAAAAAAGGAAGCTAACAATCGGAAGTGTTAGAATTAGGTTTCACTAAAATGTTTTCTTGTCCAGATACTTTTTTAAGAAATAACTGTTGTCAGAAATGAATAGAAACTGATCTTTTTGAGAAGCTTGTGCCTGTAAGAATGCAGTTTAAACTCCTTTGTATTTTTGCCTTATTAATTCTTCTTAAAATATTAAAAAACTTCCTACTACGGTAAAAGCAAATCCAAAAACAGATAAGAAAAAATAGCAAATTAATACGAGAATAAATTTGAGGCTTGTCATAAAAAAAGATTGCTTATAAACTCGGCTCAAGGCGATAAAAAAATAAATAGCCATTAAAAATAAAATAAATGGAAGGAATATTTTTGCCATTTTCACTGAAAACAAAGTTAAAATGGACAGAACAATAAAAAAGAATGAATGGAGGTGAATCCCAAAAATAAGATGTTCCAAATATAAAAAATCGCTTTTTAAATAAAGTAATTTAAACACAAGGCTAAGTAATAACAATACAAAAAAGATCATCCAGGTTACTTTCCCCAAAAGGAATGGCATAAAGCTAGTCTCAGATTTTAACATCTTTACTTTTTGTTGAACAACCATCCGTTTATAAAAGCCTTTTACTTCATAAATATCTAGAATTTCCTTGGATGAATATTTTTCAAAATCCTCCACTGCAATGTTAAAATCAAAATCAACTAGGACTTTTACTTCTCTATTAATATTAATACTATCAACTCGTTTTCCGGAATTTCTATAAAAAATACTTGATAAGGTATCCAATGATTCAAGAACTACTTGTTGATCTGTCTTTTCCGAAATAGAATTTATACCTTTATTCAAAACACCCATCAATCGTTTTCGTTCTTCTAATTTATCGATTCGACCTTTTTTCATTTTAGTCGCAATGGGCATATTGTTTTGATAATTTAAACCAGCTAGAAAAATTACTATCAATACTAGAAATAATCGAATTGGATGATAATATTTTTGGCGTTGTCCATTCAAAAAAGCGTTGGTAAGTTTACCTGGAATCAAGACAGCACCAAGTGTTCGAAATATTTTGGAATCTAAATTAAATACAGTATCAAAAAATTGAGAAAAGAGATCCTTTAGAGTAAGCCTTATAGCTTTATTTTTTTGACCACATTTGTAGCAAAAGTATGCCTTATTAATCAAAGGAGCATGACAATTTGGACAATTATGTATTTTCTCTTGAATTGAATCTTGCTCCTCCATAAAATGTAAAATGTATATTTGACTCTAAAATAGCCTTTTTGGTTTTACAGTTTATGGATCTCTACATAATTTACAAGAAAGATTCTTAAGTTTAGCTTGTCAAATTGCTTTTTTAAGACATTTTACAAAAGGGCAATATCCTAGTATGGCACGGATAAAAGAGGGCTTAAGTGATCTCAATGTTAATTCAGATTATTTAGAATTTAAAAAACAAAATGGTAGAAAAACTATTACAATATTTTTCCAAATTTAGACCACTTACTCCAAGTGAAAAAAAAGCAATCTCAGAAGACATTGATATTCGCAACTTTAATAAAAAAGAAATTCTTCTAAAAGAAGGGCAATTAGCCCATGACAATTACTTTGTTTTAAAAGGTTGTGTTCGACAATATATTATAAAAGATGGAACTGAACGAATTACAAACTTCTACACGGATGAAGACTGGATATTCCCAGCAATTGGACAAGCCGCCCAACATCATTCTACTTTTTACTTAGAATGTGTCCAAGACAGTGTTTTGGTAATTGCAAACGAAAAGGAAGGATCCGAATTTATGAAAACAAATCCAAAATTTCAGGAATTATCTCAAATGATTCTAGAAAAAGAAATTCTAAAACAACAGAGACATTTTACAGAATATCAAAACAGCACACCTGAAGAAAGGTACATTAACCTATTAGAAAAAAGTCCGAATCTAATTCAATTAATTTCACAAATTCAACTGTCCAGCTATATTGGTGTTAAACCAGAATCTTTGAGTAGGATAAAAAAAAGAATCTCCAAAAACAAACCTACTAAAACTTAATAGGTTCCTTATTCTTACTTTTTTTTGTTTTCCATTTTATCGCATCAATGGTTATGTATGCTGTTGCTCCCATTTCAATCGCAGTAAATAGAATATAATATGGTGCAGGTTTTCCTACAAACAATGTTGCCCCCTGTCCTAAGGTTGCTATGGTTCCAGCAATAATTTGAATCCAACGCAGTGTTTTATCATTCTTTATGATGTGAGGTAAAAATACATTTGATAAAGGTATTTGCATATATGCAGCTGCTATGGTTAAAAATGCCGGTGTAATTTCAATTCCATTTACGACACCAGTTTGATACTGACTTAAGAGATTCAGATCCATTATGCCAACCAAATCAGCATAGAGGTAATTTAAAGAAGCAAAAGCCCATAAGCTTGAATATTTTAATCTACGATTTGTAATCATAATTGAATTTTTATTAGGTGATTGGAATACATTATTAGAATAGAATAAATTGTTTTTTGCTAGAGACGAATTATTTAATGAATTCATTTGTAAATTCACTTGACTTTCCTTTTTAAACTTTGTCCTAGTTAAATCCAAATTAGGATTAAGTTGTCCTTTTGATTGGAAGGATCCATAATCAGTGATAAATTTATATCTTGATAGTGAATTTTGATATTCCGAATAGACAGAATTATTAATTTGTGCAAGGATGTCATTGGATAACATCAAAAGTAAAAATGTACTGAGTGCTAAGGATAAATTTTTCATAATTATTTATTTTATCCAAAGTTCTTTCATTTGAATAAATAAAACATTGACTTTGGTTAAGAAATGAATCAATGGAAAATTGAAAAAAATAAAAAATGAACCTCAATCAAATAACAGTACCATCATTAGATGTAGAAAAATCTATTAAATTCTATAAAAAATTAGGTTTGAAATTAATCGTTGAATCGATACCAAATTATGCAAGATTTGAATGTCCAACAGGCGATTCAACTTTTTCTATTCATAAAACTGACAATTTGCCTACTGGTGAAGGCATTTACGTTTATTTTGAATGTGACAAGCTTGACGACAAGGTAAACGAATTAAAGAAAAGCGGAATTGAATTTGAACTCGAACCCACTGACCAAGGTTGGTTATGGAGAGAGGCCCGACTAAAAGATTTAGATGGAAATCAGTTGATACTTTTCAAAGCAGGAGAAAACAGAATTAATCCACCTTGGAAAATCCAATAAATTGCAAAATGAAACCAAGAAAATAATACTACATGAGAACAAGATGAACGGCGTTCCAATTGGAAATGAGTTTAGTATTTTACTTTTACCATTTCCCAATAGGTTCAAAAATCAAAAGGTCCACAGAATATCCCTATGAACCTTTTGATTTTTTATGATAAAATAAAAATGAAAATGAGTTGAATTAAATTTAGAAGGCTACCTCATTATACAAAGCATCTGTTTTGCTGTTTTCCCATCATCACTTGTCAATACCAAAATGTAGATTCCTTCTTCAAATCTTTCTACATTTATTTTACTTTTAAAAGAATTTAATTTTTGCGAATGTAATACATTGCCTGTTATCGCTAAGAGTTCTACCCTACCCGATTTCCAATCATTTTCATTTATTCTGATATCCAAATTGTCTGATGTTGGATTTGGAAAAACAGAAAAATTAATGTCATTTAAATTTTGAGTAGAAACGATGCCGTCATCCACAATATGCGTGGTTGTATTTGTAAGAACAGGCTCATTAAAGTCAAAGAAAATGCCGGCACTATTTTCAATAGTTGTTCCATTAGCCAAATTTGGTTTTTGATCAATATAATAATTAATAAAGCCATTGCTACCTATCAAATTGACATTGCTATCTGGAAGCATTACGTTTGGAAAATAAATAGTCATCTTTCTAGCTTCATCAAATTCTATTTCATAATCATGACTTGCTTGACCAACTCTAAAAGAACCGATGTCTAAATTTTCAGAAATTTCATCTTCAATAAATATGTTGAATGCCGTATCTGTACCAGTATTCTGAAATCTTAATTGGTATTTTATAATGGTGTTTGGTTCTATAACATATTCATCACTACCACTAAGAGGAAAAGCTCTTTTGTCATTGGGATCAAATGCGCCTCTAATTTCCTGGCATTCCGTTTCAGTTTGAAATCTTGGATCTTGATCACAATCGTAATCAGGATAAATCGCTGTACTATAACATTGTTCTGTTTCTAATTCAACGTCGCAATCTGTGAAGAAAACAATTCTAATTTTGCCACAGTCTAATGGCTGCAAAGTCCCAATTTCAAAAGTTAAGGTTTGACCATCTATGGAGCTAGGGGTGTGATTGGAAGAAACATACTCCATGTATTCATCAAGGGTTACAGTTACATAAACATCTTCTGCTACTATGGTCCCTTCATTGCAATAACTTACAAATAAATTTGCATCAAAACATCGTCTTAAAAATGGGGCTGTTATCGTACTCATTAGTTTTGGACAATCTTCAAGAGCTTGCAATCCAAAGGATACCTCTTCAGTTGAAGCTTCCTCCTCTCCGAAGTTGATATCTACGGGTACATCACAGCTTGACCAAAGTTCGTTTGGTGGAACTATACTTACATTATAGTCGCCTGGCGCTACTACCTTTCTAAATATTCCTTCCGTATTGGTAATTCTTGTTACAGTTCCATTTGGGCCAGTTATCAATGATTTAATTCCCATTGATCCGGACTCATTTTGATCATAGCTACAATTGTCATCTAAATCATGGTAGACCAATCCTTGAATGGCGCTTACCTCGAAAGAAGTTCCGCAGTTTTCAAACATAAGATCAGCTATTACTTCTGCAGATTCTAAGTTGGTATAACGAATATCTTCGTTTTCTGTAAATACACCAGAGATAGATTGACCATCAGAGTATCCTGTTCTATCTGGGCAAATTATTCTAATGGTAGGAAAAAAAGAAACATCATAAGCTTCTGCAATATCACCATTTGAGGAAATCAATGGAAAATTTGCAGAACTCACATAATCGTAACCTAGGGTATTGCCAGAGATTCCCATGAATTCTTCCAGACTTGGGCCGAAAGGATCGATAAAAAGAATTACAGCTTCACCAGAACTAACATAAACATCTTGAAATTCTTGCATGACTCCGGAGCTAAGCCAAACAGAATCCCATATAGCCCAAGTCCCTCCAAAACTGAGCATAACAGTTTTTCCTTGATCAAGGTAGTCTTCATAGAGGTTATGTTCTACCCCATCGATATCTGTTAGGGTGAAATTTGGGACCTGTGCTTGAATGGTATTAAATAATTGAATGCTGAAGAAGAGAAAAAGCGTAATTTGAAATGTACATTTTGTTTTCATACTTAAAATTTTTATTGTATAAAATAAAAGAGGTTTAATATAGTAAAAAGATTATACATATATTATTGTTCAAGAATAAAAATTTGAGTTTCTTATATTTTAGCAACTAACTGACAAATATATAAACCGGTTTTTCATGAGCTTTTAAAAGAGGTAAATTGACACTAGAACTTATCAATTACTTCTGCACTTCTTGGTATTCTTTTTTTTTGAATAAGGTCATAGCCGATGTTTTTTATTACTTTAGATTAAAATTCTTTCTGCTTCTATCATTTTATGAAATTTACATGTGAATTACCTTAAATACATTCTAATCACTCTAATGACCTTTACGGGATTCAATTATTTATTTTCTCAAAAAGACTATAAACCAATCAAAGAACTAGCATGGAGAGGTCTAACAGGTGAAGTTTATTTTGTTCCATTTTTTATTAATACACCGGAGGGAGAATTTGAAGAGAATGAAATCAAATTTTATTTAAATGAACTTAGATTATCAAAAGAATGGATTCTTGAACAAGCAGAAGATTATCCACAAGTGAAATTAAATATCCATGACGATTACTTTAATTCATATGAAGAAGAAATTTTTATTCCAGATATAAAAACTTGGTCGGATGCTCATAAAGGAAGTAACCGTAATGTCACTAATGAAATTGCTAATAATATAGGATTTGATACTATGGAAGACTATATGGCATTTTATCAAATAGACCTCAAAAAAAGTAAAGTTGTCATTTTATGCTTTGTTAAACAATCCGGAAGATCACATGCTTATGATTTCAATAGAAGCATTTTTTCAGAGGATATAAGTATAGATCATACTATTATTTTTTGCAAACAAAGCTTTGGAATTTCAACGGCATCTCCGGTCATTACACATGAAGTTTTACATCTCTTTGGTGCTTGGGACCTATATGGTGGAGAGCCTCAAAATCCCGAAAAAGCAAAAAAGTTGGCAGAAATGTATCCACTATCTATAATGCGAATAATTTGGGGGCACAAAGAAAAAACCTTAGACGAAATAAATGCATGGCGTATTGGATGGAATTTAGAACCTAAAGATTTTTATACGGAATATGAACCAGAATTTCGTAAAAACATGAATGCCAGAAAAAAGAAAACAATCTTTAAATTTGATTTATCAATTGATAAAAATTGAATCTCCAAAAATATAAAAGTATTATGAAAATTATAAACTCTTTACTCCTTCTATTAGTTAGCACTTGGATCTTTGCCCAAGAGAATAATTGTGTTAGAATCACAACTTTTGGTGAGAAAGAAATTTGTTTACCTAAAATAGAAGGATATCAAGAATGCTACACAATCCCTCTTGTAAAACAAATTGCTGACGCTACAGAAGTTCCTGTCAATGTAGTATTGGGCTATTACTTGAATGATGAGATCTACTCCAAAATTGATTCCATTGGGCTTATTAATTTTGACAACTTCTTTAAAATTTATGCAACAACTCAGTTAAAAGATTTGCCTGCTGATTCAAAGTTTCTGAAAGAAATGGAAGAAGTTTTAAATGGAAATTTCATATCGCAAAATTGGGATGAAATGAAAAAGGACATCGACAAAATTGATCTAGGTGTAAAAGTAGGAGAACCACTGGTTATTAATAAATATAACTTCAATGACAAATCTTTTACTTATGTGATGCTGATTAAATACCAAGTTGACGGTGAGGAGCCTTACACCATGGCCATGACTATGAATGGGTTTCTAACTAATGAAAGGCTGGTTTGGATGGCTTACTATCTAAATTATAAAGGAGAAGAAAGCATAATAAAATTAGAAGAACAATCTAACATCATACTTGGAAAACTATCTAATACTGGCAAATAGAATTTACGCTCTATAGTAGCAACAAAGCATCTTTTCCTAAACAAAATCAATTCACCTATTTTAACTATTTGAAAAAAAAGTTGTCAAACTCTTGACTCTTACCTTAGGTCATAGCATATCTTTGTATTGTAATACTAAATAATGAAAAGATATACAGTAAAAGAACTGGCAAAACTTGCGCAGGTAAGTATTCGAACATTGCATCATTATGATGGCATTGGCTTACTAAAACCTGCATTTCGATCTGAAAAGAAGTATAGATTGTATGGTAAAAATGAATTGCTCCGATTGCAACAAATATTGTTCTATAAAGAACTAGGTTTATCATTGAAAGCAATCTCGGAAGTACTAGATGATAAAAATTTCAATCACATTGCTGCATTAGAAAATCAAAGGAGCAGTCTTCTTTCAGAACAAAAAAGAATTACAATTTTACTTAAGACTATTGACAAAACTATTTTAAAATTAAAAGGAAAAAAAATGATAACAGACAAGGAGTTATATGCAGGATTTTCAAAGGAAGAAGTTAGTTCTATGAGAACAAAGTCGAAGAAAAAATTTGGCGAGGCTGAGGTACAAAGAAGTGAAAAATATTTAAAGAGTCTATCCAAAGAAGCGTTCAAACAACTACAAAACGAGCAATCAGAAATATTTAAAAATCTATTGGCCTTATCTAAGGAGGATGTAGCAAGTGAAGTGGTTCAATTAGAGATTTCAAAACATTATACAAACACGCGTAAATTTTGGGGCACTAATGGAACTGCTGATACACAAAAAAGTGATTACAAAGGCCTAGGAAAATTATACACAGCAGAGGAATCGTATTGTCAAATTGATGGAAAACACTATGCTGGTTTGGCAAAGTTTATTTCAGCTGCCATTCAACATTTTGCTAAAACACAATTGTGATTGAATAGATAATTGGTTAATGGATTTTTCGTTTTTATTTTTGCAAAACCATATCATCTCTATCTTCTACACCCAATACAGAGAAAGCAGCCAAAAACATACAAGCTGCAGCAATCATGATCATGTAGATCGCGTAGTTGCCAAAAAGCTCTTTGACTATAAATCCTCCTGTGATGGCAGAAATGACTTGAGGGATGGTGATGAACAAATTAAAGATGCCCATATAGATGCCCATTTTACGCAATGGAATAGAACCAGCGAGAATGGCATAAGGCATCGCTAAAATACTTGCCCACGCAATACCGATTCCTATCATAGAAAGGATAAGGGAAGTAGCTGTAGGCAAAAAGTAAACGGATAGTAATCCTAAACCACCGCAGACCAAACAAAAGGCGTGCGTCTTTTTTCTACCGATGCTGTCTGCAATTCTTGGTAGAAAAAAGGCAAAGATTGCAGAAACAAAATTATATACACCAAATAAAATACCTACCCAGTTTCCAGCATTTTGGTAGGTCTCAGAAGAAGAATCATCAATAGGTAATCCATAAATATGTTGGGCGATTGCTGAGGTAGAATATACCCACATTAAGAATAAGGCAAACCAAGAAAAGAATTGCACCAGACCCAATTGCTTCATGGTCCTTGGCATATTTTTGAAATCTGAGAAAAACTGCATCAATCCAATCTTTGCTTCTTCCTCCTCAGGTTCATCTTCTAAGAACTTCTCCATCTCTTCTGGAGAATACTCTGTCGTCTTGGAGAAAGTCCAGAGTATGGCAGTTATTAAACATATTGCTCCAATAACAAATGACCAGATCACATTGGCAGGAATGGATCCTTCTGCAGCAATCTTTTCAACACCAACAAATTCTGCCAAAAAGTAGGGCAGCCAAGAACCAACGACTGCACCGATTCCAATAAGAATGGTTTGTACAGAAAAACCTTTCGTCCTTTGTTCTGCGGGCAACTTGTCCGCCACTAAAGCCCGAAAAGGTTCCATCGCGATATTGAAGGAGGCATCCATGATCATCAGCATACCTGCACCTACCCAAATGGCCGGCAAGAAAGCTACAAACATATCTGCATTGGGCATTAGAATCAATCCAAGTGAAGCTATGATAGCTCCTACCAAAAAGTAAGGTTTTCTTCTACCATATTTACCCCAAGTTCTATCCGAATAATAACCTACTATCGGCTGAACAATCATTCCCGTTAAGGGAGCCACCAACCAAAACCAAGAAAGTTCATGAACATCTGCGCCGAAACTCTGCAGTATTCTGGAGGCGTTTCCATTCTGCAAAGCAAAGCCCATTTGAATGCCTAGAAATCCAACACTCATGTTCCATATATCCGCCGTAGACAGTCTTGGTTTTGTATTCATAAAATTTCTTTTTATCTCAACTAGATTAATTTGAACTTGCAACGATGTATCCCCAAGGTGCTAAACTTACAGATTCTCCTTTTTTATATTGTACAGCCTCACCAGTATGTATGTCCTTTAAACCTATTACGTCTTTTGTAATTGTAGCAGATGTCTTTTTATCCGAAAGATTGATAAACACCGCTACCCTATCTCCGTCCTTTGACCTCTCATAAGCCATCACCTCATTCGATTCTGAAATAAAACTAGGAGCACCTCCATATTCTCCGTTCCACATGGACTTGTTTCGATCTTTGAGTGCATTGAGCTGTGTATAGAAATCTTGGTAGGCATAATTTTTAAATCC
>CALIIW010000263.1 GCA_938018185.1 uncultured Saprospiraceae bacterium
TTATTAATAAAGGAACCAATGGCGTTATTGAGAGGATTGTCATATAGATGGTAAGGTCGATTTAGATAAGCGATTCCTGTACCCATTTGAAAATTCAAATTCCATTTTTCTTTACGCAAAAGGTGTAGTGTTATGTTTGGAATCAAGCCAAATGCAGATCCTAAAACATTTTTATCTCCAAGTCGATAGGCCAAAAACTCCAAACCAAATGAAGGATATTTCTGCCACTCTTGCCAAGTCTTCTTACCTCTAGTCTGCCACTTTGCATTTATTTCAAAACCATAACTGGGTCCATTAACTGGAAAGTTGATTTCTTCTTTGTGTTTTACGATCTGTCCAAAATGAAAAGATGGCTCTACATAAAACTTATTTTCAAGTTGAGAAAAACCGGATTGCGTAGAGATGCGTAAAAGAAAGAAAAAGACTATTACTCTCATTTTGTTTTTAAGAATTCGACGGTCTTATGCATGTCTATGCTTAAATTTCGATCTCTCGAAACTTGAGAAATAACCTTTCGATAAGCAGCATGTTCTAGTTCAATACTAGTACTACTCTTGGAAGGTCTTCTAAAATCTAGCGCTTGCATAGCGGTCATGTATTCAATGGCTAAAACTTTCTCTACATTTTGTATAACTCTGTAAGCTTTAGTTGCTGCATTAGCAGCCATGCTCACATGGTCTTCCTGACCATTAGAAGAGACGATTGAATCAATAGAAGCAGGGGTGCACAATTGTTTATTTTGACTAACTATGGAAGCTGCTGTATACTGTGGAATCATAAACCCAGAATTCAAACCCACTTCTTTTACTAAGAATTCAGGTAAGTCTCTCTTTCCAGAAATCAACTGAAAGGTACGTCGCTCTGAGATACTTCCAAGTTCTGCCATGGCAATCGCAAGAAAATCTAAAACCAATGCAATTGGTTGAGCATGAAAATTGCCACCAGACAATACTTCATCTGTTTCTACAAATACATTTGGATTGTCCGTCACTGCATTTATTTCAGTATTGACAACCATTTCACAATGTTGAATGGTATCATAGGTTGCTCCATGTACTTGAGGAACACATCTAAATGCGTAAGGATCCTGGACGTTATTTTTCTTTTGCTTGAGAATCTTTGATCCTCTTAATATCTTTCTAATAGTTGCGGCAACTGTGAGTTGCCCCTTATGAGGCCTAATTTTATGAAGTACTTCTGAAAAAGGCTTGATGCTACAATGAAAAGCATCCATTGAAATCGCAGTACAAAGATTGGCCAGTTCAAAGAGACGATTTGCCTCACTCAAACACCAAACTGCATATGCAGTAGAAAATTGAGTTCCATTCAAAATAGCAATTCCTTCTTTCGCTTTTAAATTGATTGCTTTCAACTTATTTTTCTTTAAGGCTACAGCGGAGGAAACATATTTCTTACCATTCCATATTCTGCCCTCACCGATCAAGCTTAAGCCTAGATGCGCCAAAGGAGCCAGGTCCCCCGATGCCCCAAGTGAGCCTTGTTGGAAAATTTGAGGAATAACACCTTTGTTAAAATACTTAATCAATTGATTTACCAAGACTAAACGAACGCCAGAATGACCAGTGGCTAAACTCAATATCTTTAAAAGCATGATTATCCTTACAATCTCAGTTGGAACTTCCTCTCCCATACCACAGGCGTGCGATCGGACAAGGTTATATTGCAACTCTTCAATTTGGTCTAAGGAGATACTAATATTACATAAAGAGCCAAAACCAGTATTTATCCCGTATATAATGTCTTTTTTATTCGAAACTCTATTTTCCAAATAGCTTCTAGCTTTGCCAATTGCTTTGACCGATGCTTTCGATAGTTCAATTTTGCTACTGTTTTCGCTAATTTCCATTATATCGGAAATACAAAGGGATTTCTTACCAAGAATGTAAGAACTGTTACGTTTTGACATAAATATGCGTTTGTTTTAAAAATTGTACAAAAATAAGCATCCTTTCGTCTACTTATAACATTAAGACAAATTAACCTTATAGTTAAACAATCGTTAATCAAATTAACCTTTCTATACAGAAATAGTCTTATAAGCGTTGATAACTTAGAGAATAGGAATGTTTGATTGAATTACTAATTGATTTGATAAAACTTTACCTTTGAGCACTAATTTTTGAATTACAATAAATAAAATATAACAGTATTATGGTACGTCTACAAATCCTTAAATCCGCAAAAACCTTATTAGCAATATTCGCATTAACCATGTTTAGCTTTTCAAACATGAAAGCGCAAAGAATTGCTGTTTGTGATATCAATACAGTATTAGAGTCCTTACCCGACTATAAGCAATCACAAGCTGAATTAGACAAGTTGGCTTCTCAATGGAGATCCGATATAGCCCAAGAATATGATAAGATTAAAGGTATGTATAATGCGTATCAGGCTGAACAAGTTTTAATGAGTGAAGAAATGAGAAAGGAGAAGGAGGATGAGATCATGAATGCTGAAAAAAGAGTAAGAGAATTACAGAAAAATAAATTTGGTCCGGAGGGCGCTTTATTCAAGAAAAGACAAGATCTAGTGAGACCAATCCAGGAAAAAGTCTATAATGCTATCGAAGATTTTGCCAGTCAAAAAGGCTATGATTTTATCTTTGACGCAGCTTCTTCTACAGGTATTATTTTCGCTAATCCGAAATACGACAAAACAGACGATATTAAGAGAGAATTAGGTTTATAGATAATAATTTAGTTTAAAAACTAAATTGGCTATCTTTGCGAGCCTTTTATTAACAGCATTCCAGAATGCAATAACTTTAAATTAAAAGAATTTATCATGAATAAATTAATGCTTTACACTGTACTTTTTATTGGTTTCTTTATGATGTCCAATACTGTGAGTGCACAAAAATTTGGATACTTAAACTCACAAGCGCTACTAGCAGAAATGCCAGAGGTAAAACAAGCTAGAGCTAATTTGGAAACATTCCAGAAACAACTTCAAAAGAAAGGGGAAGGAATGCTAACTGAGCTTCAGGGCAAATACCAAACAGCTCAACAAAAAGCTGAAAGAGGAGAATTGTCTCCAAAAGAACAAGAAGTAGAACTTCAAAAATTAAAGCAGCAAGAAGCTGAGATTGGAAAATTCGAACAAGATATGATTCGTCAAATTCAAGAAAAAGAAGCTACTTTGCTTGGACCGATCTTAGAGAAAGTCAACAACGCGATCAAATCAGTTGCTGAAGAAAATGGCTACCAGTTTGTTTTTGATGCAAGTACTCAAGTACTTCTTTATGCAGATCAAACTACTGACGTTAGCGCAATGGTTAAATCTAAATTGGGTATTTAAGAAATTATAGAACATCAAGGCAAACCTTGATTTCAAAAATTAAAAGCAGTTCCGAGTGATCGGAGC
>CALIIW010000264.1 GCA_938018185.1 uncultured Saprospiraceae bacterium
AGAACAGCCAAACTCAAAATTCGATATTAAAAATACAGCAATTTATATCAATACAGAATCAAGACCATGGATCAGAAACGGTCACCCAAGAAGAGCTGGGGTTTCAGCATTTGGTTTTGGAGGAATCAATGTTCACCTTGCATTAGAAGAATACCAAGGCAATAAATCAATTGATTATAGATTGCACCAACCTTATAAGTCAATACTTTTACAAGCAGCAACTGCAGAGGACTTGAAGTTGTACTGCCAAATAGAGTTGGAAAAGTTATCTGATGAAAGTAGAGAAATGAGCTTTTCAAATCTAGTGAAAGCTTCAAAAGAAATTGAAATAAAACAGGATCAAGCAAGGGTAGGATTTGTTATTAAGGATCTAGATTCTTGTAAAGAATATTTGCAAATCTGCATTCAAAACTTATCCTCAAATAAAGAAAACTGGACAGATCCAAGAGGAATATACTTTAGACATTCGAGCATCAATGTTGCAACTGATAAGGTGGCAGCTTTGTTCGCTGGTCAAGGTGCCCAGTACATCAATATGGGTGTGGAATCAGTAAATGCATTTCCGCAAATGTCTGCAAGTATAGAGGAGGTAGATCAATTATTTTATTCAAAAGGAAGGGAGGCTCTTTCTAAAGTAATGTATCCTATTCCAACCTTTACCATAGAAGAAAAAAGTGTGGATCAAATTACTTTGACCAAAACACAATTTGCTCAGCCTGCTATTGGTAGCTTGAGTATGGGGCAGTTCAAAGTGTTTCAAGAAGCTGGTTTTCAACCTGCCTTTTGTGCTGGTCATAGTTTTGGAGAGTTGACCGCATTGTGGGCAGCGGGAGTCGTTGATGATAAAACATTTTTGGCTTTAGCCGAATCTCGAGGATCTGCAATGGGAGCCATTAAGCCGGAAGAAGATTCAGGAGCCATGTTGGCTGTTAAAGAATCTGAGACTGAAGTTGCGGCGCAAATACAAGCTATAAAAGGGGTAGGCATAGCTAATGTTAATGCAAAAAATCAAGTGGTTATAGGAGGTTCTACCGAAGCGATACAACAAGCTGAGGTGAAATTAAAAGCTTCTGGAATTTCTTTTATACGCTTACCTGTTTCAGCAGCTTTTCATACTAAGTTTGTCGCACATGCTCAAGCACCTTTTGCAGAGTTTGTTGCTAGACAAAATTTTGGAAAAGCGAAAGTTCCTGTTTTTGCAAATACAACTGGCGAAGTTTATCCAACTCAAGTAGATAAAATTAAATCGATATTAAGCAATCAGTTGCTAAATCCTGTACTCTTTAAAAAGGAGATTGAAAATTTATATGCAGCAGGAGCTAGAGTGTTTGTTGAGTTTGGTCCAAAAGGGATTTTAACCAACCTTGTGAAGAATGTTCTGGAAGGTAAAGAGCATACAGCAATTGCTGTCAATGCAAATGCTAAAAAAGATTCTGACCTTCAGTTAAGACAGGCATCAGTTGCGATGAAAGTTTTAGGATTGCCATTAAATAATATTGATCCTTTCAAAAGAGAGATCACACCATTACCTGCAAAATCTAAAATGAATGTTAGATTGAGTGGAAATAATTATGTGTCCAAGCCAACCCAGGATGCTTATACAAATGTTTTAAATGACGGCATCAAAATTTCTACTGCCGGACAAGTCGTAGAAAAAATAGTAGAGGTAGAGCGAATTGTCGAAGTAGAGAAAATTGTAAAGGTCCAAGCTACAAATGGACTTATTGATAAAAATTCTGAAGAAGAAATCATGAACAAAGAAACTTTGGAGTTGCTAAAAGCAACCTTGGAATCATTCAAAGCGAATCAGACAAAATCACTAGAGATTTTTGAAAGGTTTATGAATGAACAAAATAAACAGTCGCAAACTATATTGGGCATATTGTCCTCAGAGATAAGTAAAGATGGAAAGTTTTCCGTCTCTGCTAATCCTGCGAATGGACATCATTCTAGCAACGGAAATGGGACTACGTCTCCTCCTGCTATAGTAAAGGCGCCAGTAAAGACGCAAAATATTGCGTCTCAACCCTCGTCTCCTCCAGTAGCAGTAGAGACGCCAGTAAAGACGCAAAATATTGCGTCTCAACCGTCGTCTCTAAGTACGCCGTCTTCCTCCCTGACCCCCCTCCTCCTAGAAGTCGTCTCCGAAAAGACCGGCTATCCAGCGGAGATGCTGGAACTAAACATGGACATGGAAGCAGACCTAGGTATCGACTCTATAAAGAGAGTAGAGATCTTCGCCGCACTGACAGCTAAGTATCCAGAGATGTCAGGCATAAATCCAAATGAACTCACAGAACTAAGAACCCTTGGCGAGATCGTCGAGTTCGTTACAGGAAATGCGGTTGGGACGGTATCGACGCAAGTTGTGGTAGCAACGCCAGTAAAGACGCCCGTAAAGACGCAAGATATTGCGTCTCAACTTGCGTCTCAACCTGCGTCTCCGAGTACGTCTTCTGCGTCTCCGAGTACGCCGTCTTCTTCTTTAACTCCGCTTCTCCTAGAAGTCGTCTCCGAAAAAACCGGCTATCCAGCAGAGATGCTTGAGCTTAGCATGGACATGGAAGCAGATCTAGGAATCGATTCCATAAAGAGAGTAGAGATCTTCGCTGCATTGACAGCTAAGTATCCAGAGATGTCAGGCATCAATCCAAATGAACTAACGGAACTAAGAACCCTTGGAGAGATCGTCGAGTTCGTTACAGGCAATGCGGTTGGTACAGTATCGACACCAGTTGTGGTAGAAACGCCGGTAAAGACGCAAAATATTGCGTCTCAACTTGCGTCTCCGAGTACGTCTTCTGCGTCTCCGAGTGCACCATCTTCCTCCCTAACCCCACTCCTCCTAGAAGTCGTCTCCGAAAAGACCGGCTATCCTGCAGAGATGCTGGAACTTAATATGGACATGGAAGCAGATCTAGGAATCGATTCTATAAAGAGGGTAGAGATCTTCGCTGCATTAACGGCAAAGTATCCTGAGATGTCAGGTATCAATCCGAATGAACTAACTGAACTTAGAACCCTAGGCGAAATTGTTACTTTCGTACAAGCGGAGCAAAAAAAAAAGGAACTAGCTTAGGTTCAAATTTACCCATAGCGGGATCTAAGCTAAATAATACAATTGGAGATTTCCATGGAGTTGTGAGAAAGAAGGTAGCTTTAAAATACCTTCCAAGACCAGATTTTTTGGAATTCTCTTTACCCGATTCACACCTTGTTGTACTTACTTCTGATGGTACCGAGTTAACCACAGATCTAAAAAAAGAACTTGAAGCCAAAGGCAATCAAGTTGTTGTTTTATATCTGCCTGGCATGAAAACTGCGCGTTCTCTAAAAGGCATAAGCATAAATGAAGCCAGCGATGAAGCTGTTTCAAAAGCAGTAGCTGAAATTCAAAAGACTCATGGAAAGATAGGATGTTTCATTCATCTCCACCCACAATTCGTCTTTAAAGGAAGTAATTTTACACAACATTTTAAAAAGGAAAGGGAACTTATAAAGACGGTTTTCTTACTAGCTAAACATACACACAAAGATTTAAATGAATTAGGTCAGACAAGCAGAGCTGCTTTTCTCACAGTAAGTAGAATGGATGGTATGCTGGGCCAAGGCAAACGCGGAAATGTTTCTGTTGTTGGTGGAGGACTCACCGGATTGGTTAAGTGTTTAAACCTTGAATGGTCTCCTGTATTTTGCAGAGCAATTGACATAGAGCCAGAAATGAAAAACAAAGAGATTGCAGCTCACATTCATACAGAGTGGCATGATGCAAATTCCGGGATTATTGAAGTAGCTATTTCAGAAGAAGGAAGAAAAACCACTTCAGTAGAAGCCGAAGAAGTTGGAGCCAATCAAGTAGTGGATTCTAAGATAACTAAGGATTCTGTATTTTTTGTAAGTGGAGGTGCGAAGGGAGTTACGGCAAAATGTGTGGTTGAAATGGCTAAGACTTTTTCTTGTAAATTCATCCTACTTGGCAGATCTTCTGTAGATGGGGAGATCCCACAATTTGCAAAAGCAGAAAATGAAGAAGCGGTTTTGAAGCGCCTAATCATGGAAGACCTTAAAGCAAGAGGGGAGAAACCTAGTTTGGCTGTCGTAAAGAAAATTTTCAAAGACATAGCTGCAAAAAAGGAAATTTTTGATACGATTAATCAAATAAAGAAATACGGAGGTGAGGTCGAATACATCAAAGGGGATGTAACCAACTTTACAAGTTTTTCAAAACCATTAAAAGCAGCTACAAAACAACTTGGTAAAATCACAGGCCTCATACATGGAGCTGGACGTTTAGCCGACAAATACATTCAAGACAAATCTGAAGAAGATTTTGATAATGTACTTTCAGTTAAGTTGGATGGTTTACTAAGCTTATTAAAATCAGTTGACATTAATAGTCTAGAACATTTAGTATTGTTCTCTTCTGTAGCAGGTTTTTATGGCAATGTAGGTCAGACCGATTATGCCATTGCAAATGAGATACTTAGCAAGGCTGCTTTGTTATTTAAAACCAACCATCCAAAGACGCATGTTTCTGCCATCAATTGGGGAGCCTGGGATTCAGGTATGGTTTCTGGCGAGTTAAAAGCTCAGTTTGAAGCAGCAGGTGTCGTGCTAGTAAATAGTGATGGAGGTCCTGCTATGATGATCAATGAATTACAAACAAAGTATTCAGATCAAGCTCAAATGATCATAGGTGGTACCTTGCCTGCAGGTGTAAGTTATATAGGCGATTTAAAAACACATAAAGTACATAGACATTTAAAATTAAATGACAATCCATTTCTAATGCACCATGTCATACAAGGCAAGGCGGTATTGCCTGTTGTAAATGCTGTAGGATGGATGGCGCAAACGGCCGAGAAGTTATATCCTGATTATCGAGTATTTCAAGTTCAAAACACCAAACTTTTTAAAGGCATTGTGTTTGACGGAAATCAAAAGGATGATTACGTTGTGGAGTTAAAAGAAGTCAGTAAGAATTCAGAAAGAATAACATTCGAATGTGCGGTACTAAGTAAAGGAGCGAAATTGCCGACTTATCATTATAAAGCTAAAGTTATTCTGGTTTCTAAAAAAGTAAAAATAGAATCGCCAAGGTTTAGTCATCAATTAAGTGGAGAATATGTTTCTACTCCAGGAGATGTGTTGTACAAGGATGGCTCGCTTTTTCATTACACCTATTTCAGAGGAATTGAAAACATCATCGACTTTACAGAAAAGCAAATTGTGATGTCATGCAAGGCACCTGAAGTTCCATTAAAAGATCAAGGTCAGTTTCCAGTTTTATCTGTAAATACCTTTTTCTCTGATATACAATATCAAGGAATGGTAGTTTGGGTACAGCGCTATAGAGATGGTGCAAAAAGTTTGCCTTTGCAAACAGACTCTGCCATCTTATATCACGACATTCCTTTTAACAAGAGACTTTTTGTACATGTCAAAATAGAAAACGCAACAGATTTTCAAATGGTTGCTACTTGTACGGTATATGATAAAGAAGGAAAAGTTTACATGGTTTCTGAAGGAGCAACTTTGACAGTTTCAAAGCAACTTGTATGGTAATAGGAAAGGAACAATTGAATATCCGAATAACCGAATATCCGATTAACCGAACATTGAACAAACAACAAATAACATTCAGAAATTTGGCAACCGAAATCTGACATACTAATTAAACAAATTGAATAATAAAATTGCCATAATAGGATCTTCGGGACTTTTTCCTGGCTCATCTACCTTAGAAGAGTTTTGGCAGAATCTTGAAAGGGAAAAAGACCTAACCTCCTTATCTACTGCGGAAGATTTTGGAGCTGATCCTGCTATTTTCTTTAACCCAGACAAAGGGGTTGTAGATAAATGTTACGCATTAAGAGGAGGATATATCAGAGATTTTAACTTTGATCCGAATGGCTACAAGCTTGCTCCTGAGTTTTTAGCAAAACAAGACAAATTATATCAATGGTCTTTGTATGTAGCCAAAGAAGCTTTAAAAGATTCTGGTTATTTAGATAATGAAAAGGTTAAAGCAGCTTGCGGACTAATACTAGGGAATCTTTCTTTTCCAACCAGCTCCTCTCATAAATTGCTGTCTTCTGTTTACACTAAGGTGATGGAGGAGCAAGTGAACGATATCCTAGATAAAGATGATTTTAAAATAAAGGCACATCATGGAGAAAAACCAGATTCGAAAGTCTTGGAATACTTGCCTTCGGAAATGGTTTCTAAGGCCTTAGGTTTAAAAGGTGGACACTTTGCTTTGGATGCGGCTTGTGCCACTTCACTTTATGCGATTAAATTAGCTTGTGATGAGTTGCTTACAGGAAAGACGGATCTTATGTTGGCAGGAGCAGTTTGTGCTTCGGATCAGCTATTTATTCACATGGGCTTTTCAATTTTTCACGCGTATGCGCCAGCACATGAGAAGTTTGTTCCTTTAGATAAAAACTCAGCAGGTCTTGTTTCTTCCGAAGGGGCAGGAATGGTTGTCTTAAAGCGATTGGCTGATGCCGAACGAGATGGAGACAATATTCTAGCTGTTGTTGGAGGGATCGGTTTATCAAATGATGGAAAAGGGAAATTCCTACTCAGTCCAAACCCGAAAGGGCAGCGTCTTGCTTTTGAAAGGGCCTATAAGCAGTATAAGAACTTACCTCAAGACACCTCTTATCTTGAATGTCATGCTACTGGTACACCACTGGGTGATGTTACGGAGATGAATTCAATATCTGATTTTTTTGAGCAGTATAATACGAAGCCACTTTTAGGTTCTGTGAAATCTAATATGGGCCACCTTTTGACTGCCGCAGGCATGACGGGATTGTTGAAGGTCCTATTGGCTATGCAAAAGAATGTTATTCCACCCAATATAAATTTGGAAGAACCAGTTGAAGCTTCAAATGGCTTTATAGGTTTGGATCAGATGATTACAAAAAATACGCCTTGGTCAGATTCCTTTAAACAAGCAGGGATTAACTCCTTCGGTTTTGGTGGAACCAATGCGCATATGATTGTGCAAAACTACCAAGTTGAAAAAACATCAGCTACTCAAAAAGACATTCCTCTTAAGTCCTTATCTATCATAGGAATGGATGCGCACTTTGGAAATTGCAGCTCCTTACAATCTTTTTATGAAAGTATTTATTTTGGAAAGCAACACTTTATAGATCTTCCATCAGCCAGGTGGAAAGGCATGGAAGCTAGCAAGAGTTTACTTAAGTCCTTCGGTTTTGAATCAGGTAAAGCACCTAAGGGCGCATATATTTCTGATTTTGAAATTGATTTGTTTAGATATAAAATTCAACCAAAAGAAGCAGAAACCTTAGAACCGCAGCAAGCTTTAATATTAAAAGTGGCTGATCAAGCAATCAAGGATGCAGGGCTTCAAGAAGGGCAAAATGTCGCTGTTCTTGTAGCAATGGAGTCAGAGCTGGCTATTCACCACTATCTTGCGCGTTGGGATGTATCTTGGCAAATAAAGGAATCTTTAAAGGCCCAAAACATCGAATTAGATGAAACTCAAATCGAAGCTTTAGAGAACATCTGTAAGGATGGGGTTTACTTTAGAGAAGGGGCTCAAACGCCTTCGCAGCATACTTCCTTTGTGGGAAATATCATGGCTTCAAGGATAGCTGCTTTATGGGATTTTACGGGCCCGGCCTTTACAGTTTCTTGTGGAGAAAATTCTGTATTTAAGGCCTTAGAGATTGCTCAAAACTTATTGTCACTAGGAGAAGTGGATGCAGTTGTTTTAGGAGGCGTAGATTTTTCAGGAGGACTTGAAAATGTTTTATTGAGAAACCAAAAGGAGCGGGTAAATCAAAATGCAGATCCTAGTATTTCTTATAATGATAAAGATTCTGGCTGGCTGATTGGAGAAGGGGCTGGCGCGATTGTTTTGAAAGCATCGGACACAACCATTGAAAAAGTGTATGCTGTTATTGATGAACTGACAGAATCTAAACTCCTAGAAGACAGCACTTACGTAGAGTTGGCCGCAACGGGTTTTCAAAAAGTAGATATCCTAGAAGAAAGCTATCTCTTGTCACAGAGACCTGACCATCAAATCGCTCTAGGTTCTGTGCAATCAAATATAGGAAATACATTTGCGGCCTCAGGCATAGCAGCAATCATTAAAACAGCTTTAAGCTTAAAACATAAATTTATTCCTCCAGTTCCCAATTGGGAAAAACCAGTTGTGGGTTCCATTTTTCATCAAAGTCCTTATTATTTTCCAGCAGCAGCAAGACCTTGGATTTTGCCAAGTCTAATTGATGATAGAAAAGCAACGGTACTTGGTTTAGATTCTAAGCAAGTCAGGCTGAGAGAAGTGAAAGTAGACAAACTTGAGGAGGACCCTAAAGGACAGTTTGCTTGGGCGCCTGCTATTTTTCTATTGAAAGGACTTGACGAAGTAGATCTTCTGCAACAACTGGCAGCACTAGAAATAGCCATTGAAACGGAGCACAGTATAACAGTGCTATCCAAGCAATTTTATACAAGTTTTAAAGCCAAAAAAGGAAAGTATACAATAGTCTTGGTAGCTAAAGAAAAGACTGGCTTAGAAAAGGAAATCAAATTTTATAAAAGTCAACTGTATACTTCTTTTAAATCAGGCAAAGAATTGAGAACTCCATCGGGGTCTTACTTTACACCAACTCCATTGGGCAAAGATGCAGAAATTGTATTTGTATATCCTGGTTCTGCAACTGTTTATCCAGAAATAGGGAGAGACCTGTTTCAATATTTCCCGGAGCTCCTCACTGAATTTGAAAAGCTCTATCCACATCTGGATGAATTTATTTGGACAGATTATTTATTTCCAAAAAAGAGATCCATTGCTGAAGCAAGTCCTGATGTTTATCAAAACGCCATTGCGATGATGTCTTCAGGCGTTTTTTATTCTGCAGTGTTTACAAATTTGCTGAGGGATAAATTGAAGCTTAATCCATCTAAAGTGATGGGGTATAGCATGGGGGAATGTAGCAGCATGTGGTATGCCATGAAAGTTTGGGATGTCAAAGGAAAGGATGAATTCCAAAAATCACCAATTTTCAAAAACAGGTTTGCAGGAAACTTGGAACTACTTGCCAGCTATTGGGGTGTTTCCTCTGAAGAAGCAAAAAGTAAATGGGTCAGTATAAATCTTCTTGCCCCATTAGAAAAAATAAAGTCGCTTGTAGAAGAACATAAAGAAGTTTATTTAAGCTTCATCAATACTTCGAATAATGTCGTAATTTCTGGAGACAAAGTGGCTTGTTTGGCTATCGCCGAAAAATTAAATTGTTCTTTCATAGAAATTCCTTTTCAAAATGTGATTCACCATCATTTTTGTGAGCAGGAGAAAGAAGGCTTGCTGAGCATGCATGATTTTGAATTAATAGAACAACCTAATGTTGATTTTTATTCGAGTATTACCAAACAAAAAATACCTTTTGATTCAAAAACAATAGCGGAAAATTCAACGGATGTATGTTTGCGTCACGTGGATCTTCCTGGTACTGTGGAGGCCCTTTACAAAGAAGGAGGTAGAATATTCGTAGAAGTTGGTGCAAATAATACTTGTACCAGTTGGATTAAAGAAATACTAAAAGATAAAGAGGCTCATGCCGTTGCTGTAGATCAAAAGAGTAAATTAGGTCTGACGGGTGTTTTGAACTTAATTGCAGAGTTGTCAAGTCACGGTGTTGAATTGGATTTGGATTGTCTATTCCAGTCGGAGGTTCTTATTAAAAAAGGTACCAGTTTCTTAAAGAAGATTGTTCCTGGTGGAAAGAGATCATTTGGCCAAGACTTATCAAAAGAGCAAAAGGAAATCTTTTCGAAGATAAAGAAGCCTGCCAAAGAAATGGCATTGGTAGCTGGGGATGAAAACCAAAGATCAGATGCTTTTGAATTGATAGAAAACAGAAAGAAAATTTTTATTCCAAAAGCAATAGTTGCCAATGGAAGTCAAGAAAAACATAAACCAACTATGGATACGGTAACGAAAGACAAGCCTAAGAAATGGGCAATTGAACGAATTGGAGAAAATGGATTAAAGTTGTATGACTTTGATTCAGGAGAGCAACTGGAAGGCAAGGATATAATCTTTACACAGGAAGATCTTGTAGAATTTGCAAACGGAAAGATCGCCAATGTATTTGGAGATGCCTATAAAGTTATTGATACTTATAGCAGAAGAGTAATGTTGCCAATGGACCCTTATTTACTCGTTAGCCGAGTAACTGGCTTAAAAGGAAAAATGGGTGTATACGAACCTTCGACGATGCAAACTGAATATGATATTCCTTATGATGCTTGGTTTACTACGGATAGACAAATCCCTTGGGCAGTGTCTGTTGAGTCCGGTCAATGTGATTTGATGTTAATCTCTTACTTAGGCATCGATTTTCAAAACAAGGGAAATCTTGTATACCGTCTTTTGGATTGCACCCTGACTTTTGTAGATGATTTGCCATTTGAGGGGCAGACCTTGAGGTATGACATTTCAATAAACTCCTTTGTTAGAAATGGAGAAAATTTATTGTTCTTTTTCAGTTATAGATGTTATGTCCAAGACCGATTGGTTTTGAAAATGGATGGTGGATGTGCCGGATTCTTTGCTGATGATCAATTGGAAGAAGGTGCTGGTGTTGTCTATTCAGATGGTGAAAAGAAAGTTAGACTAGAAGCTAAAAAGAGATATTTTACGCCATTATTGAATACAGAAAAAACCTCCTTTTCTAAAGATGACTTGAGGTATTTAATAAATGGGGACATGGAAAAATGTTTTGAGCATGAATCCTATTTCGCGAATGGAAGAAATCCTTCTTTGAGACTTCCTCCTGAAAAGATATTGATGCTCGACAGGATTGTTTCAGTCGATCTGACTGGAGGAGCATATGGCTTGGGTATGATCATTGCCGAAAAAGATTTGAAGCCGGAGGATTGGTATTTCCCTTGCCACTTTAGAGATGATGAAGTATTAGCAGGTTCCTTACAAGCTGAAGGAGGTGGGAATCTACTAAGATTTTTCATGTTGATGTTGGGCTTACAAAGGTTGACCAAAGATGCTCGGTACCAACCGGTATTTGATTTGCCACAAAAGGTTAGATGTAGAAAACAAGTAACACCGCATAAAGACACTAAGCTGGTTTATAAATTAGAGATTAAGGAAATTGGTTTAGTACCTAATCCATATGTTATCGGTGATTTGGAAATTATTTCTGATGGAGTAGTGACAGTTCACTTTGAAAACCTTGGCTTACAACTTAGAGAAAAGGATAATCCTAAGTATTTAGAAAAGCAGGCTGGTGTGCATATACCTGCACGCTCAGAAGGCTCTTTATTGAATGAAGAACACATAACTACTTTCGCTTTAGATGATCTTTCAAAATGTTTTGGGGAAGACTTTGCGGTGTATGATGGACGTAAAGTTTCTAGACAACCTAATACGGATTTGCAATTGATTTCCAGGGTTTTGAAGATAGAAGGTGAAAGAGGAGATTTTAGTAAACCGTCCACTATTTATGCAGAATATGATGTGCCACAAGATGCTTGGTATTATAAGCAAAATGCCCATGCAACGATGCCTTATGCAGTCTTGATGGAAATTGCTTTGCAGCCTTGTGGTTTGATGGGCGCTTATTTGGGTTCAACCTTAGCATTTGCAGATAAGAACTTGTATTTCAGAAATCTTGATGGTGATGGAGAATTTTTTGATTTACCTTACGGTACAGATTTTAGAGGAAATACAATTTCTAATAAATCGGTTTTGACAACTTCGGTTGCCTTAGGTGGAACTGTCATTCAAAATTATACTTTTGAATTGTCCGTAGATGGTGTTGTGTTTTACAAAGGAAAATCTTCTTTTGGATTTTTTCCTGCCGAAGCCTTAGCTTCTCAAGTTGGATTGGATAAAGGAGCTGAAGTTCCTGCTTGGTATGTTACAGAACAATTAGGTCCTTCGGATTATACTCAAATCAATTTGGATTCTCTTTATGGGAAAATGAAATTGTATAAAGCCCCTCAAAATAAGCCACATTATCGTTTATCAGGAGATCA
The DNA here is from genome assembly GCA_938018185.1 of uncultured Saprospiraceae bacterium. GTDB lineage: Bacteria > Bacteroidota > Bacteroidia > Chitinophagales > Saprospiraceae > JALZVN01. Next base: position 12,046 of record CALIIW010000264.1, read on the forward strand.
ACTAAATTTATTAGACAAGTTGATTATCGTAAAAGATGGTGGCCAATTTGGTAAAGGCTACATCCATGCTACCAAGTTTATAAAAACTTATGATTGGTATTTTACCTGTCATTTTTATCAAGATCCGGTTATGCCAGGTTCACTTGGAGTGGAGGCAATATTGCAAGCGGTGCAAGTATATGCCTTGCAACAAGATTTAGGAAAGGATTTTACAAATCCAAAATTTGTACAATTACCAAACCACAAAACAGTCTGGAAATACAGAGGACAGATTTTACTTAATGTCAAAGAGATGCATTTAGAAGTGCATATCAAATCTGTAGAAAAGAGAGGAGACATCTTAGCGATAATTGCAGATGCCTATTTATGGAATGAAAAAATGAGAATTTATCAAGTAACTGACCTTGCTTTGGGAATTCAATAAAAAAATAGAAATGAAAGACATTGAATTTAAAGGAAATCCCTTAAATGTATTTTGGAAAGGTTCTCCTAGAGACATCGTTTTTGATATAGATAGTATTCAAGAAAAGCTTTCTCAGACAGACAAACCTTGTTATGTCATGAAAGATTTTAGTGGACGGATTGGAGTGTCAAACACTGGCGAATTGGTTTCAGAAGGGAGAGGTCTACAAGTCTTAGCGATGCTTAATCCGATGGAGGCAAGCGATTTGGGCGATCCAAGTTTTAAGGAAGATTATAATTTGAAGTATACCTATAAAACAGGAGCCATGGCAAATGGCATTGCTTCTGAGGACTTAGTTATTGCCATTGGTAAAGCTAAACTATTAGGATCTTTTGGCGCAGCTGGATTGGTACCATCAAGAGTTGAAGAAGCAATCAGTAAAATCCAAAAAAGCCTACCAACAGAAACTTATGCTTTCAATTTAATTCATAGTCCAGTAGAAGCTGCTTTGGAATCAGGCGCCGTAAATTTGTTTTTACAAAGAGGCGTGAAAGTTGTAGAAGCTTCCGCTTTTCTTGGATTAACAGAACATATAGTTCACTATAGAGTAGCTGGTTTGAAGCGATCTTCAGAAGGTGAAATTGAAATCCATAATAAAGTTATAGCAAAGATTTCACGTAAGGAAATTGCCATTCATTTTATGAAACCTGCGCCACAAGCAATGCTTGAAAGTTTGGTACAAGCTGGAAAGATCAGCGCTGATCAAGCAAGCATGGCTGCACAAGTGCCGATGGCGGATGATATAACTGTAGAAGCTGATTCTGGAGGACATACAGATAATCGACCTTTAGTAGCTTTGTTGCCAATCATCATTCAATTGAGGGATGAGATCCAAGAGCAATATCAGTATGCCAAAAAGATAAGAGTAGGTGCCGCAGGAGGGATTTCCACACCAGCTTCCGCATTGGGGGCATACATGATGGGAGCAGCCTACATTGTCACCGGCTCTGTGAATCAAGCTTGTGTGGAAGCAGGTACATCAGAACATGTACGCAAATTATTGCAGACTATAGAGTCAACTGATGTCATGTTGGCGCCAGCATCTGATATGTTTGAGATGGGTGTTGAGTTGCAAGTATTAAAAAGAGGGACACTCTTTGGTCCTAGAGCAAAAAAATTATACGAATTATACAAAGCTTATGATGGCATAGATAGTATTCCTGCAAGTGAAAGAAAACAATTGGAGGAAAAGGTATTTCGAAAGCCATTAGAAGAAATATGGCAAGCTTGTATTAGTTTCTTCGAAAGTCGTGATCCGGAACAAATAGAAAGAGCCAAAGACAATCCGAAACGTAAGATGGCACTCATCTTTAGATGGTACCTTGGTCTTTCTTCCAATTGGGCAAACGCCGGAACGGAAGATAGAAAATTGGATTATCAAATTTGGTGTGGCCCAGCGATGGGTGCTTTCAATGATTGGGTTAAGGGGACCCATTTAGAAGCCTACCAAAACCGTAAGGTTGCGGATGTCGCAGAACAAATTATGCAAGGCGCTGCTTATTTGTATCGCATACAATCCCTTTCACTCCAAGGAGTGAAATTGCCTGATGCTTTGGGCAAATTTAGTATTAAAGAAATGGAAAAATTCGAATCAATAAACGCTTAATCAAAAACAATCGATTTGCCTTGTAAAGCAGCCTCTGGTTCCGGAAGAATTTCGGTGTTATCCTAGGGTATTCGGAAAGATTCAAAATATTGTGTGCATACCAAATGAGACGCAATATTTTGCATCTCCAATCCAAATTCGTAACTTACTTTCGAAAACTAAAACTGTTGTCATATTATGACTAAATTCAAAGGTATCTACCGAATTGAATCCTGCCGCAGGCCTGGTTGGGATTATGGTGCAAACGCAATTTATTTTGTAACAATTTGTATCAAGAATAAAATAAAATATTTTGGTGAAATAAGATCCAACGTCATGGGATTATCCAATCAAGGGATGATTGCCAATAAATGTTGGTTGGAAATTCCCGATCATTTCCCTTTTGTAAAATTACATACCCACATAATAATGCCGGATCATGTACATGGGATAATTGAAATCGCAAAAAATGAATCCAACGTTATAAAACCACCTGCAGAGACGCAAAATATTGCGTCTCTGCGGGGTACACAAACAAACAATCATCATTCCCAAAATTCTGTTAATTTTACCATCCGTACCAAATTCCATAAAAACAAATTTGGCCCGCAATCACAAAATTTGGGATCAATTATTCGAGGATACAAAGTGGGGGTCACAAAAAATATTAGAAAAGAAATACCCGAATTTTCTTGGCAAAAAAATTATCATGATATTATCATCAAGGATGAACAAGCCTTTGTTAACATATCAAAATACATAAAGAACAATCCCCGAAATTGGAAAAATAAAACCCACCCGTAGAGACGCAATATTTTGCGTCTCATAAACAACGCAATATTTTGCGTCACATAAACAACGCAATATTTCTCGAATTTAATCAAAAACAATCGATTTGCCTTGTAAAGCAGCCTCTGGTTCTGGAAGAATTTCGGTGTTATCCCAAATACCAGTTTTCAATGTTCTTGCGTAGGTTGTCGGCAAATTGTTTTTGAGCATTAATGCAGCAGCGGTAGAATAATCGTATTCAAAATTACAATGAGTGAAATTTATTTTAACATCTGCTCCTTCTTCTAAAATCATGTACCAAACCTTACTTGTTGCATCATTGGCAGGCATGCCAATGACCCCAGGGTTCAACCAATACTTGTTTTCTTTATGTTGACTAAATGGTAATCCGCAGTGGCCTGCAATAATCAAATCCGTGTTGCTATTTTTAAAGTTCGAAAGCTTCTGCTCCCATGAAGAAGATTGGAAAATATATTCGGCTGTTTCTTTGAAAGAACCATGCACGGCAATTCCATGCAAACCAGCATAAGCGAATCGAATAAATTCTGGCAAGCCTTTCATCCATTCAATAGAATCCGGGCTTAATTTTGATTTCGAAAAAGGATACCACTCTTTCGAAAAATTATCACATCGGCTCCCATTTCTAAAATCACAACCACAGTCTTCTGCATCATTACTCAATTGTATCTCTACATTTCCAGCTATGCAATGTATGCCCCAATCCTTAATCGCTTGAACCGTTTCTTCTGGTTGGGCGCAATAAGCAACTATGTCTCCAGTGCAGATTATATTTGTAGCTGGGATGTTTTCATCTGAAGCAATTTGTTTCAGTTTTTGCAATGCTTGGTAATTGCTGTAAACACCTCCAAAGCATAAAACCTTTCCTTGCAACTGACCAATATCTTTTATACTTTCTCTTTCGTCCATTTTTGATAAATAATTGGTAAACTAAATAAAATAAAACAACCTATGGTCCCATACAGATTCGCAGATAAAAGATCTGCATATTTTCCCTGTGAAAAGATCAGCGATGTTGGATACAAACCGGTAGCGATTAATACGCCCACAAAAATTCCAAAGCCTACTGATAAGTGAAAAGACAAACTAGGTGCCTTGGAATTCCAGAGTAAGAAAACAGGCGCCAAACCTAAAACCATGGTGCCACTAATGGTTGTAGCTGAAAGTATCTCAGGTCCGGCAAACACAGGGAGTGTGCCAAGGATAACTAAAAGCACCATTGCTAAGCGACCATTTCTTACCGTCTGTTTTCCAAACTTGCCTAGGTCTACAACCAACAGCTTTGAAAAGGCTGAAAAAGTAGAATCCAAAGTTGATGCTGCCGAAGTAATCATTATAAAGTTCATCGCTAGCATCGCAGCTATGCCTAATAGTTTTGAAACCTCAACCGCAGCTTGTCCTTCCAAATTTTGAAATTGACCATAAATTCCTATCCAACTAAAAACAGCAATGCAGATGAAACCTATAACTGCAGCAAATAAAAAACTTTTCAAGGTAATCTTCGGACTACTTATGAAACCGCGATCTGTCAGAACTGGATCATGAAATGGATAGCTGAAAATTTGAATAAATGCAACCAGCATTAAATTTATACCACCTCCCAATTGCCAAGAACCTGAGCGAATAAACTTTCCAATCAATCCTTCTTCTTGTGGTAGAATGAAACCAAGCAGTATAAATATCAATATTCCAAAAAAGACCATCTGGATGGCGTCTGTCAAAAGAGAACTCCTTAGTCCTCCTTTTAAAGTATAAGCTAATGTTAGGCCAGTGAATACTAAAATAGAAGCATAATAGCTAGAACTCGCTTGTGCTCCGAAATAGGAGCCAATGATCATTGTGTTAGACCAAACCTCATTAAATAATCTAAAGCCAATCAATAAGGAAAATACAACAACAGATGTTTTGCCAAAACTACTTTCTAAAAAAGAGTGAATGCTTTTGAAGCCTCCTTTCACCCGCATTCGATATATAACAATTCCTGCTATGATGAATGAAAAATAATAGACCGCATAGGCCAATCCACCAACCATTCCGAATGCCATTCCAAGATTAGCTGCATTTGTTATTGATTTGGCAAATATCCAAGAGATGACTAAGCTTGAAGTGAGTACAAAAATTCCAGCTTGTGCATCATCACTTGTTCTGGCTGAATAAAATTCAGAAACTGTTTTGGATATAGGCGCCATGAAAAAGAATAGCAAGCCAAAGCCAATCAAAAGGAGCCATTGTATCGTTAGATAATTTTCGAGCATTTAGTTATTCCGTACAAGTTTTTCAAAAAGGATATTAAATCATGGTCTAATTCAAGTCCCACCATACCTGGGCGTTTATACTATTGTTATTGTTTTGTATTGCAGCTTCATAATTCAATTGATTCAGTGCAGCCTCATCAGTAGGATATGGCATTCGCGATGGTATTAAATCTTCGTTCAAACTGGAAGCAATGGTTTTTAGTTTTGGAAAACCTGTTCTTCTGTATTCTATCCAGCCTTCATAACCATTTATGCTATTGGCGATCCATTTTTGAGTAATGATTTGTTCGATCTTGTTTGCACCATCTAAACCATAAGCAGCAGATCCAGATTTAAGATATTCTTCTGGTAGGAACGTATGCCAATATTCAAATGCCAATGCAACACCTTTTTCATAATGATCTTGAGCGTCTGCTAGTATGAGTCCTTTTTCTGCCGCTTCAGCTAGGAGAAAATGAAGCTCCCAAGCACATAAGAAATTGGCATCCAATAAACCAGTCTGTTCTCTAAATATTTTTCCAGTCAAAGAATAATCAGAAACAGAAATAGAAGTCTGTGAAGCATCTGGGCCATTTAACAATCCAACATATTCTTTGCCTGAGGAGTCATTGCCAATGGGTCTAAACAGAACTTCTTGTCGAGGGTCTTGCAGATCAGACAATATCTCTGCCATGGTTTCAGACAGTACAAATAAATTGAAGTCACCATCTCTAAGTTGCTGCATTCTAAAGCTGTTAGGCCTTCCGTCTGTAAAATCGAATGTCGCATTTTGTTCATTCTCTAATATGAAATCTTGCGTATTGTAAAGATCTTGTAAAGCAGTACCCACCTCTAATCTATCAGAAATTCTTATTAAACTTTTAAATTTTAAAGACCTGGCAAATGTGGTCCATGCATCTAAATCTCCATTGAATAAAAGGTCTCCTTCTAACATATGGACTCCATCATAAGATTTAATAATCTCAATGGCCCTATCTAAATTATCCAGGATCCCATTTTCAGAGGTGTAAATTGTTTCTTGTGTATCATAAGCGGGAGAGACGATTCCATCGCTTGCACTTAGGGCTTCAGAATATGGAACATCCCCATAAATGTCTGTTAATGCTGCCGTCATATATGCTTTTAAAATTAAAGCAGGCCCTTCATAAATTGCCTCTGAGACTTTGCTTCTAGATTGGTTTAAAATCAACTCATTATCTCTTAGATTTGTATAAAGCGTAGGCCATGGATTGCCACCTAATTGTGCTTGTGTAAGATTGTGGCGATCAAATAAATTGAAATCTACCATAGTAAAATGTTGGCCTAATAAATTGCCAGCTACAAATCCTTCGTAGGATAATTCTTCGCCATAATCATAAATCACCTGTCTCAATAAGAGACTGGCTTGTATTTCTGTTGGTGAATTCGGATTTGTATTTATTGCTTCAAAATCATTGTTACATGAAAATATCAAAAAGAGTACAATAATTACAATAGATATATTTTTCATTCCTTAAATTTTTAATTTTTAAAAATTATAGCCCAATTTGAATCCAAAACTTCTAGCAGAAGGGTAGGACATATCTTCTACACCAGAAATGATTTTATCTCCCTGTACGGCAAACTGCTCTGGATCAAAATGAGGAATTTTACTAATGGCAAGCAAGTTTCTACCAATGACTGCTACCCTTAAAGAGCGGCCTTCTTTGAAAATTCCTTTCTCCCTTGTAGTTTCAAATGTATATGCTATTGAAAATTGTCTCAGTTTAGCATAACTAGCATCATACATATTATTCTCTTCATGATTACGATCATAAAATTGTCGGTAATAGGATTCCGCGGAAATAGACTTTGTGTTTTGTTCCCAGATTGGGTTTTCATTTGATCCAACATTCACAAGGCCATCGGCAACAATTCCTTCTTCTGGTCTATTTTCTGTCTCCTGCAATTGCCCAGCTACCGCGGCTAATGCCAAAGTCCTAGATACCATTTGTCCACCTTGTCTCCAATCAATTAAGAAGCTGACATCCCAATTTTTGTATGAAAAATTATTGCTAAAGCCAAGACTGAAATCTGGATTATAATTTCCAAGTTTTTTCAAAGTATTATCTGCTATATAGTTTCCATCCTCCGTTAGGATGAAATTTCCCTCTTCATTTTTCAAGTAACCGGTTCCATATAGATCTCCGATATTTCCTCCTTCTTCTACTTGAAACCAGACTGTTTGATTTTCATTATCATAAACCCTAGAGAAGGCTAGTGTGATTTTTTCTGTACCATCAGGTAATTGTGTTACTGTTGATTGATTTGTACTGAAGTTTATAAAACTCTTCCATTGAAAATTAGCTTTTCTGACAAGATCTATTCCTGCCATTAGTTCAAAGCCTTCTGTACTAACTGTAGCTCCATTCACAACTTGTTGATTATAGCCAGAAGATTGAGGTATTGGAAGAGATATTATTTGATTCTCTGTTAGAGTATTGTAGTAACTTAAATCGAAATGTATCCTATCATCTAGAATTCTTATGTCTGCTCCTAGCTCTATGGCTGAGGTCTTTTCGGGAAGTAGATCAGTCTTGGCAATCGTATTTTCTGCTGTAAATGTAGCTTGTGAATTGTAAGCTGTACCTGCGACAAATGCGCCAGTGGTTTGATAAGGATCCGTATCATTTCCTACTTGAGCCCAACTTGCTCTAAATTTGGCAAAAGAAATAATTTCTGGAAGAACGATATTGTTTGAGAGAATATAGCTTGCAGAAATGGAAGGGTAAAAGAAGGAGCTGTTTGATGCCGAGTTTGGATTTGCCAAAGCAGAGGACCAATCATTTCGAGCAGTAATATCTACGAATATAAAATCTTTGTACATAAGTTTAAGCAATCCATAAAAACTATTGATTTGTTTTTTACTATTAAATTGAAATACTTCAAGAGCGGAAGCAGTATTAGAAAAATTAAAAATTCCAGATTGGGCCAAAGAAAGCGCCTGCGTTTGTTTGTTGAAACTTGAAAACTTCATCTGATTTCCACCAAGTGAAATTTCAGATTGGAATTTTCCAAAATTCCTTTTATAATTCAAAAGAAAATTAGTGTTGAGCTCTCGATAAGTAAGATCTTGTTCTGCATAGGCACCATTTACAAAACGATTGGTACTAAAATGTCTTACAAATGTTCTTAGCTCATCTGAATAATCCATACCACTTGATACATTAAGGCTTAGTTCATCAGTGAAAGAATACGTCGTGGAAATATTGCCAAAGAGTCGATCTCTACTAAATCCATTTTTGTTTTCGTTCAGGATGAAATATGGATTGTCAAAGAAGGTATAATTAAAGGAATACTGTTGCTGTAGTTCTAAGCCAGGTTGCCAGTAATCTTTTAAGTTTTCAATGTTTAAGGATCTTGGTCCCCAGGCAACTAAGGAGTAGTTTATATTTTCAGATCCATAGCCTGTCGATGGACGGTTATCAGATTGAGAATTTATATAGTTTAATGAAGTTCTTACATTCAACTTTGAAGTTGGCCGGAAGTTCATCTTCATTGCCGCTGTTTTTCTATTTAGATTGACACCTGGAATATATGATTCACTTTGCATATCGGTAAAAGAAAATCTCAAATTTCCTTTGTCAAATCCTGAACTTAATGCAAGATTGTTGATGGTAGTATAACCGGTTTTATAAAAATTCTTAAGATTGTCTTTATTTGAAACAAAAGGTGTAGCTGGAATTGTTGCTCCTCCATGTATGGCAACATCACCACCTCTGACCACAGACCCATCAGCTAATGTTACAGGACTATCAAATTGAGCGATTAAATTTCCTTGGTCTAATTCTGGCCCCCAGCTGTATGTTATGTTATCGTTCACTCCAGCACCTAATCCATCTACAAACTCAAATTGGCCAGAGTTTCCTTGACCGTATTTGTTTTGAAATTTCGGCAATTTGAATGGACGATCCATAAAGACTGAACTATTGAAACTGATGCCTATGCCTTCAGTAACTGATCCATCTTTGGTTGTAATCAAGATTACGCCGTTAGAGGCTCTAGTGCCATATAAGGCAGCAGCAGATTGTCCTTTTAAGACTGATAAGGCTGCAATATCATCCGCATTGACTTCCATGGCACCATTTCCAAAATCAACTTCTTGAAATCCTGCCGCAGCTTGGGAGCTGACATTAAATGTTGTATTGTTATTGATTGGGATTCCGTCCACCACAAATAAAGGATTGTTATTTGTAAAGGAGGCTTCCCCTCTGATACTAATTTTAGTAGAAGAGCCAAATCCAGAACTGCCATGCGTTACACTTGCGCCAGCAATTCTCCCAGCAAGGTTATCAACGAAATTTGGAGATTTAACTTCAGCTAATTCTTTTGCCTCAAGCTTTTGGATGGCATATCCTAATTTTTTAGAAGACCTCTTTAAGTTTAAAGCAGTGACCAATATTTCTCCCAAACTTTCAGACTGAGCATTTAACAGTACATTAATTTTAGTACTGTTTTCTACGCCTTTCTCTACATCTCCATAACCAATATAACTGTAGATCAGAATAGCAGCAGTATTTTTCACTTTAATGTTATAGTATCCGTCCAATCCAGTTATAACCCCATTATTTGTGCCTTTTTCTATAACCGTCACATAAGCTAGTGCTTCTCTTGTTTTCGCATCTTTGATTGTACCACTGATTTCAATTTGTTGACAAAATCCCACAGTCATAAACAGGAACACAAATAGCAATGTATTTAGCAATTTCATTAATGTATAATTTATATATAAATAGAGCAGCTTTATTCCTTAATTTAGGAATACAAGAAATTTGACATGACTTATGTCAACTATTGGAAATTTATTCAAAGGTTAAAATGAAGGGGGAGCTCTAAGACTAAGGTTGCGTAAGACAATTTTGCAAATTGTAAAATCGAAAATATATTGGATAAACTTTTGAGGAGCAGAAAGTATATGTTTTATTTTCTTGATATAAATTGATTCCTGAAAAATTTTATCCAGAATGTTTTTTAATCCTATGGGACAATTTATGTCATCCAAATTTTTAAGCCATAAGGATGAAATAAGATTATACTCAGCATATTTACGGAAGTCCTCTTGAAGATCTTCGGATTCCCATGATAGTTTTGAGAAGCGACCTTTATGGAATGAAGTCACATTCATTCCGATTAGAAAAACGCCACCATTATTAGTAGGTCCTAATATCAAATCTTTATGTTGTAAGTTTTTACAAACTTCAAGTAGATTTGAACTTGTGAGATTTGGACAATCATTACCTATTGTTATAACTTTTTCAAATCCCTTAGAAAAAATTAATTCAATAGCATTCGCTAATCTAAGGCCAAAAGAGTCGCCAATTTGATCATAAGAAAAGGAAGTAAAAATAGGCAGCTTTGTTTTTCGAGCTACTGCAAGACTATTTTGTATCAAGCATTCCGCAATTTTCTGATTTCCCTTTTTGCCTAGGCTATAAGAAAAGGTCTTTGCAGATTGTTCTTCTACAGCCGTACGAGAAAAAAGTAAAATTGCGGTTGATTGTCTTTTCATTCTAAATAGGATTGTCAAAATCCCCTTTAATACACCCAATATTAATTAAAAGTTCTAGAATGGCGAAATTTATAGTTTGTTTTGTCTCCGTGGAAGGTAAGGGCTAAGACAATTGATACTATTCTTATTTTTGTAACAGAAATAGAGGGTTTCATCTACTTAAAAACGATCTTTTACCTTTTGATTTTCTGTTTGGAAAACAAAAAAAAGGCCCATCATAATACAATGATGGGCCTTTTATATGTACTAAAATGATTATTTAGACAATTTTACTTTTACTGCATTCAATCCTTTCATTCCTCTTTCAACAACAAATGCAACTTTGTTACCTTCTGAGATTTGTTCTAGCAAACCTGCAGCATGAACAAAAATACTTTCCTTAGTTTCAGAATCTATAATGAAACCATAGCCTTTGTCATCATTAAAGAATTTGACAGTACCCACTCTGTTAGGATCCATTTCTCCTTGATCTTCCTGCTTAGGTGTACTAATCTGAATTGATTCTTTACTAATTTTAAGTTTTTTAAGAGGATCTGGTGGTTCAGGAGTAAGATTTCCATTTTCATCAACATACATGAATTCAGGTTCAACGATTTTACCCTCTGCTAATTCTTGTTTACGATGTTCTTTCTTTTCAGCTTTGTCTTTTCTTTTCTTCTGTCTTTTTTTCTCTCTTTCTTTTTTGCTATACGTTTCTTTAGATCTGGCCATATTTAATTTTAGAATGAAATAATTGTTAAGGTCAGTGCTAAGAATTGTAAAACCTTAAAAAGGCTGAATCAAGACTGAAAATAACTGATTTAGTGCTCGAAGGTAAGGAATAATTGTCAAAGTGAGATCAAAAACACTCATAAACCTTCATATATTCAACAGTAATTTATAATATAAAGTTCAATTTTGGTTTAATATTATTTTGATTTTAAATGTTTAGCAAAAAAGCCTAAGCAAGTTTCGTATAGATCAATTAAGTTTTCTTCGTGTGACCAACGGTGTCCCTCATTGTATTTTACCATATACGGCACCTCTGCACCCATTTCTCGCAGAGCTTTTACTACTTGATCTGATTCTGAAATTGGAACTCTTGGATCATTGGCCCCATGAGCTATAAACAAAGGTGTTTTTATCTTTTCTAGATGGAATGCAGGAGAAATCTCTTTAATAATCTCTGCCTCTTTAGGATCATGTGGATCATACCAAACAGAATAGAACCATGCTAAATACTTCTCCCACTGAGGTGGAAATGCTTCAAATAAACTAAAGATGTTTGTAGGTCCAACAATATCTACACAGCATGCATATCGTTCTGGCTGTTTAATGATGCTTTGAAGTCCAGCCATTCCAGCATACGATGCACCAAATAGTGCAATCTTATTTTTATCAATCCAAGAATTTTTTTGTAATAAAAAATCTAAGCCATCTTCTAAATCATTAATCATATTTCTGCCTACTTGCTTGTAGCCCAAAGATTGGAACTCCTTTCCAAATCCAGGAGAGCCTCTAAAATTAACTTGCATAACAGCATAATTTCTACTGGCAAATAATTGTGCGTATGAAACAAATTCATAATGATCTCTATAATCAAATGGTCCTCCGTGTGGTATTATTATTAATGGAACCTTTGCATCCTCTTGCATATTAGGAGGTTTGAAATAATAACCTGATATCAATATGCTGTCTCTACTTAAAAAAGTAAAAGCTCGCATCTCTGCCATCTCATCAGCCACTAATTGTGGTTTTAATTGTGCGACCTTAATGAATTGCTTCGAGTTTTTTTTGTATAAATAATATTCCCCTAAATTTTGAGGATTTGAAATTTTAAATAATGTTGTATTGCTATCCTTAGATTGACTTATTATTTCATAATAATGACTTCCAAAATTTTGCTGCATCAGCTTATCTAATGTTTTAAATTTTGAATCTACTGCTACTGTTTGACGATCAATAGCGGAGTAAGAATAGTATGCAATCTGCTGATTTGTAAAAGAGACCTTATCTAAATCAAATTTCTCATTAGAATAAAGTCTTTCTAATACCACACTTTTTGCCAAATCATATAGAATTATCTCCTTTGTATCATTGTAAAGGTTAGTTAATACAAAAGCTCGATCAGGGTTTTCTTGAGTAGGTGAGAACTTAAGGATTTGAAACCAATCATTCAAGCCAATGGTAAGCGTCTTTTGGAAAACGGAATCTTTTGCATTAGGGTTTTTATAATAAAGCACATACTCAGAAAAGTCCTCCAAAACATCATAAGCAATCAAGTTTCCAGTATCGCAAAAATAGTAGTCAGATAAAATACCAGTTTCTATTTGCTGATTTAAAAGCTGGTCTAGCTGACCAGTTGTAACATTCAATTTATAAGGAAGCAATTCATTCGGGTTTTCTTTGTTCATTGAAATAATGATTTCATTATTTCGTGCTTTCAATTCGTCAAGTAAGTTTACTTGAACATTCTCAAAAGGCGTTAATGCTTTGAAGTTTTCTCCTGTTTTGTCAATCGAAAATACCTGGTAGTTTTCGTTTCCACCTTTGTCCGAAAAATAAATCAATGTATTGTTTCCTTTCCATAGGTAATTTAGAATTTCTTCATCACCCTCGGAAACAACTTGTTTTTCAATTGTCGTATTCAGGTCTTTGACATATAAATGGCGGTTTCCTGTTTTATCTTTTCCAATTCTTGATATATATCTGCCATCTGGAGATAATTTAAAATCTGATTCAGCAGGAAGGCCAATAAAATCTTTAATCGAGTATTTATAAGAACCATTCTCTTGCAAAGCAATGGTTTTAAGACTTATAGAGTCAGTCGGGAGGCTTGTATCACCTATATCTTTACCTTGAGAATGGGCGAGATTCCATAGAATACAGCATAAACAGTATAATATTACCTTTTTAGAGCTTTTCATTTTATAAAATTTTCCGATTGAACCTTTATTGCTTATTTTTGTCTTCTTTTTACGAAATATTATAAAAGAAAAGATTTTAAACAACTATTACCTACATTAAATACACATTAAGTTAATATAGTTCTTTAAGTATGTACCTTTACAAATTAATATGGCTAAGTTTATCTCTATTACATATTGAAAACGTAGCTTTTTTTCATATAATTCAAACAAATAAATGAGAGGTGAAGCGGTAAAATTCAATATCCACAGTCAGCCTGAATTTTTTAAAGAGGTTGTAAAGCGGGTAAATAATCACTTCAAAAAAACCAATAAATCAAAACATGCCAACGCGTCTATGGTCTTCAAGACCATCTTTATGCTTTGTTTGTATTTTATACCATTTATATTAATTGCTACAAATGGAGTAGTTAGTTTAGGAGGGAATCTTGCTATGTGGGCTTTGATGGGACTTGGAATGTCTGGGATAGGACTTTCTGTGATGCACGATGCTAATCACGGTTCCTATTCTTCAAATAGAAATACAAATCACATCATTGGTTTGGTTATCAACTTTGTGGGTGGATATCACATAAATTGGAAGATTCAACACAATGTCTTACATCATTCCTTTACCAATATTCAAGGTTTAGATGATGATATTTCTAAAAGTGGTTTGTTGCGACTTTCTCCACATCAACAGAAGAAGCCTATTTACAAGTATCAAATTTTTTATGCACCTTTCTTATACAGTATCTTATCTCTATATTGGTTTTTAGGTAAAGATATTGAGCAAACCATTAAATATAGCAAAGAGAATCTTGTTCAAGAACAAGGCATCTCTGTATTGAGAGCAACGATAGAAATCTTTTTTACTAAGATGGGCTATTTGGGTCTGTTTATCGTAATTCCAATGTTATTTGCTTCAGTTGCTTGGTGGCAAAGCCTTCTTGGTTTCTTATTGATGCATGCCATTTCAGGACAGATTCTTGCCCTAGTTTTTCAGTGCGCTCATGTAATTCAAGAGACTGATTTCTTTGAACCAAATGAATCTGGTACGATGGAAAATAGCTGGGCAATTCATCAAATGCGTACAACGGCAAATTTTGCCAATGGCTCCAAGTTGTTTTCTTGGTTTATAGGTGGATTAAATTATCAGATAGAACATCATCTGTTTCCAAATATCTGCCATGTACACTACAAAGAGATTTCTAAAATAGTTAAATCCACTGCGCAAGAATTTGATGTTCCTTATATTCATCACAAAACGTTCTTTGATGCCCTAAAATCTCACTTTAGAGCTTTAAATCAACTTGGTATAGGAGTAGTCTGATGAAAGACGAAATATATTTAAGTATAAGTCAAACATAAAAAAAGGCATAAGTGGAAAGTTGGAGTAAGTTCAGCTTTCCATTTATATTTTTAGGTTTGTTAGATTTTAAATCTTCAGTTCAACCATCAATTGGAACTTTAAAATTAAGCCCTTATTGAGAATCAAAGACTTAGTACATTTGTCTATATAAATGGCTTCGGCCTAAAAAAATCATTTAATTTTTTTTAGTTAATTTTTAGTTAAAGGATTTATTGATTAGCCTATGAATACATATGGGGATTTAACTTATGGAAGCATATAAAAATTACCCTTTCAAAATTTTCGTCGCCCTAAATATTGGTTCTGTTTCGCCCTGGTCCTTAAGGCCGACTTATTATTCTGTTTCAGACGAATTGTGCGCATTTTAATTCTGAAAAAGAATTAAAATTTGCTTTAATGAAATAAATAGATTCACTTCTCGTTTTTCAAATTCCACATTTTTAATATGTTACAATGGCCTAATTTTCGCATCTAAATGGATGTAGAATAACACCTCTTGATACTTTCTATAGTATCGAAAATTTAATGAAACAATCTTTAGTATAGTTAGCTTCTATTGGAAGCTATTTTTAATAACAAATAAATATCTAACGATTTTATGAAGAACATGTTAATGTGTGCGGTTGTGTTTTTATCTATGAGTACTTTCAGTTTAGCTCAAAATTCTATCAATGCTTACCAGGTGTTGACTTTGAGAGTTTATGATAACAATGACAAAGTTTTGCACAAGGAGGTATTGGAAAATGAAGAAGCTGCGAATTTTGATATTCCAGGATTCATTCGGGAAAACAAAGAAGAAACTAGGATTACAATTAAGGGTAATTATCAGTCAGACCATGAATTAAATATCGTACGATTTGACACAAGATCCCTTGAAGAAAACAGTGAAAGAGAAAATGTTTGTGAACAGGTAACAAGTTCTGTAAAACCATTTATCGGTATTGCGGCAAGCAGTATGGAAGATTTTAATGGAGTTCTTATAGAAAGGGTAGTTGCGGGTTCTCCAGCTTCAATAGCTGGCTTAGAAGCTGGTCAAGTTTTATTAAATCTCAATGATACAGAGATAAGATCTATGTGTGATTTGAAAATCGCAGTTAGTCTTTGTGAAGTTGGGCAATTGGTAAATGTATCGCTTGAGGACAATGGTCAGAAAATTACTAACAACATTACTATTGGCGGTCAAATCAAAAACGATGTTACCTATAAAGTTTGTTCTGAAGAGGATTTGTCATTACAAATCAACAGTTCTAAGATTCAAGTAGAAGTTGCGGATTTCAATGTTTATCCCAATCCAACTAAAGGGCAGACTACTTTAAATTTTGTATCGGACTCAAACGAGAATTTAAGAATCTATTTGATGGATATAAATGGTAGTATTTTATTAAATAAAGAAGTAACAGATTTTTCTGGAAGATTCACCACCAGTCACAGTTTTGAAACACTTGCGGCGGGTACTTACTTTTTTGCTGTAGAGCAAGAAGGGATATTGTATAAGGAGACAGTGATTAACTTAAAAGACTAATCACTTAACATGCTGGAATGCATGAAAAGGGCTGTTCAATTTCAATTGAGCAGCCCTTTTTGAAGTTATATATTTTTTTTTAGACAATGTGAATTTTAAAAACCGAAAGTATGCCAAAAGCCAAGATTAAATTGCTTATCTTATTTTATATGGATATGTCCTAGGTTTACTTTTCACTTTACAGCTCTACACAAAGTAAAGTTTTCTTTTTTGATTTTTTATGAAACTATATTAGATTAAAAAATTAGTATGCAACTTTTAATAAAAGGAATAAATCTCTTTGTTTTTATTTTCTTACCAATCTTCACGTTTAGCCAAAGTAGAAATGATTGTGAGTTAAGCAACATTCAATATTGGCAGAAAGCATTTATTAAAGGAGGTGAATTTAGCTGCTCTGATTGGAGTATGGTAATGAATGAGACATTTGATGATGCAGATACTTTTGAAAACAACTGGCAAACCTTTTGGGGAGATCAACCTACTGCTGAAGACCATAGGGTGGGAAGATCTTTTGGGTTTTGCGATGAAAATTTATGGTTAGATGAAAATGTTGAGATCAAAAATGGACAATGCATAATTCATGGAAAACATGAACCTGGTTCTGAATGGACAAATGGTGAAGGAAGTACTTTTGTAAGAGATTTTACTACAGGAGTTATAATGACAGAAAAATCATTCCAATTAGGTTACTTTGAAACCACAATTGCAGATATGCCTGGAAAAGGATGGCATGCATCTTTTTGGTTGTGGCATCACGAAGAAATAGACATAATGGAAAGATTCCATGGTCCTTATAAATATAATTATAATTCTTTAACAGTAATTGATTGCGATGATATTAGCATTGCTCAAATAGATGAACTTCCCCAAAACCCTATTCCGATTAGTTTATACGATGGCCCGCATAAGCCAGCTGCTGATTTAACACCATTCAAAATTACATTCTATTATAATGATATAAAACTACCTCATGTAGTTTATAGATTTTTCAATTTAAATGGGACTCCATTAGATATAGACTGTGGTAATGAAATTCAAGAAGGGGAGTATTATATTAATCCCAATTTCCCCAAATTATATCGAAAAAAAGTTGATGAAAATGGTAATTTTCTTAGGCTTGAAGCAAAATATTTTAAACCAATAATAGACATGGATGTCTTACCTAAATATGGACTTAAGTGTTGTCCTGATCTTGGGCTTAACGTGTATTGTGATGACCCCGAATGTAATTTAGAATGTTCCAATTGGGGCAATCCTATTAGGGATGGAATGGTACGGCCCGGCTATGAATCAAATACTGAAATGGTAATTGATAATGTAATTGTTAAAAATAGAACTTATACGGCTTGCGATGCTCTTTTAGTATTCCTAGAAGATGTGGTTTGTGAAAGCCAAGAAACTACAATTTTTGTAGAAGATTTAGGAAGCCAAAGTATTACTTATACCGTTGACAACCTTTCAGTAACTAGTAGCTCAAATATTCAAGTAATTAGCATCATAAAAAATGAGATAGTTATTTTAGGCTTGGCGAGTGGACCGGGTTCAATTGAAATAAGCTATACTGATAAATGTAAAAAATCTAATTCACTTTCTTACCCAATAAATGTACTTTCTGAAAGTTTAGGACAATGTTCAAAAGATCAGGATAAACCACTATTTGATCTATACCCTAACCCAGCTTTGTCAGAGGCTGCAATATATTTAAGTGGGTTAGATGAAGAAATACAATATCATCTTGACATATTAGACGTAAATGGCAAAGTTCATTATAAAACTCACATAAAGGCTTACAAGAAAATTCAGCTTCCTTATCTTAGACTTGCGAAAGGATTATACTTTTTGCGTCTTGAAACTGACGGAAATTTGATAACCAAAAAACTTATTATCATGTAGTGTTCTGTGCGGGATATTTTTAAAAATAAAAAACGCATTCAATTTCTTTCTGTTTTTTTGTTAAACTAAACTGCCCTCCGAATAAAATGTTTGCTTGTGTAAAAAAAAAATGTTGAGAAGCTAAATCTACAGCTTCCTTAGTAGTACGGATTTTAGGCATATTAATGAAGCCCTCTTTGAATTCTGTTTGCAGAAAGAAAAGATCAAAAAAGATTAATTTTATTCCACCTACAATAGCTAAGCCATAGCCTGATAAATGAAAATCATCATATCTTTCTTTATTTAAAAGTGTTGTATTTGTTTTTGGCAAAAGGATCCCAGTGACTAAGCCTAAAAATGAATTGATGCTTATTTTATTGAAAGAAAATAATTCATCATGCCTTCTTAATTCAACATTTGGATAGTTGAGTCCATCCGTATGTTCGAATTGTAAAAAATCTTGAGCGATATTTATATACTCGTTCTCATATTCACCATCGTAATCCGTAAGGCTATTCATTTTAGACCCGTTGATTTTTACAGTTTGTCCTTGATTAACAACATACTTCATGTGATCGGTCCCGATAGAAAGGTCCCAATTGTTTTTAAAAAAATAGCCAAGCCTTACATTGTATTGAGGAATTGTGGCGTAAACAGGATTAAAGTACTTGTTAATTGAGAAAAGAGATTGCCTATCTGAAGCAGCAACATTCTTTAAAGTAAAATCATAATCGGTTCCTGAAAATCTTATATTTGAATTTGTGTACCATCCATTATTCCACCCCCAATAAAGATACATCTGCCCTTTTTTAACAGAGTTTGGCTTTGGTATTTCAACTTGCCCTAAAACTACAGAAGACAGTAGACTAAGAAGGAAAAAACAAAAGAAGGTTTTTCTTATTGTGTGTTTCATCTAATATTTTAACAAATCTAAAAGAGAATTTGCCTTTATAATTGAATATAGTATTAAGGTAATGTGCTGCTTTTCTTTTCAAAGATGTAAGATACTAAAACCAAGAGGATACCTATACCGGAAAATAAATATCCACCATCACCAACACTAAGATGTGCCGCCAATGCCAAGCAAGTATCAAAGAAAAAACCAGCATAGGCCCATTCTTTTAAAGTAGTGGACATTCGAGTCCAAATAGCTACCAAACCTAAAATTTTTGCAGTAGCTAAAGGGTAGATCAAGTAAGTGGGA
>CALIIW010000265.1 GCA_938018185.1 uncultured Saprospiraceae bacterium
GCATCTGCAATTGGTTCTTCAAAATTGCAGGACACATTTACATCAAAGTCGAACGGACATGAATAAGCAGAACTATAAATTGTAAAAGTGTAAACACCACACTCTGTTACTTCTAAATCTGGATTTGTTGTAAAGAGATCTCCACTCGCCACTATAGTTCCATTAGGATCTTTCCATTCAAATGTTTCTTCTTCAATAGGAAATACGGAAGGCTGAATTAACACCATAGCGTTATTAAAACAATTCAATTCTACATTTTCAGGAATTTGTACCTCATGTAAGATTTCTTCTTGACAAACAAAATGATAAGGTACTTTTGAATAGCAGCCTGTCTCAATGTTTGTAATAAATAATGTGTATGCTCCACAATCTAAATTCTGCCACGCTAGGGATTCTCCATTTGATGTAAATCCATTTGGCCCTTTCCATTCATAAGTAAAACCAGCTCCAAGATTGTATATATTTCCAAAAACGTCCCCATTTTTAAAATCACAAATGACTGAGTCTTGTAGACATTCTACACCTAGTGGGTATTCTATATTTGAGCTTACAATAGCTACAAGTTCTATGTTACATCCATTAGCATCTTTTATTGTACATGAATAGGTTCCCGCTTCACTTACAACAATAGTTTGATTTTGCTGACCATCATTCCAACAATAAATATAAGGAGCTATGCCACCTTGAGCAGTAGCATTTATTCCAACTGATTCGTTCAAACAATCCAATTCGCCATCAAGTTCAATTGTTCCTGTTAACTCTTCTGGTTGCCCTATTGTAACCGAACCAAGCTGCTCACAATTTCCAGCATCGAATACACTAACAGAATAAATTCCAGGAGTTAAATTTTCCAAATCTTCGGTTGATGCACCAGTGCTCCAAAAAAATTGGTAAGGAGAAAGACCAGATATTATATTCAAATCTATGCTGCCATCTGAATCGCCAAAACAAGTAACATCAGTAGCGATCAATTCAAAATCCAGATTGCAGCCAAAGCTTGCGACTGTGCCTTGTGTTTCAAATGTACATCCATTTGCATCAGTGACTGTCAAATTAAAGTTGCCAGGTACAAGATTGTTTATGCCAGCAGTCATGGCGCCATTAGACCAAAGATAATTATATGGAGGGGTACCTCCCGTGACTGTAGACATAATGGATCCATCATTCGCTCCAGCCAAAGTCTCATCCAAAGTCGTTAACGTAACTTGCAATGCTGTTGGACCATTAAGTGTAGCACTGACTTCTGTGTTGCATTGGTTAGCATCAGTCACTGTAAGCGAATAGGTTCCTGCTCCAAGACCAAAGATATCTGCTGTTGTAGCTCCATTAGACCAAAGATAAGTATAAGGTGCTGTGCCTCCACTAACATTAGATTGTATGCTACCTCCAGTATCACCGAAGCAAATTGGAGAACTTGCTATCAATTCAAGTGTTGGAGTTTCCGCTCCGTCTATAGTTATACAAGATTGGCTTGTACAACCATTGCCTGGAATTGTGATGATAAGACAATAGTTTCCTGGAGCATCAACATTTATCTCTGATGAAGTAGCTCCAGAAACGATATTCCCATCTGTAGTAGACCATGCATAGGTATGTGGAATGCCATTTAATATATCATTATACAACAAATCAAAGCTCACCGCTACTAAATCTCCATTACAGTTAACTGGACCAGGTATAGGCAAAACTACATCAGGCAATTGAGGAAAATAATCTTCTATTACTTCAATGCATGATTGAATAACACATCCATTTTGAGGGTCAATAATTTCTGCACAATAGGTTCCTGCTTGGGTAACCAATATTACATTACCAGTTTGAGTCTCTCCAGAAGGTAAAGTCCAAGTAACAACTTCCATGTTTGTGGTAATTGCAGTTAATACAACTTCTGCAAACACACAATTGAGTGCTCCTGATGAGCTTATTGAAAATGACGGCAGATTTAAATCTTCGTCAACAATAACAGATTCTTCCACCTCGCAATTATTAGAACTGTCTGTTAATTTCACAGTGTATACCCCAGGCTCAGATACAAGCACATTTTGTGATTGCGCCGTAAATCCATCTGGCCCAGTCCATACAAAAATCAAAGTTTGGCTATCCGAATCTGTTTCAGCAAAAAGTGTTACCTCTGGATTATCACAAGTTATTATCGCCGGAGGCCCTACGGATAAATTTGGCACTTCAGATTGTCCAATTGCTATTGAGGATGTACTTTCACAGCCATTTGCACTATTCACAACTGAAAGTGTATAAGATCCTGCTTGGTTTATTGTAACAGTCGGAGTAGATGAAATAACAGCGTTTGTATTATCCATCCAAGTAAACACAAAAGCATTATTTGGTAGGGTGGTATTGATTAAACCTTCTAGAACAATATCACTTTGATCACAATCAAAAGATGCTGAAGAAGCAGTGATTGATACAGAAGGAGATTCAAAATCTTCAATTACACTCACATAAGATTGTACCAAACAACCATTGTCAAGATTGGTTACAGTTAATTGATAAAGACCTACTTGATCCACCAATGCATTTTCAGAATTTGCTCCAGAAACAATGTTTCCATCAGTCGTACTCCATTCAAAACTTAAGTTTGCTTGAGTTGTACTTGAACCGAGAAGCATCACAGTTGCTGTTTCACAAGTAAGAATTCCATCAGCGCTTGCGGTTGCCGTTGGTATCTGTTGATCAACTGTAACTTCAAAACTCTGTGAAGCCGTGCAGCCTGTCACTAAGCTGGTGGCTATGACAGTATACATTCCTGCTGTTGTAACTATTAATTCTGGGCCAGTGGTTGCTCCTTGATCTGACCATTGAAAAGTTAGGTTAGATTCAGTTGAACCAACTTCCAAAAGCACTTCTGTTTGATTACAATTAAGAACTGTTGTTTGAGTAAGATCGGTTATTTCTAAATTATTAGTGAACGTTTGAATTTCTATTGATTCATTTCTGCTGCAGTCTGTATCATTATCAATTATTGTCAAGTCGTATATTCCCGCAAGGCAAACCTCTAGCGTCGCATTGTTTCCTCCAGATTGTCCATTAGGAAGTGTCCATTGATATAAATAATTTCCATTGGGATTTTCCAAATTTGCACTTAAGGTAGTACAAGAGTTCGCACAAGAAAGATCATTGGAAGAATCTAAAGAAAAGTTAGGAACATCCATTGAACCTTCAATCTCTACATCTAAAGTTGCCGTACAATTATTATTATCCGTCACTGTAACTGTGTAGATTCCTGGGCTGGTAATGTTAAAATTAGAAATGGTCATATTACCATCAGGCCATGCAGTTTGGAAAGGTGGATAATCTCCGTTGATAGCAATCAAAGCTCCTCCTAGCGAAGTACAAGTAATATCCTCCTGCTCTTCAACAATAATCTCAATTGGATCAGGCTCCCCTATCGTTACTGTTGCTGTCCCAGTATTATTAGAAGCATCTGTAACCGTTACGGTATAAGTGAAAGCAGTAAGCCCTGTAGCAGTTGGCCCATTTTGTCCATCCGGCCAATCATAGTCGTAAGGCGCATTTCCATCCTGAACTTGAATACTTGCGGCACCGTCAAAATAACCATTACAAGAAGCGTTTATTATTTGTGTAACCACAACTGAAAGGGGACAATTCTGACCAGGGGTGCAAGAAATGTCAATCTTATAGATTTGTCCTGAAGCCAAACTAGCTACATACATATTTCCTTCAGCGTCTTCACCAAAAGTAGTTGGGTTGCCAGGAAAATCTTTAAATGTTATCGTATTCACATTTAGATTGCTGTCATACCAAGTTCCTTGCACTCTGCCAGAACAATAATCTGCATAAAGGTAAATGCCATAATTGGCAAAACCAGAAACAGGTCCTCGATAAACATAGCCACCTGTTATAGAACAATGTTCAAAACCATCATGGCTATATTCCGCAATCGGTGGAGTATAAGTTGCATTACATCCATTCATATTGAAAGGGTGGTTTCCTTCCCAACAACGCCAGCCATAATTCTCTCCTCCTGTACTGAAATATGGTTGATAGTTTATTTCTTCCCAGTCTCTTTGCCCTACATCACCTATCCATAAATCTCCAGTTTGCCTATCGAAAGAAAACTTCCAAGGATTACGAAGACCGATTGCCCAAATTTCATCAAGAACATTTATTGTAGATGTGAAAGGATTCGTGCTTGGAATGCTGTAAGGATTTCCATTGTCCACGTCGATCCTCAACATTTTCCCATGCATGGATTGCGTATTTTGTGCTCGGTTTTCAGGATCATTTGCAGATCCACCATCACCCATACCGATATAGAGGTAGCCGTCAGGTCCAAACTTTAAAGTCCCGCCATTGTGATTTGTATATGGCTGGTCTATTACCATGAGCATCATCTCAGAGTTAGGATTTGCCAGGTTCGGATTATTCCCATTTACTGAAAATCGAGCTATAACAGAATCATCATTATTGGCAATATAATGCAGATAAAAATATCCGTTATCTTGATAATCAGGGTGGAAAGTAAGCCCCAACAAACCTTGTTCAGATTGATTGCCAGCATCATGAACCCTATCGTCTATGTCCAAGAATGGCATTGACAATGTATTTCCATTGGCATCAATGATTTTAATCCTCCCTGATCTTTCAACAACAAATAAACGCCCATCATTTGCATGAGCGATGTCTACTGGGGAATTAAAGCCTGAATATTCAAGGGTATAATCTAACTCGTAAGGCATTTGTGCCTGGAGGGGATTGGCTATTGATATTACTAAGTTTAGTAATAAGATTGGTAGTAAAAGCTTTAATAACTTCATAAGGCTAGTTTGTATTTTCTAAGATAGAAATAACATTTGACATGCTATTCGCTGCATGGGGGGAATATAATTTAAGATATATGTTTAGTGATGTTTCTTATTAGGAGTAAGAGATAATGATCACAATATGCATGATTGTCATTCATTTCACTTGCCCTTAAGGGACCAGAGGGCACCTGAGTGGATTTGTCATCCCTGCCGAAGTTGAGGGATCTGCATTCGTTTAATTTGAAAATTACTTTCACAAAGAAAAGTGTAAGATTTCTCCGCTGCGGTCGAAATTAATTCAAACAAACCAATTCTATTCCTCGATTCCGCTAGCGCTTCACTCGGAATGACAATTTTCTATTTCACCACAAATCGCCTTTAATCATCACATCAAATTTAAGCGTAGCATTGTCAAGGATCTATCTATGACAAGTGCGGTATTAATTTAAATTATGCCAAAAAAGTTATTTTATTGATTGTCATCCCGCCTGCAGTGGAGGGATCTTACATTGTTTTATGTTTCTGAAATTTTTATAAAAAATAGAACTTCACCTAAAAGGAAACAATCCAATTCGATTCCTCAATTCCGCTATCGCTTCATTCCCCGAAAGGGGCAGGCGAAATGACAATTTTCTATTTTAACATTTATGGTATTAGGTTAAGAGCGTGCCCTTAACTTTTGAAAAAGACCCTTCTCCTAAAAAGCCCCTTACCGCTTCCAAATAATTTCGGGCACCTTCTGTTCCTTCGAAATAATATCTGCGGCTCTCAAATGAAAAATGATGCTTTGAATCATCTTGTCAGACACCCAACCATGGATTGCCCATTCTGTGCTGTGGTACCAACGATCAACATCTGCCATCTTTTGGCCATACCTTTCTGAGACCAAGGAGATAGCATTGTCGTTTTGCATGAAGCGGTCTGTGCTATCGTGTATCGTTCGAAGCATTCTGATAAGTTCGTCTGGCTTTTCGTCAATTACTTTTTGAGTAGCTGCGATCATGAAGCAAGGCCAAGGTGTAACGTATTCGCCCACTCTTTTTAGGATGCCTTTATCGACAAAAGGTTTGGTTGTAAATTTTTCCCAATAAAAAACATCTGTTTCTAAATTGCCTAAAGATTCTATGGCGCCTTCCAAGTTTTTGATGACTTTGAATTGGCTTTTATCCAACTGTTTGGCATGGCTATTGGCGTCTACGATTGCCATTAGATGGGACCCAGATCCGAATCTGCTTATAGCATATCTTTTGTCATAAATGTTGAGGTAATTTTCCAACCTATTTTTGACTGAAGTGTGTATCCCCCAGGTCAATGGAGTGGTTACATATTGCGAAACAATTTTAGATTGATTTCCATTGATAATGTCTGCTGTAATGCCCTCTGTCAACAATATACATGCATCTACTTCGTCGGCTCTAAGAGCTTTTGTCATTTGCCCCGTCCCTCCTTTGAATGTTGTCCATTCCAATTCGATCCCTCTAGATTCGAATTCACCGTTCTCTATTGCAAGATGAATTGGTAAATTAAAGTGTTCAGGCACACCTCCCAACCTTATTTTTGTTCGCTTCATAAGAACGGCAAAGTTATAAATTTTAAAAAACCTCGCAATAGTAAGTTTTAAGATTACAATATTTAGCAAAGAATAGGCTAATACTTTGTATATTGTAAATAATTCGATATTAAAATTTCCTCTACGAAACTACTATATCCCCACTCTGGGGACCTATATTTTATTTAAAACGAAAACATTTTTAATGAAAAACCATTTACTTGCAATCGCCATTTTGTGCCTATTTTCTATTAGTGCTTTTGCTCAAATAGAAACCATAAGCTTGTATCCTGAGAAAATTAAAGAATTACAAGCTAAAATTCGATCCAATGATCCTAAGGCAATTGAGTTGCCATTTATCTGCGGCCAAAAGCTTTCTTTAACTTTAAAACCCCATAATAGTTTTTCGGGAAAAATTAAGGATCAATTTCCAAATCATCACAACTATAGAGTAAGCTCTGTAGAGGACCCACAGATTTCAGGTTTTTTACTAGACAGCCCAACTGGCATCTTTTATAATCTGAATACTTCTGAAGGCTTTGTTTCTTTTAGGCCAACTAAAAAGAAAAACACTTATCAACTTGAGAGAGGTTTTTCAGACGTCTTAGCAGATCATATTTGCGAAGTTGAAGAAGGTATAAAGCATGAACATGGGGCTGAAAGTAGAAGAGTGGATGTGCCATTTTCTCATGGAGAAATTTTAAGAATTTATCGAATGGCAATGATTGTCACAGGTGAATTTTATGAAAATAATGGAAACAATGATGACGATGTTTTAAGTGTGGTTCAAGAAACACTTAATGGCTTAAATGCCATTTTCCAAAAAGAACTTGCTATAAATTTTGAAGTTGGTAACAGACTTCTTTTTTATACGGATAGGGAGAATGATCCATTTTTACCGGACCAAGCCGGAGGAGCATCTAGGCCTGAGCAAGCGAGTACTGTTATTAACGACAATTTTGAAGATGACGAATTTGACATCGGACATATTCTACACAACACTTTTGACTCTGACGACTGGAGTGGTGGTGGTATTGCATCTTTGAGAGGGCTCTGTAGAAGTAATAAAGCAGCCGCATGGTCAGGATCTAGAAGGAATACCGGTAATAGCTGGATCCAATTATTTTCTCATGAAGTAGGACATCAGCTCGGTGCTAGCCATACTTTTAATGGGACAGGATCCAACTGCACCTCTGCTATTTCACTCAATAATGCCTATGAAATAGCAAGTGGAACTTCAATTATGTCTTATAGAGGAATTTGTGATGCTATTTATAACATTCCTTATTCAGCAGATGTGGATAATTATTTTCATATTAATAGTTTGAATGCAATGATAGATCATGTAAATGATGCTGGAAATTGCAACACAATTTTTGAAACAAATAACATTCCTCCAGACTTAGATATTAATCCATGTAATGTTGATTCTTATAGAATTCCGAAAAATACACCTTTTAAACTGAGGGCAAATGCAACAGACTTAAATGGCGACGTTATAAGCTATGCTTGGGAACAATATGATGAAGATGGAGTGGACGAAAAACCTACTCAAGGATTCATAGGTGACGAGGCTGCTAATTCAACATTAGCTCCCCTATTTAGAAACTATGCTCCGACAACAAATCCCGAACGAATCATTCCACCGATCGCTGACATTTTATCTGGTATTCAAAACCCATTCGAAGTCTTGCCCGCTGTAGAACGAAATATTACAATGCGCTTGACTGCAAGAGATAATTTTGAAGGTGGAGGAACAATCTCTGTCGATGAAATAAATATCTCAGTTGAAGATGGCCCATTAGAATTTGTAAGCCCTTCTGCCACGAATAATTTATATGAGGCAGGCAACAGTATGTTGATCGAGTGGAATGCAAATGGATCAGAATCACTTTGTGATAATGTAGATATTTATATTTCCTCTGATGGTGGATTTACATTCAACACGCCAATTGCAGAAGAGGTGCCTTTCTCAAATGGAAATTATACTTGGGACATTCCAGGTGGCTTGCAAGGCAGTGCAAACAATAGAATTAGAATAGAATGTGCAGATTATTCTTGTTTTAGTTTTTTCATCATTTCTGACGAGTTTGAAATTAATTCTGATTGTGAGGGGAATGCACATTTTATATGCAATGCTGATGACTTATTAGCACAAGAAGGCTCCGCCCTTTTGAACCTAGAATTAGAATCAGTAATTGGACAAAAAGCCTTAGGCGTAAATGTGTCAATAGATGACAATGATCCAAGTCAAGTTTTTATTAGAACAGCACTAACTGGTGCATGTCAAATACCAACTTTCCCTAGTGGCAACCCTGTCTTCACTAATCATGAAGTTAGAAATTTCACTGTTGAAAGTACGGGAGTTTATACTTTTAGAAGGTTGTCTTCTGGGTTTTATTCTATATTTAATACTGATTTAATTTCATCTAGTGATCCTTGTGCTGGCTTTCTAGGATCAAATGCTTCCGAAGCAGCTAGCAACCCTGGAACAGTAACTACAAGTTCAAGCTCTACAGTCAGTGTTCAGTTAGAGGCTTGCGAAAACTATTCAATTTTATTCACCACCTTTCAAACTCCTTTAGATATGGCAGTTGATGCTTCAGGAGCTGAAATTATCCAAATTAGTGATCTTCTAGAGGGAACAAGTTTTACCTATGTTGTTGTTGACATTCAATCTGATAAAGAGGAGGTTGTTTATATTTCAGAAACTGCTGATTTGCAAGATATAGATCAAGGATTTTATGAGGTCTATGGTGTACAATATCAAGATCAATATGATCCAGAAACTTGGATTGGATTATCCTTTAGCGAAATATTAATAAAAGGAGATTGTTTCATTTCCGGGTCAAACAGTAAAGAGGTTACTGTTCTTGATGATGGAATTGATCCTTGTGACGGTTTCTTCATTTTAACAGATAGTACTCCTTCTGATTGTGTGGAACCAAATGGTACTGCAAGTGTTCAGATAACAGAAGGGAATGCTCCTTTTGTCATTCAATGGAGCAATGGCATGACCGCTGCTACTATCTCAGGATTAACAGCCGGTACATACATGGTCACTGTACTTGATGCAGAAAATTGCGTCAAGGAAGCTCAGGTACAAGTGGGACTTGCAGCTCCACTAGCAGTCGGAATATTAGAAAATGGTGGCATGTTAATCGCTCAAGTTTCTAATGGGTCTAATATGTATACTTATGAGTGGATCATAAACAATAGTCCTAGCATGGTCACTACAGAAAATATAGCCTTGCAGGAATCTGGAACCTATATTGTTGTTGTTACGGATCTAGATTCAGGATGTATGAATAGTGCAACTTTTGAATATAACAATCCTTGTTCAGGATTAATGATAGAATCAAGCTTCAACAATCCTTCTTGTTTTGGAAGTAATGATGGAAATATTGTAATTGAAACAACTGGAGGCGAAGCACCTTACTCCTTCGATTGGAACGGATTGGGTACTACTAATTCTTTGACGGATCTTGAAGCTGGCTTATACACTGTCGTTGTAACAGATGGAGCTAATTGTTCGGCTCAGTCAAGTTTTGAATTGACTAGCCCAGATGAAATAGTATTGACATTAGAAAGCACCAATGAATCTAATTTGGGTGCCATGGATGGATCTGCAACAGTCAGTGTCACTGGCGGTACAGAGCCATATACTTATGAATGGTCAAACGGTACAAATACAGATAATATTACAAACTTAGAAGTTGGGGAATACTGTGTCAGTGTAACAGATGCAAATGATTGTATCGCAGAAGCATGTATTGAAATTGAAGCAGGCGCAGATCCTTGTACAGATTTTACTATTGAAGTTGAATCAAATGATGCTACTTGTTTTGACATTTCAGATGGTACGGCAATGGTTACAACTACAGGAGGTTTAGAGCCTTTTGAATATTTCTGGAGTCATTCTGTATCTGGACAGATGGTGGAAAATTTAGCACCTGGTGATTATGAGGTTACAGTAATTGACGCTAACAATTGTGAAGCGATTGAATCAATTGAAATTACACAACCTACGGAATTAGAGCTTGCACTTGAAAAAGAAAATGAAAGTACCTTAAATGCAGCAGATGGTTCTGCAGAAACCATTGTTGGTGGAGGAACAGAACCATATACTTATGAATGGAGCAATGCAGCAGTCACTGCAAGTATTGACATGCTTGAACCAGGTCAGTATTGCGTAACAATAACTGATGCAAATGATTGTACGATTCAAGATTGTATTACTGTTATTGAAGGAACTAATCCTTGTTCAGATTTTACCCTAGAATTTGTTAGTTCAGATATTTCTTGTTTTGATTTTGCAAACGGAACTGCCATAGCAAATCCAAGTGGAGGTATGGAACCATATACTTATGAATGGTCTAATGGTGAAACATCCATGGCTGTAAATGATCTTGTTGCCGGTTTATACCAAGTGACTGTTTTGGATGCTAATAATTGTGAGTTAATCGAAATTTTTGAAATTGCAGAACCAGAAGAACTCGATTTACAGCTTAGCGCAACAAATGAAACCATTCTAAATGGAAGCGATGGTACAGCTACAGCCGATGCAAATGGTGGTTCAGGAGATTTTATATACTTATGGTCAAATGATGAAACAACAGCAAGCATAAGCATGCTCGCTCCGGGTCTTTATTGCGTCACTGCTACAGATCAAGGTTTGGATTGTGATGTAGAAGATTGTATCA
This sequence comes from uncultured Saprospiraceae bacterium, assembly GCA_938018185.1. Classification (GTDB taxonomy): domain Bacteria; phylum Bacteroidota; class Bacteroidia; order Chitinophagales; family Saprospiraceae; genus JALZVN01. Next base: position 11,037 of record CALIIW010000265.1, read on the forward strand.
GAGTTGAAGCAGGAGCAGATCCATGCGTAGATTTTGAACTTTTAATCTCTACTGAAAATGTTACTTGTTTCGGATCAGAAGATGGTACCGCTGTCGCGGAATCTACTGATGGAATGGCACCTTACACCTATGAGTGGAGCAATGGTTCTACTGAAATATCAAACTCAGGTCTTGCCGCTGGAATATATTCTGTGACTGTAACTGATGCAAATGATTGCACAGCAACTGAAGAAGTTGAAATACTTGAAGCAGATGAATTGATTGTAAAGGTAGAGACTACGGATGAATCTTCTTTAATGTCTAATGATGGTTCTGCTATGGCAACTGCTTCAGGTGGTATGGGAGATTATAGCTATGAATGGTCAAATGGCGAAACTATACAGAGCTTTATTGATCTTGCTGCGGGAGAATATTGTGTCACCGTAACGGACATGCTTGGTTGTACGGCAGAGGCCTGTGGAGAAGTGCTTCCTGGAGACGATCCTTGTGCAGATTTTATTATAGTACCAATTGTAACACAAGCTACCTGTTTTGGTTTTGAAGACGGGTCTGTGGTAATAGAAACTTCTGCAGGAACAGAGCCTTTTACTTTTGAGTGGAGTCATGATGTTTCTGGTCAAACAGTTAGTGATCTTGCTGCAGGAACTTATACTGTTACTGTTACAGACGCAAATGACTGTGTGTTAATAGATGAAATTGAAATAGGCCAAAATGAAGAACTTGTTCTTGAGATAAATACTACCAATGAATCTTCTTTAATGGCTGCAGATGGAACTGCTACTGCTGTAGTTAGTTCAGATTCAGAGCCATATACTTTTGTTTGGTCTAATGGAGAAACTACAGAAAGTATCTCAGCATTAAGCCCTGGTGAGTACTGTGTCACTGTTACGGACGAGGCAAGCTGTACGGTAGAAGCTTGTATAGAAATTTTAGCTGGAGAAGATCTTTGTGGAGACTTTAGCATAAGTGCAGGCATAGAGCTAAGTTCTTGCTTTGGTTTGGATGAAGGCGCTGCGCTTGTTGAAATCACTGGCGGCGCAGAACCTTTCACTATTGAATGGAGTAATGGTGAATCAGAACAAGTGATACTTGACCTTCCAATTGGTATTTATTCTGTTACTGTAACTGATGCCAACGATTGTGTTTTAACAGATGAAGTTGAGATTATACAAAACGAAGAACTCCTATTAGAAATTACAATAATAAATGAGTCTGCTTTAATGTCCGCAGATGGTGCTGCCGTTGCAATCGTATCTGGAGGAACGGCGCCATACACCTATCTATGGTCAAACGGAAATAACACCCCCGAACTAAGTGGTCTGGATGTGGGAGAATACTGTGTTACTATCACAGATAACCTCGGTTGTACTACCGAAGCTTGTGGTGAGGTGCTTGCGGGAGATGATGCTTGTGCTGACTTTAGTATAAATGTTTCTGCAGAAAATGCACCTTGTTTTGGACTTGATGGTGGTGCTGCTGTTGTTGAAGTTAATGGAGGTTTAGAACCTTTCACTTATGAATGGTCAAATGGCGAAACGGATCAATTGATAGCTGATTTAGCAATCGGTACTTACTCCGTTACTGTTATTGACGCAAATGACTGTATTTTAATAGATGAACTTGAGATCACTCAAAGTGAAGAACTGATAATAGAAATCACAACGCTTGATGAATCCGCACTTATGGCAGCAGATGGTTCTGCTAAGGCAATGGTTTCTGGTGGTACCGAACCTTATACTTATGAATGGTCAAACGGAAATGACACTGATGAGATAATTAATCTAGACGCAGGAGAATACTGTGTTACTATCACAGACAACTTTGGTTGTTCAATCGAAGCTTGTGGCGAAGTACTTGCAGGAGATGATCTTTGTGCAGACTTCAGCATTGGTGTTTCTGCAGAGAATGCACCTTGTTTTGGTTTCGATGATGGAGCTGCTGTTGTTGAAGTAACAGGAGGCACAGAGCCTTTCACTTTTGCATGGAGCAATGGTGAATCAGAGCAACTGATACTTGGACTTGCCATCGGTGTTTATACTGTTACTGTAACCGATGCAAACGATTGTCTTTTGACGGATGAAGTTGAGATCACTCAAAGTGAAGAACTGCTTTTAGAAATTGTAACGATTAATGAGTCTTCTCTTATGTCAGCAGATGGCTCTGCTAATGTAATGGTTTCTGGTGGTTCTGAACCTTATACTTATGTCTGGTCAAACGGAGACGTGACGGAAGAAATTAATAATCTAGGAGCTGATGAATACTGTGTAACTGTTACGGACAACTTCGGTTGTACTGCAGAAGCTTGTGGCGAAATACTTGCAGGAGATAATCCTTGTGTCGGATTTGAACTTTCTATTAGTGGAACGGATGTAAATTGTTTTGGGGGTACTGACGGTTCCGCCGCAGTTTCTGCTACTGGTGGGACAGAGCCATATACTTATGCTTGGTCCAACGGACAAAACATGGCTAGTGCTTCTGATCTAATTGCTGGTAACTATACAGCAACAGTAACAGACGCCAATGGATGTAGTGCAGCGTCTACTATTGATATTCAGCAAGCTGCTGCAATTTCTTTTACTCCTATCATACAATCGAACGAAACTTCTGCCGGGGCTAATGACGGGCAAATAAGCATTGCAGTGAATGGTGGAAGTCTACCTTATTCATTTGAATGGTCTAATGGTGAAACGGAGGGCAATATAGTTGGACTTTCTGCAGGCAGTTATACCGTTACTATCATAGATGGTAATGATTGCATGGCAGAAGAAACTTTTACAATTAGTACCGATGGAACAAGTAGCGGAATGGCTACCGTTCAATTCATCCATGCAGCTATGGACGAAACAGTATCGATAGATTCAGATCAAGGTATGATCTTACCATACTTTGCAAATACAATGACAACCGCACCTATGGAAGTTCCAGCTGGTCAAAATATGCAATTAACTTTAACGCCATTAAACTTCTGGTCAAATTCTGGTCCAGCAAATGTCACTGCTAGCTTTGAAGCAGGCAAGACTTATGTTGCAATCTTTTATGGAACATTTGATGAATCTGACAACTACCCTGTTGGCATTGCAATCAAGGAACACAATTTTGGAACATTTGGAAATAATGAAGTTTTCTTTGACTTCTTCCACGGGGCTCACGAAACACCGAGTTTAAGCTTAACTAACAACAATGATTTAGAATTGGGACAAACAGCTTATGGATCTTTTGCTACTACCACTGATCTTGCAAATGTTGCAAAAGCGTTCAAGCTGGATCTTCACGATGCCGATGTTGAAGAATTAATCAATAGTTATTGGGCAGATTTTACTTGGTGGAAAACCAGATCCGCCGTATTATTCACGCAGGGTACCTTGTCTGAAAAAGGTGGACTTGAACTGTGGGTAGCACTAGCCGATGGAGGAGCTTACAGATTAAATGGCTACTACTTTGTTGGTGGTCGCCGTATAGGAACAACGGGCGCAGACGCAACTGAAGGAGATCGTTTATCAATTGCCCCTAATCCTGCCAAGCAAACGCCTAATGTCAAACTTGAATTGATGGAACGATCTGATGTAGATATGCTCATTTATCACTCTAGTGGTAAACTCGTTTATAGAAATAGCTTTGCTGATCTGGGTGAAGGCATTCACGATTTGACTCCTTTAAATTTAAATTTAGGGACTGGCAATTATTTTGTTGAGTTGAAGACGAACAGAGGGAAACATCTTGTTCCTGTGATAATTGTTGAATAGGAATTATACCTATTCTGGTTTAAGATAAATTAAAAGGCCGTCTCAGAAGTAAGAACTTTGAAACGGCCTTTTTAATTTTTCTTATCTGCGGATTATTTGATCCAAGCGCTTGGTTTACTAAGTCTTGAAAGCCTATTGATACCCCACAGAATGATTCATAAAAGTCTCTTCGAAATAGCATCACTTTAATAATATTGTCATCCTGCCTGCCCGCTGAGCCTGCCTCGGGGACTGCAGCGATAGCGAAATGGAGGGATAAACGAATTTTATTATTGTCAATTTTGCCTGCCCGTATAGGGACCGCAGCGGAGAAATCTTAGTTTTTTTCTTTTGAAAAATAAATTGCTTATTATTCGTGTACAGATTTCCCTATTCCATTCGAAATTGTTGCTAAAACCTCCCCTTTAATCGCTCCGCTTCAGTCCCCGATTACTCGGGACAGGCAGTATGACAATTTTAAGTTTCAAAATTTCGATCTTTGCTATCATCCACAATTTTCAAGCAAAGCACTGTTCAAGATCTCAGAAATACAAACAAGTGTGAACCTATGTAAATAAGATTCGTATAATTGCGCATGACTATATACATCATAAACGGTCCCAATTTGAACTTGCTAGGAAAGCGAGAACCGGAGGTTTATGGAGAAAGCAGCTTTGAATCTTATTTAAAGAACCTGCAAAAACTCTTCCCGGAGCATAAGTTGAAGTATTACCAGTCGAATCACGAAGGTAAACTCATAGATAAGCTGCACGATATTGGCTTTAAGAAGATAGGCATCATATTAAATGCTGGTGGCTACTCCCACACGTCCATTGCTTTGGCTGATGCTGTGGCAGCGATTGAGGCACCTGTTATAGAGGTTCACATCAGCAATATTGCAGCCCGAGAAACATTCAGACACCATTCTTATATAACTGCCAAGGCAAGAGGCTCAATTGTTGGATTAGGCTTGGATGGCTATCGACTGGCCTTGATGCACCTTCTTACGAAATAGAATTCTTTAATTTTTTAATGGCCAGCTTACAAGCTGTTTCTATTCCATCAAAAGACAATTCGTCTTTTGCAGTATAAATAAACATGATTTGCAATTCTCCTGTTTTTTCAGCTTGGAGTGCAGCTAGTTCAAGCTTATTCAAACGATAAGCTTCTTTAATCTTTCTTTTGATCTTATTTCTATTAACTGCTTTGGAGAAGTTCTTTTTTGGAACAGAAGTGGTACACCGTAGGCCCTTGGATTTACTAGACCTTTCTATGGTCTTATCCAAGTAGTACATAATTCGAAATGGATAGCTTGAAAATGAATCACCTTCAGTAAAAAGCCGATTGATGGCTTTTCTACTTTTAAGTCTTTCGACTTTGTTTAGTGTAAACAAAGGCATTTAAGTTATATGGCTGGTATTAAAGCTTATTTAGCCTTAATCTCGTCAGAAACAGTAAGCTTAACTCTACCTTTAGCTCTTCTGTTAGCTAGAACCCTACGACCGTTTTTAGTAGCCATTCTTGCACGAAAGCCGTGCTTATTGATTCTTTTTCTTCTTGAAGGTTGGAATGTCCTTTTCATTTTATAAGTATTTTACCCGTTTTTAACGGAGGGTCAAAGGTAATAGATATTATGCTAATTTCCTACCCCTTTCTTTAAGAATTCATCATGAAATTTGGCTAATTGTTGATTTTTTAAAGAAATACTCCATTTCTCCCTATAATTTTGCAGTTTAGCTGCTACATGCATAAGGAAGCAATAAAACAACTCAACAAAGATCCTCTTTTGCGAAAAGCCATCAAAACAGTAGGCAAATTGTCAATCGATGGAAATATGACTGGAGAAGTCTACTTTGATCTCATGAGGTCGATAGCCTTTCAACAGATTCATGGAGCTGCGGCTAGAAAGATTTTTGGCCGCTTTTTGGACCTATTTGAGGATGGATACCCTAGACCTAATCAGGTACTTGACCTTGACATCAAGGACCTAAGAGCCGTTGGGTTTTCAAATCAAAAATCTCAGTACATCCAGAATATTGCAGCCTTTGCTTTAGAAGAAAAAATACACCTTATTGATTGGGAAAAGAAAAGCGATGAAGAGATCATTACTTTTTTAAGCCAGATAAAAGGAGTTGGCAAATGGACCGTTCAAATGGTTTTAATGGGCGGTTTGGGTCGACAAGATGTATTTCCAGCAGCAGATTATGGGATTCAACAAGCGATGATCAAACTGTATGGTATCGATGATCAAATAAAAGGTAAAAAACTGGAGAATCAAATGGAAAGTATCGCGGTCCATTGGCAACCTTATAGAAGTACAGCTGCTAGGTATTTGTGGAAGTGGGTTGATGCTCAAACATAAATGGAATTGGCTTTTTAGAGCAATAAAGGTGATCGGTGAAGCAGATAAGGGAAAAATATTGTTAATTGTTAAATCGCAAAAGCAATATTTTCTTATCTAGTAGTTCTTTAATTAACTTTAGACAATTTAGAACTTGATTTATGGATAGAGTGATCGGCAGATATGAAGGGACTGATGCAGGCCCACTTATGATAGTTTTCGGTGCAATGCATGGCAATGAGCCTGCAGGTGTGAAAGCATTGGAGATGGTGTTCAAGATGTTAGAAGTTGAACCAATAACTAATCCAGGATTCAAATTTATAGGCAAGATTGTAGGGCTAGTTGGAAACATAAAAGCTTACCAACAAGGGAAGAGATTTTTACTCAAAGACCTTAACAGACAATTCACTGCCGCTAATGTAGCGAAAGTCAAAGCTTCACTGCCTTCAGAACTTGATCCGGAAGAACTTGAATTGAAAGAACTCATTGCGCAAGTCGATTTTGAAATTGAAGCATATCCGCAAGCAACAAGATTGGTATTTTTAGATTTGCATACGACTACAGCCTTTGGCGGAATCTTTACCATTCCAGCACAAGACTCAGAATCAGAAAGAATTGGAATCGCCTTACATGCTCCAGTTGTCAAAGGCCTTTTGAAAGGCATCCGTGGCACTACTTTACACTACTTTACCTCAGACAACTTTAATCAAAAGATATCCGCTGTTACTTTTGAATCAGGCCAACACAATGAGCAGCTTTCTATAAACAGAGCAATTGCCGCGATCATAAACTGTATGCGGACAATAGACTGTGTTGATGCAGATGATGTCGAAAACCAGCATGATAACTTGCTTATCGAATTTTCAAAAAGCTTACCCAAAGTAGCAGAGCTATTATACGTCCACCCCATCGATGAAGGAGATGACTTCGAAATGATGCCAGGATATAAAAATTTTATTTCTATCGAAAAAGGAGACTTGCTTGCCAAAGACAAACATGGAGAAATCAGAGCAAAAAATTCTGGTTTGATCTTAATGCCGCTTTATCAAAAGCAGGGAGAAGATGGTTTCTTTTTGATAAAGATGTTGGAGGCGTTTTAATCAAAAGCCTTAATGAAATATCTTTTTGTAACGCTCCTTTGAAAAAAAACAATCTATCTATTGTTTTAGGGATTGTCAGATAAAACTTAAACCATTGAAAATCAACTTTTGATACTTTTGTAATTTAAATTCTTTACCTCGTTTTTAACGATAATGTTCGAAAAACAAAGTTCTCCTCGAAAGCCATTTGTCATGATTTTTAAAAAAAATCACGCCAAATGAATTCAGCACATTTCTTGTACCCAGTGTTTACACACTGGCTATAATAATGTCACGCCTCTGGCGTTTTTGGGCTTATTTCAGAATACCCTATCCAATTAAATCATAATAAATCAAATTTTCTCCTTCACACGCAACGTTTTCTATCTAAAGGCAATACTATTTAGTAAACAAAAAATACATTATGATGAAATTTAAATTAATGCTTGCTGTCGTATTGGCCTGTTTATTTTACTCTTGCCAAAAACCTGCTTTAGATACAATTCTTTTTGAAAATAGCTTCGAAAACCAAAATGAGCTAAATGAGTTTGTTTTGAATTCAGGAGAAATCTCAATAAGTGAAATGGATGCTCTAGATTCTGAGGGATGCCTTCATGTCTATGTGCGATGTGAAACACCTAATTTATATCAAGAATTTGGCCCTTTTGAAAATGATTACTTCATCCATATTGAAAGCTGGATCAAAACTGAAAGGGGAGCTGACTTGCATTTAAACTTAAAGGAAAAGGTAACTGAATATGTAAGAATTGAAGTTAAAAATCGCGAACTGAAATGGGAAAAATACCGCTCAGAAAAACTATTTGTTCCCCAAGGGGAATCAGTTATGTTGTATATTGACGCAAGCAATGGTTCTAAATCTCATTCTTATTTTGATGATATTAAACTAATAGCTTCCGAGGAGCCATAGTAGATAGTTGCAAACAGTTTATAAGCATTGCTTTAAAATAGTGATGCTTATAACTGTTGTTTTATTTTACTTTCAATAAATCAATCAGCGCTTTCATACTCACAAAAATGATTTCTCTGCCAACCGGTGTCAAGAAATCCTCTTCTTCGATTTCTAATGCATCTTCTACAAAGGCCAGTAAGTCTTCTTGGTCATACCCTTCGAAAAAGACTGTTAACTTATCTCTGAACTTACCTTTTGTTTCCAAAAAAACAGCCCATACCTCTTCATCTTGTTTTTCTATTTCTTCCGGCGAGACTTGGTAGTATTTTTTATCTATGGTGCTTGTTGCTCTCCAGATAACCAAGGCCATATAAATTAAATGGGCTTGCTCTTCTTTGATGAGTATCTCAAAGCTGTCAGAAATTAACCAATTGTAAATGGCTCCCTGCTCCTCTTCAAATTTTTTTAAATGTTCCTCAAATTTGGAAGCTTCGCCTTCCATCTCCAAGAGGATTTTTTCGATTACTTCTTCTGAAATAAAGTTGTTTTGATTAGTCAATTATCTCTATAATTTTTAATTCTACTCTTTGATTTTTCTTCCTTCCTTGTTTGTTATCATTAGAAGCAATAGGTTTTGTTTTTCCATAACCTCTATGCTTGATGCGCTCCTCTTGTATGCCATTCTCCACAAGATAATCCTCCACTTGTTTTGCTCTATCTGTGGATAATTCATGTGCAAATTCTGAAGAACACCAGCCATTGGTATGTCCACCGATTTCTACGACCAACTTATCATTATCAAATAAGAAATTTACTAGTCTATCTAATTCAGAATAAGATTCTACTTTCAAGTTTGCTTCATTAGCATCAAAGAAAATATTATTCATTGGAATTATGGCTCCAACTTTTAATCGCACCAAAGATATCTCTTTATCTATTTTTTCAAAACCTGGCTCTATCTCTTCTATTTCTTCTTCCATAGCAACTCGACTCCCTGATTCTACCTGGCTTTCAATTTCTACTTTGAGCTGCTCTTCCATATCTTCTTTGATGGCAATCTTTGTTTCTCTTTTTAATTCTTCTTTGATTTCATCTTGCATTTCATCTTTTAATTCTTGCTCCATTCCATCTTGCATTTGAAACCACAGATCTGCCTGCATTTCATCCTTTTCTTCCACAGTAACTTCTTCTTCAATTTCCTCTTCCCAATTTTCAATGACCTTCATCTTCACTTTCTTTTCGACCTCAGCCATATCTTGCTTCTTTATTTCTACCTGAAGATCTCTTTCTACTTCTTTTTTAATCTCCTCATAAAACTCTTCATACAACTGCATTTTGATTTGAGGCATTAGGTCTTTTATTAATTCCTCTCTAACGGACTCTATTGTCTCGACAGTAAGTGTTTCTTCCGGTGTTTCTTTCGACTTTGTTGGTTTGGACTTAACTTCAGTTTCTTTTTTTGTATCCTCCTCATTGTAATGCTTGTTAAGCTTTGACTTCATCCTTTCTACTTCAGACATCTCTTTGTCCGATTTTGAACTTGAACTTGAATTAGTAGTTTTAGTTTTCTTTTTAGAGCCTGTCGAAGTTTTTTTCTTTTTGGCTGTTGAACTAGTTTCTTTGCCATAATGAATATTGTATTTTTTCATTAAGGCGGCCAATTCTGCATTTTCTTCTTGACTAGATTCTGTTTCTTCTTTTTCGCTTACATCTTTGAATAATTTTTCTACTTTCTCCTTTTTTTCTTTTTCTCTTTTTGCAGAAATAAGATTAGTCTTTCTTCTTTCTTTATTCAAATCACGCAATTCTCCCTGTATGGATTCTAATTGATTTTGTAAGACTCTTAAATCTTGATTGGTAGAATAAGCATCTGTATCTTGATCCAACTCTTCGACGCTGCTACTATTATTAAGGTGATCGCTAACTGGAAAATAACCTTCAGCTTGTGCATAAAAACTGATGTTTTCTCCTTGAGGAACAACAAACTTAGCATCCTTTCCATAAGTTTGCTCTAATCGTCCATCAATGTCATTATTCAAATTTTCAAAAGTCACCTTTGCAATAACAGGCTTTTTAGTTTCTGCATCTATAAAATTCGCAGACATTAATTTTACAGGTTCTGGCTGCGCCTCTTCTGGCAATCTGATCCTGTACAAGTCTGTATTTTTTATATGTCCCGCTGAAAAATAAGCAAAATCTCCCGAAGCTGGAATACTAAAGCTAAGGTCATTGATGCTGCTGTTAATCGGCATCCCCAAATTTTTTGGTTTTGACCAATTTTGCCAAGTATTATCCAGTCGCTTAGTAACAAAAATATCATACCCCCCATAGCCTGGATGACCATTACTTGAAAAGTATATCGTTTTATTATCTGATGCTAGAAAGGCAGAATTCTCCGAACTGACAGTATTAATCTGAGAGCCAAGATTTTTAGGCTCAGTCCATTCATTGCCTCTTACCTTAAAAGATACATATAAATCTCTATCCCCAAAGGTGTCCTCCCGTTTCACTGCCATCAATAAAATTTTACCATTATTGCTAACATGGTAATTGACAAATTTGCTTTCATTATAATGGTCTGTGATATTTAAACGTTTAGGCTCTTTCCATGTTCTTCCAACTTTTCTTGTAATAGACAAAGCATCTTTTTTTCCTCCAGAGTAATCATTGGCAACATACAAACTGTTTCCCGATGGATTAATTGATACCACAAAATTGTGCTTTTCATTATTTAATGGAGCACCCATGTTAATTGCCTTAGACCACTCTTCGTTTTTTTGCAAGTAAGAGACCCAAATGTCATCTTTCCCTTCATCTCCAATATTTTGAGGATGCAATTTCCTTGCGAAGAATAAAGTTTGTCCATCTGGAGTGATCAGTGGCATTCGTTCTGCAAAATTTGAATTTACGCCCGGACCTAATTTTTCTGGTTCTCCTATTTTTGAAACATCATAATTTATTGCATTTACTTTTGGCATTATATCGATCTTGCTATCTGATATTGCGATAGCATCTATTTGATTCATTCCTGAAACTTCTTTTGTCGCCAATTCAATTTTTACTTCTTTTACTCGATAGGAAGTTTTTGGAATTTTCTTTCTAAAAACGGTATTAAAAGAATTTGAACCAGAAGGGGATTTATTTTCAAAGACTTCGTGCTTTTTACCGTCCAGATCATACAGCCATATTTTGCTAATTGATCCTGGGCTATTTATTTCAAAGATTGCTATTTGTTGTATATGGATTGCTTTTTTAAAGCTAACATGAATGTATTCTCCTGTATTACTAGATTGCTTGGCAGGAGCCCATGCCATATATTCTAGTCCTTTATCATAAAAAGCATTTGGCACTCCTAGTGCTTGATGTCCAGAATAATATTCATCTCCATACTCGGTAGAGTTGGCAACTAACTTATCTGCCCAATAAACTTTTTGACAAAAAATATTTGATATTGAAAAGAAGAAAAATAAAATGCTTACAAATCTCATAATACAATTAGGAAAATAAATGACTTAGGTTGTTAATTTTTGTAGAAGAAAGTCTTTCTTTCTTACTGACACTTCTATCTCTGTCCCATCTTTCAACTTCACATAGTTCTTTTTGCCTTTGTAAAAACTAATTATGTAATTAAGGTTTACTAAATGCGTTTTGTGCACCCTAAAAAAACCTTGCTCCGATAATATATTATCATAATGCTTTAATGTTTTTGTTAGCATTAAAAAACTGCCATCAAAAAAATAAACATTTGTATAATTCCCTTGGGCCTCGCACCTTACTATATCATTATATGAAACCAGTGTGTATCCTTCTAAAGTAGTTAGTGCTATTTTATTTATTTGTTTTGATTCTATAAGTTCTTTAAAATAGTTTAAATCTCCATTTTCGGTCGGTTCTTCTTTTTGTTTAAGAATTTGATTTACAATTTTTATTAGATCTTTTTCTTGTACTGGTTTTGTCAAATACCCTGCTGCATCTAGTTTGAATGCATCTAAGGCCGCATTGTTCTCAAGGGTTGTTAAAACAATTGATGACCTTGTAAATCTCTCATCATTTAACAAGTCTTTCCCTTTTTCCAACCAATCTTCCTTATTGACAAAAACAATATCTATTCCTTTTTCAGCAGCCAACACTATGGCATCACATTCTGTAGAACAAGCTATAATATTCTTAATCTCTGGGCATTGGCTACGGCATAATGCTTGTAAACTTTCTGCATCTTCAGAGTTGTTTTCAATAATTAGCACGTTCATTCTAGAGTTTTTGTGTTATTTGCCTTGCTATAGGTTTGCCTATAGAACGCAAATTTCTAAATTTTTAGTCCAAAAAAAGAATTAAAATTTTGCATTCATACTAATAATGAGATTTCTCCCAGGCCCAGGGACCGCAGATGCGAAAGGAATATAGAAGTTATCAAATACATTTTCTGCTCCTAAATGAATGGTAAACTTCTCCCCAAGATCAAAAGAAGCGTAGAAATTTAAGGTAGACCAGGCAGGTGTTCCATAGAAAACCGGGTCGTAATTTTCATCAAGGTAGAATGCCGAACGATTTAAATTATCTGCTGTACCCATTCTATCAATTGTCCCATCTGCATCAATATCATTAATACTATAATCTTCTACAGGTTTGGCCGCATTAAATCTATAAACCGCTTCAAGTGAGAATTTTTTTCCTTGTAAAACGATTCCAAAATTACCATTGTTTGGAGGAATATGATCAAAAGGTACTAAAGTGTCTTGAACGACTTCATTAGAAAAATCTACTAGACCTCTTATAAAATTAACTCCAGCGTAAGCTATGAATCTATCTTTGACATTCAATTTGACGTTTGCAGATACTCCTCTAACATTTGCACTTCTCGCATTGACATTTATTTGTGTATCGTATTTATCATCGCCATCTACAATAATAGAATCTCCGTTTGGCAATGGTCCATCTACCCTAACAATGGCATCATTCAATTCTGTATTAAATGCCGTAGTACTGATTTGAAACTTTGTTCCTAAATTATTCTCCTTATCAACTTTGCCAAAAGATTTAGCCAAGGTAACTTCTGTATTGATAGATGTTTCTGGCTTAAGGTTCGTGTTTGGCACTGTAATCTTAAAGTTCTTCTCTCTAATCCTGGCAAAGTCATCAATGTTTGGAGATCTAAAGGCCTTAGCAACGTTTGCTTTTATATGCCAATTATCACTTGTTTTATAGCCCATACCTACTGCCCAAGAAATGTCATTATTCTGCCAAGTTAAGCCTTCATAAAAATCTTCAGGCCAGGTAATTTCATCTGACCTCAAATATTTCGCATTCAGAGATGCTGAGGTATATCTCAATCCACCATTGGCTGAAAATTTTTCATTTTTGGATTTAATATTCATATTCAAATAGGATCCTATATTAGTCATCCCACTTTCATCAGAAGGATAACGCGTTAATCCTTCGGCTGATATCCGGTTATCTCGTATATCAACATTCCGAACTCTTGATAGGACATCATTTCTAGAAGCATCAAAACCATAGGACAAATAGCTTCTTTCTTCTGCTCCTAAAAACTTTTTAAAGTCTGCAGTCAATGAAAATATTGAAACATCTTCTTTATTTACAGTACGCATTCTTGCAGTATATTTTCTGCTATTCCTCTCTTCATCGATTTCCTGATAAGAACCAATTATGGTTCCTCTATCAAAAAGAAAATTAGAGGCAAGTATTCTTGTTTTCAGAGAAGCCATCAGTCTCCTTTGTGGGCCATAATACCACTCTGCATATTTCAAATCTCTGCCAACTGACAAAGTGTCTAAAAGCTTATCGTACCTAGGTATGTTTGAAGAGGTTGAATATTGATAATTCGCTACGAAATACAATTTATCGTTAGGTTGAAATTTCAACTTTTGCATAAAATCTGTCTGACTGTATTCTGTAAATCGATGAATATTAAATTCGTTATTTGATAGAATTTGATCAACGCCATCTCTTACCACGTAAAATTTTCTTAAGCCATAATCGCCTAGACTGTCTGGACGATTAGCTCCTGCCCTCAAATTCTGGAAATGTGTATAACTGATTGAAGTAACAAATGCCCAATTCTCTTTTCCATAATCAATGTCAAAATGACCTGAGCCTTCCAAAGCCGCCGAAGCAAATCTTCCTTGCATGTTTACTTTCAAGCTATGGTCTTCATCAGAATAGTTTATAGTTGGATCCTTAGATCTAAAATGCACGACACCTCCAATAGCATCTGAACCATACATCAAAGAGCCTGGACCGAAAATCACTTCCATTTGTTCTAACATGGCAGGATCAACAGTAATGGAATTTTGTAAGTGACCAGATCTGTAAATGGCATTATTCATTCTTACCCCATCGACAACCAATAAAACTCTGGATGATTCAAAGCCTCTTATTATTGGAGAGCCTCCACCCATTTGAGTTCGTTGTACAACAACGCCAGCTAATTTTTCAAGTGCTTCAGCTGAAGTGGCTGGATTTTTTTTATCCATTTCTTCTCGATCAATTGCTATTACGGGATATGGGATTTCTGTTACGGATTCGTCCGTTCTTCCAATCTTTTTTGCAGTTACTAATACCTCGCCCAGTTCAGAAGGTGAAGTAGTCATTTTTATAATCCTGTTTGCCAAAAGAATTTGTTTGACAGAAATTTTTTGATCTACATAACCAATGTGGGAAATATTGATAGAGTCTTTGTAAGCTATTCCATCGATGGCCGCAATGCCTTTTTCATTAGAAGAAGCAGTGACTTTATAATCGTCTGTAAAAATATTGACGCCAATTAAAACGTCATAATTCGATTCGTCAACGATTTTCAATTCAAGCTCCATGAGCTGTTGAGCTCTAATAATATTTTGAGGAAAAATAAATGAAAAAACTAGGGCTAAAAAGGTCATATAGACCCCATTTAGTTTTTTGCGAAAAAAACAAACAGGTAAAAAAATAATTTTCACTAGTAAATTCTAAGCTTTTGGGAGCTTTATGGTGAAAGTAGTCCCTTCATTTAATATGGAACTTTTTACAAATATCTTGCCACTATGGTAGGATTCTATGATACGCTTGGCCAAGGACAAGCCCAATCCCCAGCCTCGTTTTTTGGTTGTGAAGCCAGGTTGGAATACAGTTTTTAATTTGCTGCTTGGAATACCTTTGCCAGTATCAGAAATGTCAATGACTATGAATTCAGATTCTTCATAAATTTTGGCGGTTATTTTGCCGGTTCCATCCATGGCATCAAGCGCATTACGGAGCAAATTTTCAACAACCCAGTCAAATAAAGGTGGATTGATTTTTCCAAATAGACTTACATCGTCAACATTAGGGAAGTCAAATACTGTTTTCTTCGAAGCTCTCTTTTGCATGTAGACCCTGCACTTATCTAGTTCTTCAACCAAATCAATTTGGTCAAGTTTTGGCTCCGATCCAATTTTAGAAAATCGATCCGCCACCAGGTTCAATCTTTCAACATCATTTTCCAGCTCTTTGACTATTTCCATGGTTTCAACATCAGAACCCTTAGACAATTTCAAATGCTCTAACCAAGCAATAATAGCTGAAATTGGTGTCCCTAATTGATGTGCTGTTTCTTTCGCCATTCCAACCCATACTCTATTTTGCTCTGATCGCCTAGCAGAACTAAATGCCAAATAGCCTACTAAAATAAAACCCAGCAATAGCAAAACCTGAATTAATGGAAAGTATTGAAGCAATGTCAATAATCTAGTATTCTTATAATATATTAAAGCAGCGTATCCTTCCCCTTTTATTGGAGGTGCGCCATTTGCTTTTATTTTTTCTAATTCTTTTTCTATGTCTGCTCCTTCAGGGTAGTTTCTAGAATCAAAAATTTTTCCAGTCTCTCCTACGCTTATAACTGGAATTTTGGAATTTTCAACAATGGCTAGTTCTGTAGATAATTGATCTTCAAGATTCAAATCAGTATTATTCAAAGTATTCATAGCCATGACATACAGCTCCACTTTACCTCTTTCTCCTTCAGCTAACTTTGCAGCAATAAAATTTGTGTATACCACAGAAATAGCCAGAATAACTATTGCAGCTATTCCTAGATAAATTTTCCACCTAGATTTATTCTGGTAAATCTCCATTTACTTGTTGAGTTTCTTTTTAAACGAGGCAACTCGTTTTATTGCATTTTGTCTTATGGATAAATAATAAAAATTCATATCCGCTATATGGTAATTTTTCGTTGTTATTAGAAAACTACCAGGAAACTTTGGCTTTTCACACCATAAAATCCCTTTATGTACTTGTGCTCCTACTAGAGAAGGCAACAATCCTTTTTCAAATTTAGCAAGTACTGATCCTTTATTACGTGTTTTTTCAACTTTTACCTCATTTGTTTCCCAACTTAATGGATTTGTAACAGCTATTTTGTCTGAAAATGGATATTTCCTAGGTAATTCTCCTGACTTATAGGTCCTCCAAGAGCAAAAACAAGTCGTTTGTTCCTCAGAAGTACACTCCGGTATTGATTTGAATGTATTTGACAAAACAGGCATTCCTATCAAATAAGCAACAACCAGTTGTTCTTGTAGTGCTTTTTTATCAAAAAACTCTTTTATCAATCGTTCTAGATGGTTGGTCCCTTGACTATGAGATGCTAAGATGATCAACCTTCCCTTGTTCTCATTTTGCATATAATACTCGAAAGCCTCTTTCACATCTTGATAAGCAAATTCAAGTGCTCTTTCTCTTTCGTTTCTACCCTGATCGAAATAAACACTTAGGTGGGCCTGACGGTAAAATGGTGCAAACACTCTTCCACTACCATTAAAAATCGAAGCCTGATGAAGAATAGCTGTACGCAATGTTTTTGCATTAATTTTCTCATCCTCTAAACTTGCGTTCCACGGTTCTCCTTTTTTCTTTTTTCTTGTGAAGGTTGTTGGATGTACATAAAAGACATCCGTCAATCCAGTATTGTCTAACTTAAGATTGGGATCAGGTGTTTTATCAGAAGGATCCTTCTTGTTCGGATGCGCAGCCCAAAATTTCAAACTAGAATAATCCGGTTCTAATTCTTGAGCATAAGAATTTCTTATAGGCAGTGTAAACAGTAAAAATATAACAAACAAATTTAAACACTTCTTAATTACTTCTATCTTCATGCTTTTATGACCTTGATACCATTATTCTGAAATATAATGAGAAAATTTTTCAAACTATTTTTTACGTCCTTATTTATCATCCTTTTGGTAATATTGGCCATTGTATTGTTTAAAACTTTGACTTTCAATTCAAAACAAATAAATGCTGTAAACAAAATTCATAACACTGAAATTTCTGCTTCAGCCATTGATCGTTTTTGTTCCATATTAAAACATCCAACTGTTTCTTATCCTCACAAAATTGACACCTTGGCATTTATTGAGCAAGATAGTGCTATCCAAAGTTTATATCCCTTACTACACAAAAGACTCGAAAGACAAACGGTAAATGATTTTAGTCTGGTATACCATTGGAAAGGAAAGGACAGCGATTTAGATCCAATTCTATTACTTTCCCATTTAGATGTTGTCCCAATTGAGGAAGACGCTATGTCTCTTTGGGAGCATCCACCTTTTAGTGGTAAAATAGTTGATGGGAATATTTGGGGAAGAGGCACACTAGACGTAAAGATTTCAACGATTGGTATACTAGAAGCTGTTACTTTACTTTTAGAGGAAGAGTTTCAACCTTCTAGGGATATATACTTGGCTTTTGGACATGATGAAGAGGTAGGTGGAACGAATGGAGCAAAATCTATTTGTGCCTATTTCGAAAAACAGAATATTCAGTTTGAATATGTTCTTGATGAAGGTTTAGTTGTATTAAAAGATGCTTTAGAAGGTCTAGAAAAGCCTTTGGCGATGATCGGTATTGCAGAAAAAGGATTCGCGAATATTAAATTAAGTGTAAAACTTCCTGATGGAGGCCACTCTTCCATGCCGCCTTCAAAGACTGCCATTGGTATGCTTAGCAAGGCAGTCAATCATTTAGAACAAAATCAATTTCCTTCAAAAATAAATGGAGCCGTAAAAGCATTATTTGAGTATGCCGGGCCGGAAATGAGTCCATTATACAAGGTTCTATTCGCCAATTTGTGGCTAACAAAAGGCATCATAAAAAAACAGTTAGGCAAGGATGCGACCGCTGCCGCATTGCTTCGTACTACTACTGCTCCAACAATCATGAATTCTGGTATTAAATCTAATGTGCTTCCTTCGATGGCAGATGCTGTTGTCAATTTTAGAATTTTACCAGGCGAGACTGTTGCTTCAGTTAAAGAACGTGTCATTAAGATTATTGATAATCCTCTCGTTGAAGTTAATTTGGATCCAAATTTTTCGAGCAACCCTTCCAAGGTTTCTGACCTAGATTCTTTTGGTTTTAGATCTATTCAAAAAACTGTTCAAGAAATTTTTCCAGAGGCTGTCATTTCTCCAGGTTTGGTTATTGTTGCTACTGATAGCAGACATTATCAAACTATTGCAAATGACATTTATAGATTTTTGCCTGTAGAAATAAGTAGACAAGATATTAAGGGCATTCATGGGCACAATGAACATATTAGTATTGAGAACTTTAAAAACACGATTAGTTTTTACAAACGATTGATTGTTAATAGTGGC
Source organism: uncultured Saprospiraceae bacterium (assembly GCA_938018185.1). Lineage (GTDB taxonomy): Bacteria > Bacteroidota > Bacteroidia > Chitinophagales > Saprospiraceae > JALZVN01. The sequence continues at coordinate 29,726 of CALIIW010000265.1, forward strand.
AAGTAGTCCCCGAGCACTCGGGACAGGCAGGATGGCAATCATTTTAAGATAACTTTCATCAATGTTGAAATAAAAAATTGTCATTCCGAATGAAGCGATAGCGGAATTGAGGAATCCAATTTGTTTGTTTGAATTAATTTCGACCGCAGTGGAGAAATCTTATGAGTTACTTTATAGTTGCAAGTTTTTCAATTTAAATATGGAATTCATTGGAATCAAATTTACAATATAACATTTTTGTGTCCCATAAGCTAGACGGCATAGATTTCTCCACTCGTTTTTCGCCTTCGGTAAACTCGGTCGAAATTAGATCAAAAAGAATCGATTTATCCCTTGACTACACTGCGTTTCGCTCCCCGAGGGAAGGGGCAGGCGGGATGACAATCAATTAAAAAGTTATCATAGATAGATCCTTAACAAGGCTTTACTTGTAAATTTAGGGTGATGACAATCTTATATTATAACACTAGTGACTCATTTTCATTTCTCCAATTTTTCAAACAATGCATTGTTTAAAATCTATCTATGATAAATGTAATTATCCTCTCTAAGAATATTTAGATGATTTTTTTGTTTGTCATCCTGTCTGCCCTTGAGCTTGCTTTGGGGACCGAACTAAAGCGGAGCGGCGTTTAAGCATCAAATTTTCTAGATTTATTATGAGTTATTTTTTGCCCGTTTATTGCCTGTTCCAACAAGTTTGGGAACAGATCAGGTGTACATGCAAAACTAGGGATATCCATTTTCGACAGTTGCTTAGCGACATCTTCATCAAAGACTGGGGTGCCCTTGTCTGATAGAGCTAGGAGACAAATGACTTTCACTCCTTGTTGCTTTAAACCATAAAACCGCTTTAGCATTTGTTTTTCTGATCCCCCTTCAAATAAATCAGTAATAATGAAAAGTATGGTTTCAGAAGCATTATAAATCATCGCTTCCGAAAATGCTAGTGCTGCCCCAATATCTGTTCCTCCTCCCAGTTGTGCGCCAAAAAGTAATTCAACAGGATCATGCAACAATTCTGTCAAATCAAGTTGTGTTGTATCAAAAACGATTAGGTTGGTTTTAAGCGTTTGAATAGTACTTATGATCGAGCCAAAGATTCCAGCATATACAACTGATTCATTCATCGACATGGATTGATCTACCAGCAGCATGATGTGTTTTAGGGCTTTACCCTTTCTGCCTTGATCTATAAATATTTCTGGAATTATTGTTTTTAGATCCTTATTGTAATGTTTTAGGTTAGCCTTTATGGTCCTGGGCCAGTCAATGTCTTTAGGAAATTTTCTCTTACGTCTATTGTGTTTATTTAATGCTCCTTGTATAGCAGATTGTGTTGGGTATTTTAATTTCTTTTCTACCTCTTCCACAACTTTTCTAACAACTTGCCTTGCCGTTTCTTTAGTTTTTTCTGGAAGAATCTTATTCAGCGATAAAATGGTATTCACCAAATTTATATCTGGCTCAAATGCTTCTAATAACTCAGGCTCTAAAAGTAGTTCTTCTAAGCCTAACTGCTCCATGGCATCTTTTTGCATGATTTGGACCACTGGTTTTGGAAAATATTTGCGAATATCCCCTAACCATCGATTTACAGAAGGAGAGGACCTTCCGAGACCTCCTTGCTTCTCAGAATCATAGAGTGCCTCCATCACCGCCTCCATTTCTACCTCTTCTGACTCCATTTCTACCTTATTTTCTGAATCTGACTCAGCTCCGAGAATGAGTTTCCACTTTTTTTGTTTATCCTCCATTGATTAATCTTACTTTTGCAAAGAAGTTGAATAATAGCGGCTATTTTGAAAGTCGCTGTTAAATCACTTTAAAGTAATAAATAATTGATGAGGTGAGTAGAAGAAATCAATCAATATTTGGTAGTATAGATTGGATTAGTTTTTCTCTATACTTAAGTTTGATAGCCATTGGTTGGCTCATGATCTATACGGTAGGTCTTGGGGAGGGATATCCTATAAGTAAAATCGATTTTCTTTTTGAAACAACTGTAGGCAAACAGTCCTTTTTTATCTTAGCAGCACTCGGTATCTTGTTTTTCATTCTAGTTATTGAATGGAAGTTTTGGAGAACCTTTGCCTTTCCTATATATGCTTTTTTTATTGCTGGACTATTGTTGGTGCTTATTTTTGGAAATACCATCAAAGGTGCTACCTCTTGGTTTTCTCTCCCTGGTGGTTTCACACTACAGCCATCTGAGTTTGCCAAATTTGGAACCTGCTTGGCCTTGGCCGCCTACTTAAGTACTTTTAGCACAAACATTAACAGCATTAAACATCAGCTGATCGCCTTCGGTATTGTTGTTTTGCCAATTGGCTTAATATTTCTACAACCAGATGCTGGGTCAGCCTTGGTATTCCTGTCCTTTTTTATAGTGCTCTTTCGGGAAGGAATGCCAGCTTTCCCTTATTTGATAGGACTTCTCTTATTTTTCTTATTTATTAGCACTTTGACATTAACTGCCCCTATTACGGTATTAATCTATTTCTGTCTTATAATATTCTTATTAATTTCAAACCTTAGAAAAGCAAATCTATATCACTTTTTAGCTTTTGCCATGCTTCTTGGTTTTACTATTGCAGCCACACAACTTAGTTTCACCATTTACGCATTAGTGGCAAATGGAATTGTATTAATAGGTTTAGCAGTTTATCATTGGTTAAATAGACAAACAAGGTTAGGTATTGGAACCAGCATTGGTGCTTTAATAGGAGCTAGTTATGCTTACTTTGTAGCTTATGCTTTTAATAACATTCTTAAACCACATCAACAGGATCGTTTGAATGTCTGGTTAAATCCAGAAAAATGTGATCCACAGGGATCTTTATATAATGTTTTACAATCAAAATTGGCAATAGGATCAGGTGGACTATATGGAAAAGGTTTTTTACAAGGCACTTTGACAAAGTTGAATTATGTTCCTGAACAATCTACAGATTTTATCTTTTGTACGATTGGTGAGGAACAAGGTGTTATAGGAACAATAGCAATCATATCTTTATTTATTATTTTCATACTTAGAATAATAGCATTGGCTGAAAGGCAAAAGAGTGATTTTTCTAGAGCCTATATGTATGGTGTCGCAAGCTTATTGTTTCTGCATTTTTTCGTGAATATAGGTATGACTATGGGTATCGTTCCGATCATAGGTATACCTTTGCCTTTTATTAGTTATGGCGGCTCTTCCCTTTTAGGGTTTTCCATCATGTTTGCGGTTGTTTTAAAACTGGATAGCAATAGATATGCTGTTTAAAGCCGCATTGCTTAAAATAAATCTATAAAGACTCGTATTATATAAAGCAGAGTTAAAAAATTTGTATGAAATTTACAATAGAAAAAAAAGATCCTCAGACCTCTGCGCGAAGCGGTTTTATTGATACGGCACATGGTAGAATTCAAACGCCTATTTTTATGCCCGTTGGCACTTTGGGTACTGTCAAAGGTGTTTTGCAAGAAGATATTGAGGCGCAAATAAAAGCACAAATAATTTTAGGCAACACATATCATTTATATTTAAGACCAGGTACAGATATTCTGACCAAGGCTGGCGGCTTACATAAATTCATGAATTGGAATAAACCAATTTTGACCGACAGCGGAGGTTATCAAGTTTATTCTCTTGGCGAAATGCGAAAAATCAAAGAAGAAGGGGTAACCTTTAAATCACACATTGATGGGTCAAAGCATGTTTTCACTCCTGAAGGTGTGATGGATATTCAGCGAAAAATAGGCGGTGATATTATTATGGCATTTGACGAATGTACGGCATATCCTTGTCCAAAAAATTATGTGAAAAAATCGATAGGTTTAACCCACCGGTGGTTAAAAAGATGTGTCGATCATTTTGACAACACAGGTCCTATTTATGATTATGAGCAAACTCTAATACCTATTGTCCAAGGATCTGTTTACACTGATCTAAGAATAGAGTCAGCAAAGGTTATTTCGGATTTTGACATGCCAGCAAACGCGATAGGTGGGCTTTCAGTTGGAGAACCAGCGGAAGAAATGTACGCCATGACTGAGGCTGTATGCAACATATTGCCTACTGAAAAGCCACGTTATCTTATGGGAGTTGGGACACCTGACAATATTCTTGAATCAATTGCCCTAGGTATAGATATGTTTGACTGTGTTTTGCCAAGTAGAAATGCTAGACACGGTTTAGTATATACTTCTCGAGGCATTATGAATATGAAAAATGCTAAATGGAAGGAAGATTTTACGCCAATAGACGAAGAAAGTACAGCTCCAATTGGCAAGCAATATAGTAAGTCTTATGTTAGGCACTTGTTCCATTGCGGCGAAAGAATAGCGGGACAAATAGCTACGATACTTAACCTAAGTTTTTATCTATGGTTGGTCACTGAAGCAAAAAACAAAATTGAGTCTGGAGAGTTTGCAGAATGGAAACAAATGATGGTTAAAAGGGTAAAAACTCGTTTATAAGATGCTAAAAAAGATAGATCGCTATATAATCAAGAAGTACTTGGTCACACTAATATTCATAGTTTTGATCTTTACAATTATTGCGGTTGTTATTGATTTTAGTGATAAGGTTGAAAAATTTATAGAAAAAGATTGTACTAAATCGGAAATCTTCTTTGACTATTATTTAAACTTTATTCCTTATATAAACAGTCTTCTGATTCCATTATATGCGCTAATCGCCGTAATATTTTTCACCTCTAGAATGGCTGCTAATTCAGAATTCCTCTCCATTTTAAATGCGGGAATTCCCTATCGAAGAATTACTAGGCCATATTTGATCGCAGCATTTATTGTCACTGCTATACAATTGGTTGGAAACCATTATTGGATTCCTTCAGCAAATAAGACACGTTTGGCTTTTGAACACTCTTATATCTGGACTGGAACTGATAAAATGAAAAAGAGAGACATCCATATGTTCATCTCACCGGATACAAAAATCTATATCCGTCTCTACAAAAAGGACGAAAACTATGCTACTGATTTTAGAATGGAAACTTTTGATGATGGCAAGCTAGTTAGTTATTTAAAAGCTAGTAAACTCAAATGGCTTGGCCCTCCTGACAAATGGCAATTGGATAATTATGAACTCAGAAAGTTCGATGGTGTCAACGAATCCTTCGTAATTGGAAAAGGAGAAAAAATTGACACGACTTTAGCAATTGCTCCAAAGGATTTTATCCGTTACAAAAGGCACATGGAGATGATGTCTACACCCGAGCTAAAAGAATTTATTGCTCAAGAAAAAACGAGGGGACTTGGAACATCTCAAGCCTATGAAGTTGAAGTTCACCAAAGAACTTCTGAGCCTGTTACAACGATCATACTTACCTTGATTGGTTTGACTTTGGCTTCTCGAAAAATCAGAGGAGGATTGGGTTTAAACTTAGCTTTGGGCTTAGCCATTGGTGCCACTTTCTTCTTTCTTTCAAAGTTTGCCGAAACTTTTGCCACTAACCTTGATTTGCATTCCGCAATAAGTGTTTGGATTCCAAACATAATTTTTGGCTGTATTGCTGTATATCTATACATGATTGCACAGAAATAGCAACAAATAGTTACTTAATATAGACTTATAGTTAGTCAAACCCCCCTATCTTTCATTATTTTCTGAAAATAAAATAACCAAAACCCGTCCTAAATGGCTGTAAAGTTGCGTTTTTATGCAAAAATGAGTCGCGAAACGATATATTTGGAAAAATTCGTAATTTTGTTTAACTTTTACTTGCATTATGTTTAACCTTTTTATACTTTTGGAGTATCTTAGAAAACCATCAAAATTAACTTATGTCTACAGTAGAATTTTATAATAAATTTGAAGAGCTTAATATTTTACTACATTCTTTTGCTTATAAGTTGACAAAGAACATAGAAGACTCGAAAGACTTATTTCAAGAGACTGCTTTCAGAGCTTTAAAAAATAGGGAGAAATTTCGGGTCGGCACTAATTTTAAAGCTTGGACTTTCACTATTATGAAAAATATTTTCATAAACAACTATAGGAAAAAGCTTAAAGCGAATACCGTTATTGATTCAACAGACAATGATTATTACATAAATAGTGGTGCTAATTCTATTACAAACTCTGGGGAATCAAGTATAATGATGAAGGAGTTAAACAAAATGATTAATGAACTTGAGGATGAAATTAAGATTCCTTTCGTCATGCACTATACTGGTTATAAGTATCAAGAGATTGCCGACCACCTAAAGCTTCCATTAGGAACCATTAAAAGTAGAATCTTTTTTGCAAGAAGGGATTTAAAGAAAAAACTTGTTAATAAATACAACAGTTTAGAAGACGCTAGATCTTTTGCGACAAGTTCTTTTTAAAAGAATATATTTGATTTGTAATGAGCAAATCAAATCATTTTTCTAAAAAACTGCTGAATTGGTACGATCCAAAGGCAAGGAGTCTTCCATGGAAGTTCATAAAAGACCCATACAAAATCTGGGTTTCTGAAATCATTCTTCAACAAACAAGAGCGGAGCAAGCCACTCCTTTCTACCGTAATTTTATTCAGCTATTCCCTACTGTTGGAGCACTTGCCAAAGCAGAACTTGATCAAGTATTAAAAGCCTGGGAAGGTCTTGGCTATTATAGTCGGGCACGAAACTTACACCATGCTGCTAATTATGTTCAAAATAACTTTGCTGGTAAAATACCATCAACGTACAAAGAGCTTCTCACTCTAAAAGGAGTAGGCCCTTATACAGCTGCTGCTATTTCTTCCTTTGCTTTTGGAGAAGCGCAGCCTGTTTTAGATGGAAATGTCTTTCGAGTTCTTTCAAGAGTTTTTGGAATAGAGGCCCCAATTAATGTTGGCTCGTCGAGGAAAATTTTTCAAAAACAATTAAACAAAATTTTCGACAAGAAAAGACCTGCCCTATTTAATCAAAGCATTATGGATTTTGGGGCCACTTGTTGTAAGCCAAGTGAACCTTCTTGCCCCAGCTGTCCAATGGCTGATTTTTGCTTTGCTTTAAAAAACAAACAGATTCATCAATTACCTAAGAAACTAAAGCCCCCTAAAAAGAAGATTAGGTATTTTAATTTTTTGTTCCTTACCTCTGGAAAAAAGTTATTGATAGAACAACGAACCGAGAAAGATATCTGGCAGAACTTATACCAGTTCCCATTGTTGGAAAGCAAGGAACTTGTTCATGAAGATTTCATCAAGGATAATTTCAGATCTAATCTGAATCTAAATAAATCCATAAATTTTGATCTGGTTTATTCAACAACACGAATTTTAACACATCAAAAACTATATGTTCAAATTTGGGCTGCAAATCTTCGAAAGAAAGATTTTACAGAAAAAGAGGGAGCTTTGTGGGTCAATAATAGTGATTTGCATAAATTTGCTTTTCCTAAGTTGTTTGATTTGTTTTTCAATGATATTTGTTAATTTAGTAAACACGAAACTTATAATTCTATGGTCAATAAAGTAACATTAATAGGCAATCTTGGAAGAGATGTTGAAGTAAGAAGATTAGAAAATGGTACAGCAGTTGCTAAATTCTCAGTTGCCACCAACGAGTCATATAAAGACAATAAAACTGGGGAATGGAAAAAGCAAACAGAATGGCATGATGTAATTTGCTGGAGACACCTGGCAGAACGGGCTGAAAAACAGCTTGCTAAAGGTAAATTGGTCTACATTGAAGGCAAACTAACACATAGAAAGTACCAAGATAAAGAAGGAATAGATAGATATAAAACAGAAGTTGTTGTTGGTACGTTTAGATTACTAGAAAAAAGAACCGACGATTCTTTCACCAACTCGAATTCTTTTCCGTCTAATAAGGAACAAAGTACTGCAACAAGTAGTACAAATGAAGAACTAGAAACAAAGAAAGATGATGGAGACCTGCCATTTTAGGCAAGATTTTGGCTAAATTACTTTTGCTAATGTTTCCTTCAGTATTAAATAAATAAATTTTTGGAAGCCGAACCTGACAGTCATAGTTTAATTTACTCTTGTGTTCCTCTGTTGATACCATTATTGGTATTTAATTCACTCACCGTAATCTTGCTGTTGGTATTGATCTTATTGATCATTTGCTCTGCTGTAATTTCGAGTTCTGAGGTTGCCTATTTTTCATTGGGCCCTAGCGAAATCAAGACCTTTCAAGGTGATTCTACTAAAGTATCCAAACGTATATTGAAATTACTTGAAAAGCCAGGTATGCTGCTGGCCACTATATTGATCAGTAACAACTTGATTAATGTTGCTATTATTCTAGTATCAGAAAACCTGGTTTCTCAATTGTGGCCTGAAAGTTTCTTTATCGAGATCGGAGAAAAATTAGCAAATACAGCTATTCTAAACAATATTAGTGCTGGCTCCTGGGCTTCCACAGTAAATGTATTAATCACTGTAGGTCTAGTAACTTTTATTCTTGTCTTATTTGGAGAAGTAATGCCTAAGGTATATGCAAAGTTAAATAATGCTAAAATTGCTAGAATGACTTCTGGCACTTTGGTCTTTCTGAATAATATGTTTTTTCCATTTAGCAAATTGATGGTCAATGGGACTAACTTTATTGAAAACAGACTCTTGTCCAAAGCAGGAAATGGGACTACTTCTATGCAAGACATTGATGAAGCCATTGCCCTAGCAGTTGGTGACGAAAAGCATGCTGAAGAAGATAAAGGTATTTTGAAGGGGATTATCAAGTTTGGAGATGTTCCTGTTACACAAGTAATGAAATCTCGTGTTGATGTTATCGCCGTTGATTTCAGAATAAAGTTTTCCGAATTAATGCAAGTTATAAGAGATTCGGGTTATTCTCGTATACCTGTTTTTGATGAGGAATTTGACAATGTAACCGGTATCCTATATGTCAAAGATCTTCTTGAACACTTGGATAAAGGGGATGAATTTGAATGGCAAGAAATCATTAACTCAACAGTTTTCTATGTTCCTGAGGCGAAAAAGCTAGATGACCTTTTACGAGAGTTTCAAAAGCAGAAGCAACACATTGCAATTGTGGTAGATGAATATGGAGGAACCTCTGGCATCGTGACGCTCGAAGATGTTTTGGAAGAAATCATTGGTGATATAAAAGATGAGTTTGATCAAGATTCAGAAGTTGACTTTAGAAAACTAGATGATCGGAATTATATCTTTGAAGGAAAAACGATGCTTAATGATGTATTTAGAATAATTGGTGCTTCCTCAGAGTCATTTGAAGATCTTAGAGGGGATGCTGATTCTCTTGCAGGATTGGTTTTAGAAATGGTCGGACTCATTCCTAAATCTGGAGAAGTCTTCGAATCCTCAGGATATACTTTTAAAATAGTAACGGTCAATAAAAAAAGAATAGAACAAATACTTATAACCATTCCTGAAGAAATTTAATGAAACAGCCTAGATCTATTATCCTATCTTTTTTATTTCTAATCCTATTTTCCTGTTCTTCTGATGGTCCTGTATTAGCTCCTAAGCCTAGGGCATTCCCAAGAATTGACTTTCCCGAACGAGGAACTAAACCTTTCAATGAAACTTATTGTCCCTTTAAATTTGAGTATCCGAAATATACCCGGCTTGTAAAAGACACTTTGTTCTTTAATGACAAACCTGAAAACGAGTGTTGGTTTGACCTACACTGCCCTTCTTTAAATTCTTATTTACATTGTAGCTATTATCCGATTGACAAGGTCAATACTTTTGACAAATTAGTTACTGATGCTTTTGTACTCAGCAACAAACACAATATTAAGGCAAACTATATTGATGAGATTCCAATCCAAAAACCTGGCGGAGTTTCGGGTTATGTATTTGACCTTGACGGCTCTGTTGCTTCACCTTTTCAATTTTATCTAACAGATAGTACTGACCACTTTCTTAGGGGCTCCTTATATATTCGTGCGAAAGCTAGACCAGATAGTTTAGCTCCTGTCTTTGACTTCCTCAAAAAGGATGTTATGGCTATGATTAATACATTTGAGTGGAAGTAGGACAGTCGGATATCGGATGAATTAAAGCAACTGTAGTTTTTAAGAGCTAAAATTATCTAATTGTTCTTCCCAAGAATATTCTTTGTACTTAATTTTATAATCAGAAATATTTTTATCTAGTTGTTTTTTAAAAATCTCTCTTATCCCATCGGTACCGCCAAAATCTGCAGAAAACCATTTGAACAATGCTGTTGTGTGGACAACTTTTTTTTCATCATCAAAGATAGATTCTCCTTCTAAAAATGCTTGAGTTGCCGTGTCAAGCTGAGCATTGATTTTTTCGTGATTATAAAAAGCTATTGGAGGACAACTCTTAGCTCCGCAATTTAAAGCAAAGTGAATTCGGTAATCAATTTCTTCAACTGCTATTTCTTTAATGAATTTTGGGGCAAGCAAGTTTGCAAAAAGACCTATTGAATATTTGTATCTATATTTTCTTAAGATACCATGCTCCACATCGTCCAGGCTGAACATTTTGTTTGCAATTGTGAACAGTTTCTTTTTGTAGATGTCTGGCTTACTAATATTTTTCTCCTTTCTTAAAATCTGATAATATGCATTGTATATATTAATCCAAAAGGCTTTTTTCTTTTCATCAGAAGTTAAGCTACTGACTATAGTACTTGTTTCCAATTCCTCGAGTTGTGATTGTATCGAAGAACTATCTTCTTGCATTTTTACTTTGAGGAGGATTTGTTCGGACAAAATATTTATATCAAATGAATCCATTACTATCGCAGTTTTTCATCAATTTAAAATCAATGGAGGCCAGGAGAATGCTTGCATCATAGAACCTTCTTGAAAAACTTCGCCCCTGTGCATGACGATTCTAGGATAATCATAAGATAGCATCAAGAGATACAATTCTTCCAATAATTCATCTGGTGCGAATTCGACTTCCAACAAATTATGTTTAGAGATTATTTCCTTAGGAATTTTTTTTATAAATCTTGCTGTTGAATAGCCTGCATTAAAGTCTTCAAATTCCTCGTAAAATTCTTCTGCCTCATCTTTTGACCAAGCGTAAACAAACCAGTCTTCATGATGACATGGAGTAGATAGCCAATATAGTTTCATAACTTTAATTTTATTTCTATTAATATTTTCTTCCTCAATTTTAATTGAGACTGAAAATATTTAAAAAAAAGTAGGCCTAAGGGCTTACCTCAGACCTACTCCCAATTTTCTAATTACTTTTTTGTCTTTAATTCTTATTCGTCTGCACTGGCAGTTTCTTTTCCTTTGTCTTTATCCTTGCTAGCGTCAGAAGGTTTCTCTTCAGTTGTTTCTCTCTGTCCAACACCTGTTATTCTCTGCTTGATCATTTCTTCTACTTCTTCTGCAAGTTCTGGATTATCTCCAAAGAATAGCTTGGCTGCTTCTCTTCCTTGAGCAATTTTAGCTCCGTTGTAGCTATACCAAGAACCACTCTTCCCGACAATGTCGTGTTCTACTCCGATATCAACAATCTCTCCCGTTTTAGAAATACCTTGACCATACATGATGTCGAACTCTGCAATTCTGAATGGCGGAGCTAATTTGTTTTTCACCACTTTCACCTTGACGTGATTACCCATCACATTACCTTCTTTATCTTTAATTGCTGCTCCCGATCTTCTAATATCTAATCTAATTGAAGCATAAAATTTAAGTGCATTACCACCAGTTGTTGTTTCTGGATTTCCGAACATTACACCGATCTTCTCTCTAAGTTGATTGATGAATACACAACAACAACCTGTTTTTCCAATAGCACCTGTTAACTTTCTCATTGCTTGAGACATCAACCTCGCTTGAAGACCCATTTTTGAATCTCCCATCTCTCCTTCTATTTCTGCTCTTGGTACTAGTGCAGCAACAGAGTCAATAACTATAATATCTATTGCTGAAGAACGGATCAGGTTTTCAGCAATTTCTAATGCTTGCTCTCCATTGTCTGGCTGAGAAATAAGTAAATTTTCTGTGTCTACGCCTAAGGCTTCCGCGTAGCTTCTATCAAAGGCATGCTCTGCATCAATGAAAGCTGCGATCCCTCCTTGTCTCTGACAAGCCGCAATTGCATGGATAGCTAGGGTTGTTTTTCCTGATGATTCTGGTCCATATATTTCAACGACTCTGCCTCTTGGCAAACCATTTACCCCAAGTGCTATATCTAAGCCTAGGGATCCTGTTGAAATAGAATCAACCTCTACTATTTTTTTATCCCCCAATTTCATCACTACTCCCTTACCGTAAGATTTTTCCAATCTGTCAACGGTAAGTTTGAGTGCTTTTAGTTTTTCGTCTCTTTCTTTTGACATGTCTCTTTAGTTTATTTCTGTAAAATTTAATACATTTTGTTTTAACTCGCACACAAATATAAATAATTTGTTGTTTATATCAAATTATTTCTCAAAATAATATGTTTAAAATAAAAAAGCCCCTATCGAAATAATCGACAGAGGCTTTTTCCTGTGTTTACAACTTTAAACCTGAACAGTAGATTGAGCGCTGTATTTCAATATATTTGAAATACATTGAGTTGAAGGGCTGAAAGTAGCTTTCGGTAGCTCTTTATAAGCGTGAAGAATATCTTCATATTGCTCATTAAGATTCCAATCCGTAGCTAAGGCCGCCTCAATTGCTCCTTTTTCTGAATTAGTAATTTCTTTGTAAACATACCTTAAAAGGTCATTTTTTGTAAAGCTTAGCTCCATGTAGGTAAATTTGGTTATTAAATAAAATGTACCCTATAAACAGTCGCAACTTTAATTTTATTGCTTTGGCAACTAAACTATTTCACCCTATACCAGTTCTGCGATCGTCCAAGTGCTGAAATACCAATATATCCTCGCAAAACAAGCTTATCTGCTCCATCCGCCCACACACTGCATTTATACTCTTTTCCATTTTCAGGATCCAAAATCCTCCCATAGCTCCAATAATCCTTATATGATTCTAGTTCTCTTAAAAGAATCATTCCTACTAAGGGCTGGTCTTTTTTTGCCCCAGGGCACTTTTCACATACTGTATCTGCTGGCTTTAAAAGCAACTTTTGAACCTTGCCATAATACTTACCGTCCTCTTCATAAATTTCTACATATGATTTTGCATCTCCGGATACATCATCGATTGTTTTCCATGTTCCTGTTATATCACTTTGTCCGCTGCAAATACATACACTAAAAAACAAAATGACAACGAGCGTTTGAATTTTTAAAAGCATAATTTTCTTATTTGTTATTAAATTTTTGTGCTAATCGGGATAGATCAATTTTTATTTGCTAACTGCCCGCAGGCCGCATCAATGTCTTTACCTCTACTTCTTCTCAAAGTGACCATCAATCCTTTATTCCTTAAATATAAGGCAAACTGATCAATCTTTTGTTCATCTGCTTTCGTATAGGTGACGTTTTCCACAGGATTGTACTCGATAATGTTGATAGTTACCGGAAAATTCGAGCAAAGCTTTGCCAATCTTTCAGCATCTCCAATCCCATCATTAAAGTCCTTAAAAGCAATGTACTCAAAACTGATTTTAGTGTGATTGCTTTGGTGAAAGACTTTGATGGCTTTCATTAATGTTATTAAATCATTTTGCTCATTGATGGGCATGATCTCCGATCTCTTAATATCGTCTGCCGCATGAAGAGACAAGGCTAGATTTACCCTCAAACCTTCTTCCGAAAGGCGAAGGATCATTTTAGCTATTCCAACCGTACTCAAGGTTATCCTTCTTGGTGACATCCCTAGCCCATCTTCTGCACTTATTTTTCGAATGCTTTCAATCGTGTTGTTATAATTCAGCAAAGGCTCTCCCATTCCCATATAAACTATATTGGTCAGTTTATGCCCATAGACTTCTTCGCAAACTTTATTCACAGCAACGACTTGATCAAATATTTCTGCTGCATCCAAGTTTCTCATTCGCTTCATCTGTCCCGTTGCACAAAACTTGCAACTCAAACTACAACCTACCTGCGAACTCACACAAACCGTAAAGCGCTTATCTTTTTCTACTGGTATTAAAACCGATTCTATAAAATTTCCGTCATGAAGTTTAAATCTAAACTTTATAGTTCCATCTACACTTCTTTGTTCCTTGTCTAAACTTATCGGCAAAATTAGATAATGCGCCAGAAGGGTTTCTCTAAACGTTTTTGAAAGATTGGACATTTTATTGAAATCTGTTTCTCCTTTCTGCCAAAGCCATTCATACAATTGTTGTGCTCGAAATGATTTTTCCCCAAGTGATTTCACTTGTTCTATCATTTCCTCTTTTGACAACTTTCTAATGTCTAATTTCTCCAAGTCTTATTCTTTTTGTTTGCTATCTATCCAGATTGTCACTGGGCCATCATTCAATAATTGAACTTTCATATCCGCCCCAAAGATTCCTGTTCCTATTTCTTTGCCAAAGTTAGTCTTTAATTGCTCTACAAATTTTTCATATAATGGAATCGCCACCTCTGGTCTTGCCGCTTTTATATAAGAAGGTCTATTTCCTTTTTTTGTACTTGCGTGTAAAGTAAATTGGCTTACCACAATTATATCCCCATCAATATCACGAACTGATTTGTTCATAATCCCCTTTTCATCATTAAATATCCGAAGATTAAGCACCTTATTACACAACCATTCAATGTCCTGCTCCACATCTTCATTTTCCACACCTAATAATATTAACAGGCCTTCTTCTATTTGAGAGACAATTTCATAATCGACTGTTACTGAGGCTTCTTTTACCCTTTGTATGAGTATTCTCATCCGCTTTTTTTTAATCCACATTCATTATGTGAATAACTGTTAATTTAGGCTTACTTATCAACAATGACTGTCCTCTTTTTATCCTTAAAACTCAAGGGCAATATCTTCATTGAATTTTAGACATAAAATATCGATTTATACACCTCAGACTAAATCCTTGTCCTAATATATATATCAACTTCTACTTATTCACAGCTAAAACTGTGTAATTGTTGACAAACTGCTTATAATGCTGCCTGTCAACTAGTTAACCAGTGTCATATGGTGTTAATAAGCATGTGAGTTTCGTTAACAACGTAATTTAATAACTTAATTTCATTTGTTTTTCAACGAATTAACACCACTGATGATGATAATAGATGATTTATATTAAAAAAAAATTATCATTATTAAGAATATGACAAAAAAGTGAAGAGAGAAAAAAGAAAATTTTGGCTCTTAATTGTTTACTTTAAAAAAGAAAATGTTGGAAGTAAAAAATCCTGTCAAAATTTGGTTGATCATTGGACTCGTTTTGATTTTTGTACAAATCATAATTGGAGGCATTACACGATTGACAGATTCCGGTTTATCTATAACGGAGTGGGAAATCATCAAAGGAACTATTCCTCCATTGAATGAGCAGAGTTGGATGGACGCTTTTGATAAATATAAACTTTCTGCAAAGAAGCAGCATGAGAGTCTTCATGCTGATATGTCCTTAAAGGAATTTAAGAAAATATATTTTTGGGAATGGTTCCACAGATTATGGGCCAAGAGTATGGGATTTATTTTCTTGTTTCCATATTTATTTTTTTTATACAAAAAGATGATGCCTCTTTGGCTTAGCAAAAGATTGGGCATTGTTATTCTCCTTGCGGTCTCTGTTGCTGTATTTGGATGGATCATGGTCGCCTCTGGTTTAAATGAAGATAATAGAACCTGGGTTTCGGCTTATAAGTTATTAACACATCTAATTTTAGCCAGCATTCTTTTTGGATATTTATTTTGGACCTGGCTAAAAGCGTCTTATCCACAGGCTTTAGTATATCAAGACAAAAAATTACGAGTATTTTCTAGAATTGTTGTTGCTGTAGTCTTGTTTCAAATTGCTTTAGGAGCTCTTATGGCTGGTATGCGCGCTGGTTTATTACATCCTTACTTTCCAATGTTTATAAAGTTTGAAAATCTGTTAGCATCGCTTACAATGGATTCTGCTGATTTATCTGATAAAGTAATTAATTACGAAACAGGAACATATATGAAAGGGATTGTCCAAATTGCACATCGTTCAATGGCATATATTCTATGTTTTCTGATACCAATTTTTTATTTCAAGTGTAAACGCTTGTTTCATTTTCAAAAAGTCAGACTTACCAACAACTTGTTAGTAAGCATGTTAGTAATTCAGTTTATTCTTGGAGTCCTTACTATTATTAATTGTTTTGGTAAAATTCCGATTGTTTATGGGGTATTACATCAGGCTGGCGCCCTTCTTTTATTGATAATATCCTTGTCTTGCGCTTATTTTTTAAGAAAAAATGATTAATTGTTAATAAGTCTTTACAAATTATGTATTCTTTAAATAGTCCAAAAATTATTAGAATATTTGTTTCTTTGTTTTAAATAAAATTGATTTATAGTTATATCAATTTATCTATATTAAAAAATGAAATACGAATTAAAAGAGGAAGGCAATTTTAAGTATATCGAAACAGGAGGAGATGGAGAAAATCTATTATTGCTTCATGGGCTATTTGGTGCCCTAAGTAATTTTGAAGGTATAATTAACCATTTTGCAAAGACTCATAATGTAATAGTACCAATGCTACCCATTTTTGAAATGCCTATTAGGCAAGTTTCACTTAATGGATTAGTAGATCATATAAATGCTTTTGTCATTCATAAAGAATATAAAAGTGCCCATGTCATGGGAAATTCATTAGGCGGCCACCTTGCATTGCTTTTTGGTTTAGCTAAACCAGATTTTGTGGATACCATCACCTTAACTGGATCTTCTGGATTATTTGAAACAGGAATGGGTTCTACCTTTCCGAAAAGAGGAGATTATGAATACATAAAAACTAAAACTGGAGAAACTTTTTATGACCCTTCTGTTGCTACGAAAGAATTGGTAGATGAAGTTTTTGATATCGTTAACGATCGAAATAAAGCCATTAGAATAATCTATACTGCAAGATCCGCTCTCAAGCACAACCTTGCTGACAAATTGCATCAACTAAAGATGCCGGCTCTTTTGATTTGGGGAAAACAGGATACAATCACACCTCCTTTTGTTGGGGAAAAGTTTCAGGAATTAATTACAAATGCTGAATTACATTTTGTTGATAAATGTGGACATGCCCCTATGATGGAGCTACCAGATCATTACAATAATATATTTGCAGACTTTTTAGATAGAAATAAAAAGGTCTCCGTTTAATTTGTTCCCGATTTTTTACTTTGTTTTCCTTTAGCTCTTTTATCTTTTTGCATGGCATTTTCAGATTGAGATCTATTTTCCTTAAAAAGCTCAAATCTATTGATTTGTTGTTTGGGAGGAAAATAATTATTTTCTCTATCCGTATCTGCAGTTTCTAAATAAGGATCAAGTACGATTTCTTTTAATTCTTTATTTGAGACAAATACTTTTGTTATTTCATCTTTTGACATCTTCCAAATTTCTGCTGGTATTCTTTCAATCTTTGAACTTCCATCTTTGTATTTAAATTCAATAATTAAGGGCATAACTAGACCTCCTATATTTTCAAAAGTTAATTCGTAGTAATTTTTACCTGATTGCAATATTTGTTTTTCCTCATCCGATAATTTTGAAAAATACTTTTTATAAGATTCTTTATCCAGACTAGTTACATCTAATGGATCATAAGTAGAGTAAAAATCTACCAAAGATCTATCTATTTCATCCTGTGTTTTATTAATTGCTTCTTTGTTCTTAATACTTTCTACAGTTATCGTTGATTGATTCCTTTCTTCCTTTTTTGCTATGTTTTCTATTTCTGGATTCTTAGTATCTAACTTCATCCATTTTACATCTTTCAATGCAATATCTACATGATCTGTGGTATAAAACCAACCTCTCCAAAACCAATCTAAGTCAACTGCAGAAGCATCTTCCATTGTTCTAAAAAAGTCTGCGGGCGAAGGATGTTTAAACATCCATCTTTTGGAATAAGTTTTAAAGGCGTGATCAAACAATTCTCTTCCCATTACAGTTTCTCTAAGTATATTTAAAGCTGTAGCTGGTTTACCATAGGCATTATTTCCAAATTGCCAGATCGATTCTGAATTACTCATTATGGGACTAATGAATTCTTTATCGCCTTTCATATAATCCACAATTTTGTAGGCTGGTCCTCTTCTTGAAGGATAATTTCTTTCCCATTGTTGCTCTGCTAAATATTGTACAAAAGAGTTCAATCCTTCATCCATCCAGGTCCATTGACGCTCATCTGAATTGACAATCATTGGAAAATAATTGTGGCCTACTTCATGTATAATTACGCCTATCATTCTGTACTTGGTTCTCTTAGTATAGGTACCATCTTTTTCTGGTCTACCAAAGTTAAAGCAGATCATTGGGTATTCCATTCCTATGCTTTTAGCATGAATTGACCAGGCAACAGGATATGGATAAGCGAATGTATAATGCGAATACCATTTTAAAGTATGAGCTACTGCCTTGGTAGAATATTGTTCCCATAGTGGATTTCCTTCTTTAGGATACATAGACATTGCCATCACGGTAGTTCCATCTTCTTGTTCTACGTTCATGGCATCCCATATAAATTTTCTTGAACTTGCAAAAGCAAAATCTCTAACATTATCTGCATGAAATATCCATGTGTTAGTAGACTTTGATTTTTTTGACTCTCTTTGTTCGGCTTCTTTTTGACTGGCAATTATTACAGGATTTTCAAATTCTTTTTGTGCTTGTTCATATCGCTCTTTTTGTTCTGCGGTTAAAACATCAGATGGGTTTTGAAGCGTGCCTGTTGAGGCTACCAGATGATCATCGGGGACCGTAATTTCAACTTCGTAATCTCCAAAAGTTAGAGAGAATTCTCCCCTACCCAAAAATTGTTTATGCTGCCAGCCTTCAACCTCATTATAGACTGCCATGCGTGGAAAAAACTGAGCAATGGTATATAGGTAGTTATCATCTTCTTCAAAGTATTCGTATCCGGATCTTCCTCCAATTTTCATTCGATCATTAACATTGTACCACCAATTAATAGAAAAAGAAATTTGTTCACCTGTTTTTAAAGATTGATCTAAATCTATCCGCATCATTGTTTTATTAATGGTATGATTCATTGGATTACCATTCGCATCCTTCACAGATTGAATCTTAAATCCCCCGTCAAATGTTGGTTCCAATCCCTTTAATGATCTAATTGATGCTTTATCAGAAATACTTGAATTTCTAATTTTATGACTATCAGAATCTTTTGATCGCATATTCTGATCCAATTGTAGCCATAAATAGTCCAAAGCATCAGGAGAGTTATTAAAATATGTTATAGTTTCCGCACCTTCAATTTTTTGTTTTTCATCATCAAGTACAATAGTTATTTTATAATCTGCCTTTTGTTGCCAATATTCATGACCTGGCGCTCCAGATGCTGCACGGTATACATTAGGTGTCGGTAACTCCTGACCTAGCTGTTTAAATTTATTATCATTTGTATTCTGGCCAAAAATCAGGGATACTGATAAGCAAAGGCTTAACAAAGTAAGTAGCAGCTTGTAATTCATATTATTCAAGTTAATGTGTCATAAATATACCAATACAAAAGCAAGAATTGGTAGCTAATAGCTTAGAAGCCACTAAAATACGTTGAAAGACTATGTACATTCTTTATCGAATTAAATATTTTTAGCATAAAATCGTCTAAAAACGAAATTGAAAAGACGGTTGGGGCAAGAATTTATATATATCGGGATTTTCTAAATATGATAATCTCCAAGTAAAGTCTATTCTCCCTAATTTAAAAATATTCTCAATTCCAAAGCCGGTTTCGTAATACGGTTGTTGAATTGGAAAACTTGTATTTGGATAAGCAAACTTTTGTCTGTCAAAGGATTTTGACAACTTTCCAAAATATGCTTTTCCAAAAATAAAAAGTCGCCATTTTAAATTTTTGATAAGTGGAACTTTGTTTAAAATCAACCCTTCAAAATGATGGGTTAAATGTATACTAGCATATTCATCACTAATAAATTCTACATAGTTCATTAAATTAAAAGCTACTGCATCATTGAGGATGGATTGATTTCCGAAGGGTACTGTCAAATATGGATATGGAACTTGCCCCCATATTTTACCTATTTCAATTCTGTAATCTAAATAGCCAATTTTCCTAAATCTTTGTTGATGTTCAATTCTTATTCTCAATTTTTGAAAATCTAAAGCTTCTTTTTGAAAAGACGAAAAAGAAGTATTAAGTGCTAAAGAAATTACTGGATATCTTAACATAAATAGCTTCGAAGTATTTTCTTCAAATCCTGAATTTATATTTTTCTCCTCAAAGGCAAATCTTAAAGACAGATTAATACCACTTGTTTTATAATCTCTTTTAATAATCTCATTATTAGTATCTATTTCGTACTCAATGAAGGTCGTATTCCCATATGGGTTTATTTCTTCATTATAGAATGAAAGTTTGCTCAGCATTCCAGTGAACCATTGCCTTTCGAAAAATATTTCTGCACCTGTCTTAAAGATTCTATTATTAAAAGCAGATGTTGTTAGAAGAGAGGTGAGAATATGATCAATAGGCATTATGTTATAACTACGACCTATTTGTTCTATGTCTTTTTTATAAGAAAGACCAATACGATTGCTAGCTGTTTTTGATTTGGCAAACTGATAGCTCAAACTACCAGCATATTTATATCTTTCGTCCTTAAAACCATATGCTCCATATGCAGAAATTTTTAAATCGGGGCTAAAATTTTTATTTGTTCTAAAGCCAATTTTAGCCCTTGAACCTTCAAATTCATTTTGACTATAGAAGCTAAATACATGACCAATATCTATTGGACCTACTGGCAACCATCCTGTACCGATTAATGTAAACAGGCTTTTAATTACTTTAAAATTATTTGATTGTTCAATACTATCAACAAGAACGGCAATGTTGGTTTCTTCCTTGCTCAAACTATCCACTCGATAGTTAGTCCAAAAGGATTCAGACCGAATATGTGAACTATCAGTAATGCTCGTAGTTTCTATTGATTTAAAATACTTTTTATCTATCGACTTATTTATTTGATGATCTTTATACTTACTATACCTTCTTCCAAAGAAACCTGTGAGTTCAGTGGCATTTTCTGCAACTGTAAAGTCTGCTAAAACATAAGATTCATCATTGACCCATTTACCAGCTGATGTTTGTTTATAGTTCATTTTGAGATAAAAACTTCTTACAAAATTCACATTAGCATCAATGCTAAAAGTTAGTTCAACTTTATTGACACCAAATGTTTCCTCTTCTATAAAGATTCTTCCAGTGAATGCAACGTCAGATGTTCCACGTGGAATAAATTTGATGTTATGGCAACTTTTGCCATTAATGATTTCTTTATCATCGGCCAGATAATACCGATAATGTTGGCCTAGGTTTTTATTTAAAGGGCTTGGAAAATTTTTATTAAGTATTACCAGAAAATCCTCATAGACATTTGGGTTTAGATATAGTTCTTCTATAAATTCCTCAATTTTAGGCCCTTTAAAAAATTGCAATGTCTTTTGTCCTTGAATTACTTCTTTATAGGATTTTGGTTTTTTTCTAAAATAATGATCTCTAACATTTTCTTTCAAAAGAAAAGGTAAATATTTGACACCATTTGCCATCGAATCTTGATACTCCCAAATAAAAGGAAAAGGCTTAAATAAAAAGTTCTTTTTAATTTTTTCAGTAAAGTTGTTTAGATCAAATTGGACTTTATTGTAAGAGCTGTACGAAATAGATTCATACTGTTCTGGATTGTTCTCTGATTTTCTGGCAATGGCCTCTTTTAATATATCATAGGCTGGGTCTTCTCCAGCAATTACAACAATTTCGTCAAGGGCGTAATCAGCAGAAGTTAAAATTATATTTATTTCTTGAGAAACGTATTTAGTGATGAAAGTGTCTTTTGTTTCATAACCTATTATTCCTGCAGAAAGTGTATCATGGCCTTCACTTGTCTGTATCGTATAAGAGCCTAGTTCATCTGTTGTAACCCCTATAGTTGTTCCTTTAAAATAGACATTACAAAAGCCAATAGGGCTGCCTGAAGCCTTATCCGTCACTCTTCCATAAATCAGTGTTTCTTGTGCATCAATTGAAGTACTGGAGGAACAGAATATAAGCGTCAGAAAAAAATAAAAACTAGATTGGTAAATAAATTGCAAAGTATTGCTGTTAGTTTGAGATTAAAATTAGGTTTAAAATTGAGATTTTTCAAACATTAACTTCTTTGATAAAAAGTTTAAGTATACTTTCATAATTAGTAAGAGAAATTAAACATAGAATACAAGATGCCGTTTCATTTTTTAGCAGGAGCTAATTTGTTGCACTTTATAAGATTACTTTATAAGAACAAGCTTAGCATTAGCTTGCTATCACTATTTAGAATTATTAGTTCTTTATCACTGATAATTCTAATGGCACCTTTTAGTTTATTGGAGGGTTTGCTGTTTAAAAAAAACATAGAGCAAACGGAGATAGAAACTGCAGTTTTCATAATTGGTCATCCTAGAAGTGGCACTACTTATTTACATTATCTTTTGAGTAAAGATTCTCAATTTACTTTTTGCTCTATCGTGCAATGTTTTTTCCCAAATACTTTTAAGCTTTTTGGATGGTTGCCAAAAATTTTCTTCAAAATATCCTTACCAGAAAAGAGGCACATGGACGATTTAAGGCTTAGTTATGACGCAGCCTTTGAGGAAGAGTTTGCTTTAGGAAATCAGATTGAACAGTCCATGGCATGTGGTTATTATTTCCCTAAAAAGTTGAAGCATTATTTTACAAAAGGTGTCTTACTTAAGGAGCAAGCTGATAAGAGCAATTGGCAGAAGCACTGGTCATTTTATTTAAAAAAGATAGCTTGGCTAAATAAAAGGAATAAGTTGGTTGTAAAAAGTCCTTATAACATTTGTAGAACGGATGCTATTTTGGAAAAATTTCCAAACGCAAAATTTATTCATATCTATAGAGATCCCTTGGCTGTTTATGCTTCTTCAAAGAAGTTGCTAGAAAAAATTCTTCCTGAGATGGCATTACAGAATTGGACCAATGAAACAATCGAAGCATTTGTGTTAAGTTCCTATAAAGATACCATGCAAACGTTTTTAGATGCCAAGGGAAATATACCTAAAGGTCAGCTGGTAGAACTTTCATATTCGGATCTTGTAAGTAATCCAAGCGAACAAATAGAAAAGATATACAATGACTTGAATATCAACGGTTTAAGCGAGTCGGTAGAAAAAATTGAAATGGAAATAGATAGCTATTCTACTTACAAAGCAAGTAAGTATCATCTTTCTAAAAAAGTGGAAGAAGAGTTAAAAGAAAAATGGAGATTTATTTATGAAGCATATAATTTTTAGAAAGGGAATTTTCCATTTCAATTAATTGAATAATTGTTTCAAGTAGCTTATCGATTTCTTTATCTGTTACAACTTGTTTGTCGAAGTTTATACTCAGTTTTAAGCAGCCATTATTTTCTGCAAAGACAAACGATATTCCAGGTGGACTTGGCGAGGTGGCGTAATTGGTTATGTCTAGAACTTCTCTTCCAAAAAGTGTTTTCAGTTCTTTAAAAGGCTGTCCTAAATAGGATAACGTGAAGGTAAGCAACTTGCCTCTTGAAGGTCCTTTAAACATCCAATAATAAATTGGCATAGGAATTCTTCTATAGACTGATAAGAAAGTATCTTGATCATGCGGGAGTCTTTGCTTTATCTGATATTTCATTTGGGAAATATTCCTTTCAAAGGTTGCATCTATGGAGTGAAGATTCTCTCTATACATTTTGAAATAAAGGAAAGAGATTTTATTGCCAAAGATATACTCTTCGGAACCCTTGGGTTTTAAATCTACAGGGATTGGCACCCACATGAATTTATAATTTGGATCTGATTTTTCTAAGAGTGGCGCAATTGCTGTAGCAGTCAATGCAGAAAGATAGGCTCCAGGAAATTCAATAGCGGACCCTTTTGTAAAATTGGTTTTGATTCTTGCACTTTGAGTTTCTGTAAATTTGTGCACCCTTGTTTTTCTATTTGCATTTTTAGAGGAGGTGCAAAGAGTGCCCATTTCTTTGGTTGCATAAGTATAAGAGAACTTTGCAATTTTGTATAGGCCTTTTAGTTTGTTTCTCCAGCTGAGTTTTTTTTCTTTTGCAAAGTAATTGCTTGTTTCATCTCCTTTTGACAAGGTTTTAATAATTGCGCAGACAGATCTATTGTCAAATAAGGCATGATGAAAAGAAAAAAGGATACTGAATCTGTTATTGTTTTTATGTAGCAGCCATATTTTAAAGCCAGCTTCTTTAAGAATATCTATGGGTTCATTCATTATTTCATGAGGGATGCTATCTCCATCAATAAATGCTGATTTAATTGAAATCTCTTCTGGATTATTTATAGTTATCCACTTAGGCAAAGAAAACCACTTTTGAGGGCTTAAACGGATAGAGCTTAAATACTTTAGGGATTTATTATTCTTCAGTCGATCTTGAACATCTTCTTTGGTAAGCGCTTTGTTTAATGCTATCTCGAGACGAATTACATTAGTACCTCCCCCATTGCAGCTCATGTGGTGCTCCAACAATAGTTGTAAATAGTCTGCTCCGGAAAGGTTTTTAATTTTATTACTCACCTGGTTTAATGTTTATCATTTTGCCAACATCCCTACAAATGCAAATATAACGTTTGAAGTATATATAAAATGTTCCACGTGGAACATTTTATATATACTTTATTTGTTTTGAAGAAGCCAAGATTTAAAATTTTCAAAGGATGTAGAAAGCAAAACTGCTTCTTTCTTCTTATCTAACACGGCACAAAGGCTTTCAGGGATGTTTATTTTTTTATTTAGAGCCTCTTCTACATCGCTTAAAAATTTTGCAGGGTGGGCTGTCTCTAATATGATTCCTTGACTGTTCTTTATATAGCTTTGGTATTGGCGATAAGCCAAATACCCTATAGCGCCGTGAGGATCTATTGTATAGTCGTATAGCGCATCAACTTCCTTTATAGCTGCTCTTGTGTAGGCATCAGAAAACCTAAAGCCTTTAATGTCCATTCTCATATTGTTCCACGTGGAACCAAGTCCAGAATATATATTCTTTAATCGTCCAAAATTGGACGGATTCCCAACATCCATTGCATTAGACATTGTTCTTACGGATGCTTTAGGGATGAATTCTCCGGATTCTAAGTATGTAGGAATAACATCATTTGCATTGGTTGCAGCTAAAAAATGCTTGACAGGTAGCCCCATTTCTTTAGCAAATACTCCAGCGGTTAAGTTTCCAAAGTTTCCACTAGGGATAGAAAAGACAACATCGTTCTCTTTTGTAGGAAGCTGTTTGTAGGCTTCAAAGTAATAAAATGATTGAGGAATTAATCTTGCAATATTTATAGAGTTGGCAGAACTAAGTCTTATTTTTTCTCTGATGTCTAAATCTAAAAAAGCTTGCTTAACCATTGCTTGACAGTCATCAAAGGTTCCTTCTATCTCTAAAGCAGTTATATTTTTACCTAAGGTCGTAAGTTGTTTTTCTTGGATATCACTTACTTTTCCTGAAGGGTATAGGATTACTACTTCCACACCAGGGGTGTTATAAAAACCAGCAGCAACTGCTCCTCCGGTATCTCCTGAAGTTGCAACCAGTATTGTAAGTGTTGTATTTTGGTACTCATTGTAGTGACCCATCAGTTGAGCCATAAATCTTGCACCAAAATCTTTAAATGCCATGGATGGGCCATGAAACAACTCAAGAACGAAGGTATGGTCATCTAAGGCCACAATTGGCGCAGGAAAGTTAATGGCATTGTCTATTATTCTTTTAATCGTATGGTCTTCTAAAGAATCTCCAATTAAGTGCTTACTTACTTCATATGAGATCTCTTTGAAAGTCATACTTTCTAAAGAGACAAAGAAAGACTTATTTAGTTTTTCAATCCCTGCGGGCATAAAGAGCCCATTGTCATCAGGTAAACCTTTCATGACAGCTTCTTCCAAGCTAAAAAAGCTTGTTTTGTTTTTTGTGCTATATAGTCTCATTATAATAAGTACGTTCCAGTTTGATTTATTTCACTAACAAATAAGTCTGATTTAATCTTCAAATCTTGAAAGACTTTCTGCATGGCAACACCAATGTTTTCAGCTATGAGATTATTTGCTGATAATGCAAAGATGGAAGGACCAGCTCCAGATATGCTACAACCTAATGCGCCTGCTTTTAGAGCTGCTTCTTGAACCTGAAAAAAGCCAGGTATCAACTGAGCCCTTTGTGGTTCAATAATTACATCTCTCAATGATCTACCAATTAAGTCAAAGTTTGAATTGTACAGGCCTAAAATTAAACCTCCCAGATTTCCGCTTTGTTCGATGTGTTGATCCAGTTTAAGCATGTCCCCTAAAATACCTCTGGAGTCTTTTGTAAGAACTTTTACATGCGGGTAAATAACACTTACATAAAGTCCTTTTGGAACTGGGACTCTATGCACATCAAGTTCTTTATTTGACCTAATGAAAATTATGCCACCCATGAGAGACGGAGCGACATTGTCTGCATGATAGGCTCCATCGGCGACCTGCTCACCCAAAACTGCAAAAGGTAATAACTCTCTCCTTGTCAGAGGCCTTTTTAAAACTTCATTTACAGCCATGACTGCTGCACAGGCAGAGGCAGCACTAGAGCCAAGGCCAGAACCAAAAGGCATCCTTTTGTGAATCTCTATGTCGATTCCAAATTTATCTTCTCCCAAAAACTCCAAGAGTTTTTTTGCTGCCGTACCAGCAGTGTTTTTTTCGACTTCATAGGGCAACTTACCTTTAGCGCCGCTTATTTTCGAAATTACAACCCCAGCCTTATCTACCTGTTTTGCTATAATTTCATCACCAGGGCCATCGATTGCCAAGCCTAAAATGTCATATCCACATGCTAAATTTGCTACACTAGCAGGAGCAAAAACTTTAACGCCAACACTCATTTAATATATTGATTATCAGTTAGTTAGATATCATGTTGCCAATGGTCAGGATTTCTGCAAAAACACCCGCAGAAGTAACTTCTGCACCAGCACCAGGACCTCTAATGACCAAAGGTCTTTCTTTATAACGTTCTGTCGTAAATGAAATCATATTGTCGGAACCACTCAAAGAATAAAACGCATGTTCCATTCCTACGGCCACCAATTTAATTTCAGCTTTACCTCCTTCAAGTTGAGCAACCATTCTTAATACCTTCTGGTCTTTGTCTGCTGATGCTTTCATCTTTTCAAAATATGCTTCCTCAGCTTTTAAGGTTTCAAAAAGATTTTCAACGGTTTTTGCTTCTTGACAAGAGCGTGGTAAAATACTTTCAATCTTCACATCCTCAGGCTCTATCTTTAATCCAATTTCTCTAGCAAGGATAACAATTTTTCTTTTTACATCAATGCCATTAAGATCCGTTCTTGGATCAGGTTCTGTTAAACCCAATTCTTGAGCTTCCTTTACAACTTCGTAAAAACTTTTGTTTCCCTGGAAATTATTAAAAATGTAAGAAAGCGAACCGGATAATACTGCCTCCAATTTGATGATTCGATCTCCACTGTTAATTAAATCTCTGAGGGTCGAAATAACAGGAAGCCCTGCTCCAACATTTGTTTCATACATAAAATAAACTCCCCTCTTATTGGCAATGTTTTTCAGCCGAGTATATTGTAAGTAGGAAGATGAGGTGGCAATTTTATTTGGTGTACTAATGCTTATACTCGAATCTAAGATTGACTCGTAATGATCCGCTATCCTTGGATCCGCTGTGTTGTCTATAAATATAGAATTGCTGAGATTTAATTCTTTGATTTTATCTACATAAGTCGTAATGGACATTGCTTGATCAGATGCTTCTAGATGTTCCTGCCAAGATGATAAGTCTATTCCTTCTGGATCGAAAACCGATTTCCTACTATTCGCAAGGCCTACAACCTTCACTTCCACGGCGTGCTTTTCTATTAAGTAGTCTGCTTGTTGTTTGATCTGTCTAAGTAGACTTGAGCCTATAAGACCTACACCAACAATGAAAATATTTAACTCTCTTGTGTTAGAAAGAAAGAAGGCTTGATGCAAAACATTGAGCGCCTTAGTTTCATCCGTATTGCTGATCACTACTGAAACATTCAACTCTGAGGATCCTTGTGCTATTGCTATAATATTTATCCCGTTTTTACCTAGTGCCTGAAAAAGTCTGCCAGCTATTCCTGGTTGAGAACGCATATTCTCACCAATGACTGCGACTACAGCTAGGTCCTTTTCTATTTTTACATCAGCGATATAACCTGTAGATCGCTCATATTCAAATTCTTTATTTACTTGAGATTTTGCTCTATAAGCATCTCCTGGACTTACAGCAAAACTAATAGATGACTCCGAGGAACCTTGGGTGATTAGAATGACATTTATTTTAGCTTGAGCTAAACTAGAAAATAATCTAGCAGCTATACCCGGTACTCCAAACAATCCAGATCCATGCAATGTCAGAAGAGAAATATCACTCACAGATGAAATCCCTTTAACAGCTTTACCGTTTCCAGAATCTTTAGAAATAAAGGAACCTTCAAATTCCGGTTTAAATGTGTTCTTGATATAGATTGGAATGTTCTTAGCCATGGCCGGAACAAGGGTAGGAGGATAAATAACCTTCGCCCCAAAATGAGACATCTCCATCGCTTCCGCATACGATAATGCTGGAATTGTAAATGCCTTTTTGACCTTCCTTGGGTCTGAGGTGAGAACACCATCTACATCCGTCCAAATTTCGATGTGTTTGGCCTCTAAAGCTGAAGCCAAAATAGAAGCAGTATAATCAGAACCTCCTCGCCCTAGCGTGGTCGTTAAGCCAGCTTCAGTAGAGGCGACAAAACCTGTGACGATTTTAACGCCAGGGGTATTTTTATAAAAAGTATTAATTTTTTCATTGGTCGCTTCAAAGTTTACTTTCGCTGAGCCAAAAGATTCGTCAGTAACGATGACTTTTCTGGCATCAAGATAAGTAGTCGTTATTCCTTCTTGCTTCAGAGCCTGACTTATAATATAAGCCGAATTCCTTTCTCCAAAACTCAAGACATAATCCATTGACCTAGGAGTAGCTTCTTTGACCAAATATATTCCATGAAGTAAATCTTTGAGAACAGCGTGATTTTCCTCTAGATCAGAAATTGCTCCAGCAAGCGAACCGTTTTTTAAAAGACTGGAAGTAGCTTCCTTGTGTCTCTGACTAAAATTATTTAAATGATCAATATAAGCCTCATCTCCATTGGCTGCTGATCTACTCATGCGGAGTAAAGAATCAGTTACACCTCCAAAAGCTGAAAAAACAACAGTGAAGTTGATTCCTTGCTCATAATAGCTTTTAAGAATTCCTGCTATTTGATTAATTCGCTCTGGGCTTGCTACAGAAGAACCGCCAAATTTTAATACCCTCATTTGAAATCGATTTATTGTAAATGAAGATAAGCCCTGTAGATGCTAGGCTTCCACAAGACAAATCATATTTAATTTAAAATGCAAGTATATACCTTAAAAATCACGCCAATAACTGCGGTAAAAATCTGTACCTAAGCATAATAAATAGGAAGGCATTCTTGAAATTTGCAAAAGCATAAACTAAAAACCATACTTTTATTCAAATTTGCTCTCGGGCTTCGTGACAAACAACAATGATTCACGTACTAAGCTTTAGTTGATTTAAAATGTAAATTGAAATTAATATGATATTTCCAATTGGTGATGATCAAGTCAAAGGAGGTTTTTTTCCGCTATTTAGTTATCTATTCATTGGTCTCAATGTAGCTATCTTTATTTTCCAATTTATATCAAATCCACAGACATTATTGGTTTGTGAATTTGGTTCTATTCCGGGAGAAATTTTAAGAGGAGAAGACCTGTATACTTTATTTACTTCTATGTTCATGCATGGAGGTTGGATGCATCTAATTGGCAATATGCTTTTCTTATGGGTATTTGCCGATAATATTGAAGCAACCTTAGGGCCTTTTATATTTGTTTGTTTCTATTTGTTAGGCGGACTTGCAGCAACAGGGGCTCATATTTTTATAGGTGCAGCAGGAGCTGACTTGGCCGAATGTTGCAGAGTCTGTGCTGACCCTCCATGTTTGCAAGGTATGACAGCTTGCGCTAAAAGTATTCCCTCGGTTGGGGCATCAGGCGCTATAGCCGCAGTATTAGGAGCGTACTTACTTATGTTTCCAAGATCAAAGGTTAAACTGTTGGTTCTCTATTTTATGCAATCGTTTAAGATTCCTGCCATCTTTTTTCTAGGCTTCTGGATCGCACAGCAATTGTTTAGTGGGGTTCAAGCATCTTTACCTGGAGCTGAAAGTGGAGGTGTTGCCTGGTGGGCACACATTGGAGGTTTTGCCTTTGGAGTTTTATTTGGGCTCTTTTTTAGAAATGATCCACGTGTAAAAGCAGCGAGGTCAGGAAAAGTATTGGATGGCGGGAAAAGTACTCCAGCTAAAGGTGCAGGCGATAATTTTGTTTAATTCAGCCTTAATGCATGGCATTAAAACGATTTAAAGATTTAACTTTGAGCAAACTAAAGGCAATAATACATGTCATCAGAAATATTTACAAAGGTTAATCAGATCAAAGAGGAAATTGAAAATGCTAAAGTTTCTTCTTCGGAAGAATTGGAGCAATTCAGAATTAAATATTTGGGCTCGAAAAATATTCTCAAACCGCTGTTTGGCGAGATTAAGAATATCGATAACGATAGGAAAAAAGAGTATGGCCAACTAGTTAATGAAGTAAAACAAATTGCCGAAGCCCAATTTCAACAAGTTAAGGAAACGCTGGACAGTAGTTCCACGGAGAACATTAAATCCTCCATGGATTTAACAGCGCCTCCTAGACCTAGACCTTTGGGTTCAAAGCATCCTATCTCTACTACTATGAATAGGATCATGAACATCTTTGAAAGAATAGGTTTTGTCATCGAAGAAGAAAGAGAAATAGAGGACGACTGGCACAACTTCACCGCCATGAATACACCACCAGATCATCCTGCAAGAGACATGCAGGATACTTATTATCTAATGAATGATCCCAATAGACTGTTAAGAACGCATACTTCTTCTGTGCAGGCTAGAGTGATGAAAAAACAAAAACCACCAATTAGAATAATTGCACCCGGAAGAGTATATAGAAATGAAACTATTTCTGCAAGATCCCATTGTCAATTTCATCAAGTTGAAGGACTTTATGTGGATGAGAATGTTTCATTTGCAGATATGAAACAAACCCTACTCTACTTCGCACAGGAAATGTATGGCAAGGATGTTAAGATCAGACTTAGACCTTCCTTTTTTCCTTTCACTGAGCCATCTGCAGAAATGGATGTTTATTGGGGATTAAAAAATGAAGACGACTATAGAATTACAAAGGGAACGGGTTGGTTAGAAATATTAGGTTGCGGAATGATAGATCCTCAAGTACTAATAAACTGCGACATTGATCCGGAAAAGTATACAGGCTTTGCTTGGGGAATGGGAATCGAAAGACAAGCAATGTTGCTGTATGGAATTAATGACATAAGATTGTTTTTTGAAAACGATGTCAGGTTTTTACAACAATTTAAATCGGCTAAATAATGAAGCCATCAATTCCGAAAGGAACCCGGGACTTTGGTCCAGCAGAAGTCAGAAAAAGAAATTACATATTTAATGTCATGAAAGAGGTGTTTGTGAAATTTGGCTTCCAGCCAATTGAAACACCTGTGATGGAAAACCTTTCTACTCTTACTGGGAAATACGGTGAAGAGGGAGATAAGCTTCTGTTCAAGGTTTTGAATAATGGGGACTTTTTAAGTAAGGCAAATGAAGAAGCACTTACAGAAAAAAATTCTACTAAACTGATTCCAAGTATTTCTAAACGTGGACTTAGGTATGACCTTACCGTTCCATTTGCTCGCTTTGTTGTCATGAACCAACAACATATATCCTTTCCTTTCAAGAGGTATCAAATCCAACCAGTATGGAGAGCAGATCGTCCTCAAAAAGGACGTTACCAAGAGTTTTATCAATGTGATGTTGATGTTGTTGGCTCAGACTCTTTAATGTATGAAGCGGAACTGGTTCAGATCTATGACGAGGTATTTGCAAAACTAGGTATCAAAAGTATTATTAAAGTCAACAATAGAAAAGTTCTTGAAGGTATAGCAGAGGTTGCTGGCATTCAAGATAAGTTTATGGATATGACCATCGCAATCGACAAACTTGACAAAGTTGGAATAGAAGGCGTGATGGAAGAAATGGCTAAAAGAAACATTGGTCTAGATGCGATTGAAAAGATAAAGCAAGTATTAGAAATTAAAAAATTAGATACACTTGAAAAAATGATAGGAGCTTCTATCATTGGTAAAAAAGGTATTGAAGAACTAAGAAGCTTTCACAAGTATCTAGACCAAAAGCCAACGAGGAATAAAGTTGAGTTTGATATTACATTGGCTAGAGGGCTGAACTATTATACCGGTTGCATTTTTGAAGTTGTGGCAGATAAAACGCACTATCCAGATTTAGTAATGGGTTCCATTGGAGGTGGAGGAAGGTATGATGATTTAACTGGAGTATTTGGACTTAAAAATGTTTCCGGTGTTGGAGTTTCATTTGGAGCTGCAAGGGTCTATGATGTAATGAATGAATTATCTCTTTATCCAGAATCTACAAATACTGGAATAAAAGTTTTATTCATTGCAATGGATGAAGCCTCACATAAGTATGCCTTTAATTGCTTAAATAAAACCAGGACAGCAGAAATAGCTTCAGATCTATATCCGGTTCCTGCTAAGATGAAAAAGCAAATGAAATATGCCAATGACATTAATTGCCCTTTCGCTGTGATAATCGGAGAAACTGAATTGGAAACAGGCATGCTTGTTTTAAAAAATATGGAAACAGGTGAACAAGAGCAGCTCAATTTGGACACTATTATAGAGCGATTGATCTAAAGAATGGCCCAATTCAATATATTATAAAAAATAAATTATGTTAAATGTTTACATTTTTCATGAAAATTATCTGCTTTTCATTGCTAAAGAGACGAAATATTAGACGGAAATATTCAAAAAGCCAAATATAATATCATGCCTCTTGAGCTTGGTTGTTAAAAAGCCTAATTTTACTTTTTCCTAACAAAACACTCACCAAATAAATACCAAATCTGTTCCTTAAATTTGCGACGCATTAATCTTTGGAATAAATATTGAAAGTATAATACATTGATAGCAAATGTGTTATATAGGTAGAAGAAAAGTAAAGTAATTTATAATTCTTTTATTCAAATTGAGATTCCTTAATGTAAACATCCATTTTATCAGCTTAGACTTTTAAAATGTGAAACACTTAAGAAACACTATATTGAAATGGGCAAAACCCATGAACAGAATTATATCCTATGTACAATAAATTAATCAAAAGCACTTTGGTGCTTTTACTAATGTTTATTGCCTTTTTCCTTTTCGCAGCAGAACCCCCTTTTGCGAAGAAGAAAAAATCCTATAAGATTCCATCTTATTCCTCCAATATTATTCTTGACAGAATATGTGATTTGGATATGCAAATGGATTTCCGATTAAATGGAAAAGTCAAAGCGCATATATTGGAATACACCACAAGAGGTAAAAAAGGAACAGAAAAAATTCTTGGCCTTACAACAAGATATTTTCCAGCATTTGAATATTACAACGACCACTATAATTTGCCAAAAGAGCTAAAATCTTTAATGATCATTGAATCAGGTTTGAATCCAATGGTAAGCTCTCCAACAGGTGCTAGAGGTCTTTGGCAACTAATGCCAGCTACAGCTAGATCTTACGGTTTGCAAATCAATGATTATGTAGACGAAAGATGTGATCCTTATAAGTCAACCGAAGCCGCACTGAAGCATTTGGGTGTTTTGTTTGATCAGTTTGGTGACTGGACTTTAGCTATATCTGCATACAATTGTGGAAGTACAAGAGTAAGAGCTGCTATAAAAAAAGGTAAGAGTAAAAACTTTTGGAAAATTAAAAAGCATCTGCCAAAACAAACACAGGATTATGTACAAAAATTTATAGCTGTCAACTACTTGGTTAATTACTATATGTTTTATGACCTAAGACCGCAATATCCTGACTATACTTATCAGATCACTGAACCTACTGTTGTTTTTTCATACACTAAACTTTCTCGAATTAGCCAAAAACAAGGCATCGACCTAGAAGTTTTGTATGAATTGAATCCATCTTACGTGAATGGCATCGTTCCACCTAATGAGAATGGAAACATAGTTTTGCTTCCTGTTCTTGGAAGAAAAGAGGAAAAACAAACCGCTTCATTGCTTCATTTCGACAAAGATCAATTGTAATAGGAGAGCTAAATCCAGATTACTTTTAAGAAGAATCAAAAGAACTAACATATAGTTTATTTTTTTAATATTTTTGTAAACACTTTTAGTTGTTCCAAAAATATGATTCTTAGATTTTTCTGTTTTATCTTATTTTCTTTTAGCTACCAATTGGCCTTTTCGGCTGACATTTCGGATAAGAACTATACGGATAATGAAGTAAAATCTAGAGTCAGCGCTATGCCTTTGATGTTCAAATCAAAGTATGATGACATCGTAGCATCTTATGTCAAAACCTATTTTGTAAAGGCAAGACCAAAGGCTGCAAGGATTATTGGACACACCTCCATGTATTTCCCTATTTTTGAAAAGTACATTAAGGAGATGAACTTACCAATGGATCTAAGATTTCTACCTATTGTGGAATCTGCTTTAGACCCTAACGCTGTATCTAGATCTAAGGCTACAGGACTCTGGCAATTTATGGCAGCAACTGGTGAGGAGTATGGATTAAATCAAAATCATTTTGTTGAAGAAAGAAAAGACCCGCACCGATCTACAAAAGCGGCGCTTACTTATTTACAAAAACTGTATTCAAAATATGGAGATTGGTCTCTAGCCTTAGCTGCATATAACGGCGGTCCCGGGACGGTAAATAGAGCCATAAAAAGAGGCAGAAGTAAAAACTTTTGGAAGATCAAAAAGTACTTGCCAAAAGAAACAAGAAATTATATTCCTGCATTTACAGCCGCTGCTTATTTGTTTAAATATTATGAATACCACGATATTACTCCAGCTTATCCAGAAGTACAATTACAAATGACTGATTACACAAAAGTGTATGAAGAAATTTCCTTTGATCAAATTTCAGGCATAACAGGAATACCTACTTATACAATAGAATATTTAAACCCTTCATACAAGCAAAAAATTATACCTAAAAGTTATAGCGGCAACTTCTTGATATTACCTGCTTGGGCGATTGAAATAATGGAGCCTTTTTTGCCAAAACCAAATCAAAAGTTTGTTGTAAAATCAGGAGTGGTAAACAGGGCTGAAAATATCAACTACCTAAGCACATCTTATACGGTGCAAGTTTCAGATAATTTACAAAAGGTAGGAGAAATTTTTAATTGCCAACCTTATCTAATAAAGCTTTGGAATAATTTAAGAAGAGATCATTTGATTCCTGGAGAAAAACTTAAAGTTTATTTGGTCACTTCCACTTTGAAAGTACAATCAGAAAAAAAAAAGATAGTGCCTTTGACTAAGTTGTCAACACAAAAAATTCAAAGCATCAATGTATTGCAAGCTTTAAAGCCTCAGCGACAAAGGGACAGGCAATACCACATCATAAAAGAAGGAGAATCTATTCTTGACATTTCTAAACTTTACCCTGGCGTTAGTTTGAAAAATATTTTGGATGCGAATCTTTGGCTTAAGGAAAGAAAAGGAATATTTCCCGGGAAGAAAATTGTAATACCATAGAGACGCAAAATATTGCGTCTCCAAAATATTGCGTCTCCAAAATATTGCGTCTCCAAAATATTGCGTCTCCAAAATATTGCGTCTCCAAAATATTGCGTCTCCCAAAATATTACGTCTCCAAAATATTGCGTCTCTAAATCTTTTTATAAATCTCTAATACTTTTCTGACGGACCCGTGTTTTATTAAAGCTTTCTTGGCTTCTTTCTCGTCCACTTCTAAATAGTCTACAAGCATACTCACCCCTCTTTTCATCAGCTTCGTATTGGCGACTTTCATGTCCACCATTTTATTGTCATGAATTTTACCCAGCTTGATCATCACAGCTGTAGAGATCATATTTAAAACCATTTTTTGAGCCGTACCCGCTTTCATTCTTGTGCTTCCAGTAATAAATTCCGGGCCAACTGGAACTTCGATTTTAAAGTCAGCCACTTTTGTGATTGGAGAATCTGGATTGCAAGTCAAACAAGCAGTTTGAATATTATTCAACTGACAAGCTTTGAGCCCTGCAACTACATAAGGAGTTGTACCAGAAGCTGCAATGCCTAAAACAGTATCTTGGGGACCAATCTTATGTTGTTTAAGATCCTTCCAAGCAAGTATCGGGTCATCTTCAGCATTCTCAACAGCTTTGCGAATGGCTCCATCTCCACCAGCAATTAGACCAATAATACAATTATCATCCACTCCAAAGGTAGGTGGACACTCCGACGCATCAAGGATACCTAATCTGCCTGAGCTCCCAGCTCCAATATAAAATAGACGACCTGAATTTTTCATCTTTTTGATACAGTTCAAAATGAACGCGTTTATCTCAGGTAATGCTTGAGAAACTGAATCAGCAACTGTCTTGTCTTCATAATTAATATGATGCAAGAGCTCAGCTACAGACATTTTATCCAGGTTATTATATGGCGAATTTTGTTCAGTAAGCAATTGTGGGTGTGATTAGTTTAAGTTTTTTAAAGGATTTCGCATGGCTTTGACTATTTCTTTTCTTTTACGAGAATTAGCTATTCAAGGTTATTGGAAAACGTTCCTTACATTTACTTTATAGTACAGCTTAAAAGTTATATAGAATATGAATACGATAAAAGGACCAGCTATTTTTCTTGCACAGTTTGTTGGCGATGAGTCACCATTCAACAGTTTGGATAGTATTTGCCATTGGGCAGCTACTCATGGGTATAAAGGCATACAAATTCCTACTTGGGATAGTCGATTGATTGACTTGGACAAAGCGGCTGAAAGCAAAACTTATTGTGATGAATTGAAAGGAAAAGTAGAACAGTATGGTTTAAAGATAACGGACCTTTCAACACATTTACAAGGCCAGTTGGTTGCCGTGCATCCTGCTTATGATTTAATGTTTGATGCTTTTGCTCCAGACGAATTTAAAAATAATCCTAAGGCAAGAACCGCTTGGGCCATAGAACAAGTCAAAAAAGCAGCTAAAGCTACACAGCATTTAGGAATTGCGGAGCACGTTACTTTTTCAGGAGCTTTGCTTTGGCACACGATGTATCCTTGGCCTCAAAGACCAATGGGGCTTGTGGAGGCAGGATTTAAAGAACTAGCTAAAAGGTGGTTACCAATTCTCAACGAGTTTGATGAAGCGGGGGTAGATCTTTGTTATGAGATTCATCCTGGAGAGGATTTGCATGACGGAATAACTTTCGAAAGATTTTTAGAAGCAACTGGAAATCATAATCGTGTAAAAATAATGTATGACCCAAGTAATTTTGTTTTGCAAAAGTTAGATTATTTAGCTTACATAGATCACTATCATGAGTTCATAAAAATGTTCCACGTAAAAGATGCTGAATTTAATCCAAGCGGAAAATCAGGAGTATACGGTGGCTACCAATCATGGGCAGACAGGCCAGGACGCTTTAGATCTTTAGGGGATGGACAAGTTGATTTCAATGGGATATTTAGCAAGCTAGCGCAATACGGCTATGAAGGCTGGGCTGTTATGGAATGGGAATGCTGCATTAAAGATTCTGAGCAAGGCGCGATAGAAGGAGCGAAGTTTATCCAAGAAAAAATAATTAAGGTTACCGAAAGAGCATTTGATGATTTTGCTGGGGCAGATAATTTAGATGAAGATTTGAATAGAAAGATTTTGGGATTGGGATAGAGATTCGTTCGGAATCCACGTGATTTGTTCATCATGATTTATGAAATACATTATATTTTTTGAAGCTTGGAAAAAGTAAAAGCAATTAATCCAAACCCTGCTATTTTTGAGAAGATTTAAATTAGTTTTAAAGTTCTTGTTTATAAGTTGCCTACTTATATTTTCCAATCTTGCCCTCGCTCAAAAGATTGAAAAAGAAGACATAGATGTATATGTATCGAAATACAATCTGCA
>CALIIW010000266.1 GCA_938018185.1 uncultured Saprospiraceae bacterium
GTTATTTCAATATGAGGCTGATTTCCATTTTTATCTTTCTTTTCTTACCTACTTTGATTTTTGCTCAAGCTCAACTTCAAAAGAAAATTGATTTTTCCGCTGATGATATGTTTTTGGAGGAGGCTATTATTAAATTGAGTGAAGAATCTAAAACAAATATTTCATTTAGTAATAGAATTTTCCCGGAAGGGAAAAAAATCAGCATTAATAGAGAAAATGAATCTTTAAAAAACATACTCAGAGAGCTTCTTAAAAGTTCGAATCTTTCATACAAAATTGTATCTGGCCAAATTATACTTTATAAACAATCTCCTAAATCTCAAGAAGCCATTACAATAAGCGGTTTTGTGGAAGATAACGAAACGGGAGAATTATTGATCGGAGCAAATGTTTACGATCCAACCAATTCTTCAGGCACTACAACAAATGAATTTGGGTTTTTCACCTTGGATATCTTTCCAGGAGAAAGCAGCATCGAAGTATCTTATCTAGGCTATCAAACTGTCCAGAGAATAATAAACACAACAAAGGATTTATCTTTTAAAGTAAAACTGAAATCTTCTCTGATTTTGCCTTCTGTCATTGTAAAAGTTGATGATTCCACAAGATTGAAAATTTCAAATAGAGAGGTAGGATTAGATGTATTGGATGTAGAACAAATGAAGTTGATGCCTTCCCTTGGTGGGGAAGCAGATCTAATGAGATCATTATATCAAATTGCGGGTGTACAAACAGGGGCTGATGGAGTAGGAGGGCTACATATTAGGGGTGGCAATTTAGATCAGAATTTGATTTTAATGGATGGCGTTCCGCTTTATAATGCCATGCATGCTTTAGGTATTTTTTCTGTTTTTAATACAGATGCCATAAGAAAAGTAAACTTATACAAAGGAGGCTTTCCAGCTAGGTTTGGGGGACGATTATCATCCATTTTAGATGTCCATACAAAAGAGGGTAATAAGTATAAATATAGTGGAGAATTAGGCTTAGGATTGATTTCTGGAAAAGCCACTCTAGAAGGCCCAATAGTAAAGGAGAAAGGTTCGTTTTTCTTTTCTTTTAGAAGGTCTTTAACAGATTTTTATATTCCTGAAATTACGAAAAAGGTAAAGAATAGCAATGGCACAAATGGAGACTCAAATTACTTGTTTTGGGACTTAAATTTAAAAGCTAATTATACGCTAAGTAAAAAAGATAGGATTTATATTTCAAGTTATTCAGGGCGAGATAATTTTTCAGATTTTAACGACTTAAAACCTTTTAAGGATTCCACATTTATAGTAGAAGATTGGGATTATTTAGTTGGCGAATTTAATGATTTTGATTCTAAAGAAATGTCTTGGGGTAATAATCTTTTTTCAGTGAAATGGAATAGGATTTACCATGATAAATTGTATTCAAATACCATCCTTTATTTTAGTGAATATTTTTTCAAATCAGAAGAAAAGTTTGAATCTGTTGCTGAATATGAAAATGGCAGCAATGATATTTATATTCAATATCGCAAATTTCAATCTGAACTTGCTAATTATGGCATCAAGACCGATTTTGAATATTTAGTAAACAATCAATTGAAATTTGGTTTTGGTGGATCAGCGATCCAACATGATTTAAATCTAGGGGCATTTGTTGATAGTTTGGAGGCTAGGAATGTACCAGGATTTAGAGATACGGTGGGCTTGAATAGAAACTTGGAAATAGGAAATCTGAATGCACGAGAATACCAGCTTTATCTGGAAAAGGAATATGTCTTTAATTCCAAATTAAAAAGTACCATAGGTTTGCATGCTTCCTTATGGGATTATGAGGGCGAAAATTATATCACCTATCAACCAAGATTAAAAATAGGATATAAAGTTCTACCAAAAGTATCAGTTCAAGTATCTGCTTCCATCATGAATCAATATTTACATCTTTTGACTAATTCAGATATTGGATTACCTACAGATATTTGGGTCCCTTCTACCGAGAAAGTAAAACCGGAAAGATCCCTTCAAGGAGAACTTCTTTTAAATATTGGACTTATAAAAGGACTTGATATCCATTTGGGGACTTATTATAAACGAATGGAAAATTTAATTGAATATCTTGACTCAGATGGCAGCTTAATTTTGAATGCCTCAAATTGGGAAGAGGAAGTTACCGCAGGAGCGGGTAGAAGCTATGGATTTGAAGCATCTATTTATAAAAATAATGGCAAAACGACAGGCTCCATAAACTACACTTATTCGAAAAGTGATAGAACATTTAAAGAACTAAATGATGGAGCTACTTTTCCTTATCGATATGACCTTACTCATGGTATCAATTTCAGTTTGCAGCAATCTGTAGGAAAGCGCTTTGACCTAAGTCTAAATTGGCAATATAATAGTGGGATAAATTTGACATTTCCTACGCAAAAATTTCTTGTTCCTTCTATTTTTAATCAACAACCCCCTTTGCCTTTGGGTGCCTCTGCAACTAAAAATGGGGTAAGAATGCCAGCTAATCATAAATTAGATATAGGACTAAATTATATCATATCAAAATCGAAAATCAAACAAATAATCAAAATTGGGGTCTATAATGTCTATAATAGTCCAAATCCGCTTTTCTACAAGATTAGAAGGGATCCTGATGATAGGCTTAATACTCAATTGGTGCAAGTCACCTTATTCCCTTTAATGCCTAGTCTTGGTTATTCCCTTAAATTTTAGCCAAAAAAGCTTTATAATCTGCTTTTTTGAATAAAAACCAATAATTGTACTACAAACCGATGGATTATTTCGTTATATAATTGTACTTTTGATAAGTAGCGAACAATTATTCGTATACCATTATGACAATTTATTTACGTAATCTTTTTCTTTTTATCTCTTTAGCATCGATTTTCTCTTGTGAATCTGTTGTAAAGCTTGATATTGAAGAGGATTCACACCTTGTAATACAATCCTTATTTACTCCTGGTAATATAAATATTGATCAAAACAATCTTTTTGAGGTAAGAGTATCTGAAACAGTATCTGTTTTAGAAAAAAATAAATTAGACTACTTAACAACAGCAGAAGTAACAATCAAACCTTTTGATCAAGAATTAGAAGTATTGTCTCTTTTGTCTTTGGAAATACCTAGCTATAAGACTAGAATTTCTGGACCCGAAGAAGGGAGATCGTATGAATTGTTTGTTTCTAATGAAGGTCATGAATCAATCTTAGCTAAAAGTTATGTCCCTTTTGGTGTTGAAATAGAAAATATGACTTTCAAGAATATTGACTCTTATCCTCATGAATTTCTACCAGATGAAACAACAAACAAATTTAATATTCAGTTTGAAATACAAGATGATATCGAGGAGAATAATTTTTATCACCTACTCATTTGGAGAGTGAAAGAAAGTGATTTAATTGGTGATAATGCAAAATCAACTTTATACGGTGTTGGATTTGATGAAGAAAAAACCAAGCATGATCCGTCCGTTCAAATTGTGAACAGCAATGTGGCTTTTTATGGTGCCTATATAAATGATGAACTATTTAATGGAGAGAAAAAGAAGTTAGACTTTGATATGGTATTTACTAAATGGGATACACCATGGCCAGAAAACATAAAAATTGAAGCTGAATTAAGAACTGTTTCAGAAGAATATTTTAGATTCCATACCGAGGGAGCTAGGTATACTAACAATGGAAATAATACCTTTTTCAATGACCAAAGCTTAGTCTCCAATAACATTGAAAATGGATATGGCATATTCGCTGGTTACGCATTAAGAACCAATAGACAAGATCTAAAAGAACAATAAACTACAGTATTCTTTCTAAAGCTATATATAGTGCTTTTTCCACTTGACTATAGTGCCCATCAGATAAAAATTCTTTCTTTACCATTTCCATCAGCTCATTCTTTCTACTCGCCGTGGGAAAATATAGTCCCTTATAACTCATGATAGTTTCAATTACTTCTTCATCAGAGCAGGCCTCAAATTCTGCTTTCAACTTTTCATAAGTAGCAGGATCAATTTTCTCTAAAATAGCTTCCTCTTCTTCTTTTGTCACAATATTATCAGCATTCGCTGCAATGATTAATAAGAAACCAGAGAACTCTCTAAAATTCCACTTAGGATGGTTTGCATTCATCTTGTATTAATTTTTATGCTCAAAAATAGCTAATTTATTTAGGCTTGGTTTGTTTTATTAATCTTTGTGCAGCTTTTGATTCTGGAAGAATTCTTCTTTGATGCTCTGCAATGTCTTTTAATATTTCTAATCTATGATCTTGTTCTGTATCCCACTTGATCAAATAGGTATTTATTGCTTCCAAATTTGAAAGAATGATTAACTCCAATGGATTAGCATGATCTCTCATGTTTCCACTCTTTTTTGGATTGGCTTTTTTCCAGGCTTTCGCCGAATGGCCAAACACCGCTTCATTCAAAAGATCCATTTCTGAAGAATAGTAGACTGCAGCTTTTCTAGTACCAATTAAGTTATCTGGAATTTGGCTTCCAATAGCATCTGTCAGGAGTAGGTGATTTACTTTTGTCAACTCTCTTCTGATCTTATGCTGTGTATCAAGCCCTTTGAATGATTGCCATTCCCGAATTAGGTTCAATTTGAAGATAGGGGAGATGGCAGAGCAAAATTCGAAGGCGATGTCTTTTTGAGCATAGGTACCTCCATATCTGCCTGCTTTGGCCATGATTCCGATTGCATTGGTCTCAGCTACCCATTTTTTTACTGAAAGGGTGAAAGCCGGACGGCCAGCTTGAGATCTAATTCTGTCGTATTCGACAGTATTAAAATTATCATTCGACAAGCTTTCCCAAGCGGATAAAAACTCAAGGGTATAGATCAAGCGTAGCCAGTTACGAATGACCTGGTCCGGTTCTTTGCTCTTGAACTTAGCAATATCTGTGATATTGATAAACCCGTTCTTATCAATTCGGATTTTTTCCCCTAATACGGTGAGTTTTTCTGCCATGCTCGATTTTTAAACCTGTCTGATTTGACAGGATTAGAATTAAGGCAAATATCTTACTTTTTTTTAATATAAAGGCTTTGGAAGAGGTTTTAAACCTGTAGAATTTGACAGAGTTAGAATAGAAAGGGAGGAAAGACTCATAGTGTTTTATATGTTAAGCAATTTCTTGTCTTCTTTAAGTATTTTATCAAGACATGAAATAGAAGGTCGACCAAATAAATTCAGCCGACCTCTAATTCTTTTTACTAGTTAGGCAGTTTTAAAACATATCCTTTGACATCAAAGTTATGTAAACTTTTTTCTAGAAATATTGAGGCATTCTCTCTATCTCGGTAGGGGCCAAAAATAACTTTGTAGACATCAGCATGTTCAATCATAATGTTGTTTCCTCCCAACTTTAATAATTTTTCTTGTAGTGCAATTGCGGATTCATAGTTTTTGAAAGCACCCACTTGTACTCCAAATCCTCTAGCAGTCATTTTAGTTGTATTTACTTCCTGCGCCCCTTTTGAGGTGAATTCGCCGTTTTGCAAACTAGATGAAGTTTTTTCTCTTAATGGTGCAATAAAACCACAGGCCGTTTTGTCAAAATCTCCCATTTTAACAACATCAACTTTGACTTTGGTGATTCCATCAACAAGTAATCCTAGTTCCTTAGCGGCTGCTCCTGATAGGTCTACGATTCTTCCTTCTACGTGAGGGCCACAGTCATTGACACGCACATTTAT
The DNA here is from genome assembly GCA_938018185.1 of uncultured Saprospiraceae bacterium. GTDB lineage: Bacteria > Bacteroidota > Bacteroidia > Chitinophagales > Saprospiraceae > JALZVN01. The sequence goes on from CALIIW010000266.1 coordinate 5,688, forward strand.
AGAACGGCCATCATCTATTCTAGTCACTTTGAGTACCGTATTTAGAGGGTATTGTTTATTTGCACAAGTGAATCCTTGGTGATCATAGATCTCACCGTTTGAGGTGATTCCACCGTGTAATTGAGGTGCGTAATAAGATGCTAGTCCTGAGTTAACTTGAGCATTTAGCGTAAAAGCACATAGCAGTGCCATGAAAAAAGCGCAAACTTTGTTTTCCATTTGGTTGAAAATTTTGGTTAAAAAAATTCGTTATTGCGCTAATTTGTTGTGGGTTGATTTTAAGTACGGGATGATTTGAATAATGTTCAATTTTGGTCAAAATTATTTTACTACTTATGTGATGACAATTACCAGATAGCAGCTGTTCGTTAAATAAGCTAGATTGAAGGTGAACATTAGATCTTATTCTAGATGGTTTAACCCTGTCTAATTATACAGGATTTAAAGAGTGGTGGATTTTAATCAAAAAGGCATTGGTTTGACTCAAGAGGGATACCTTATAAGAGGTAATATGAACAGGAATTCATGTTTTAATATTAGTTGCAATTACTTTATTATTTACAAATAGGCTTCCCCTTTATCTGCCTTTATCTCTCCAGTAATTTTCTTTATTTCCTGCTCTTTGGATTTAGGATAGATGAGTAATACATCTCCTTCATCAACGATGATGTAATCCTTCAAATCCTTGATGACAGCAAGTTTGTTTTTAGGCAATCTGACCAAACAATCCGAGGTGTCTACTAGCATGGCTCGAGATGCATTCACTGTATTATTGTTTTCATCTTTTGTGGATTCTGCGTGAAGCGACCCCCAAGTTCCTAGGTCTGACCAGCCAAATTCTGAAGGTATTGTATAAACATTATTCGCCTTTTCCATCAAGGCATAATCTATTGAAATAGAAGGTGTAGTAGGGTAGGCTTTATCAATAAAACTTTGTTCCTCTTTAGTATTATAGAACTCCATTCCAGCGCCCAAGATCTCATGAATTTTAGGAGCATTTTCTTTGAATGCCTTCAATACTGCTTTTACGTTCCATAAGAAAATCCCTGCATTCCAGAGATAATTTCCTGAAGAAACGAATAGTCTAGCCGTATCAAAATCTGGCTTTTCCGTAAAGCGCTCTACCTTGTGAATGCCCTTGTTATCCTCTTGATCATATTTGATATAACCATAGCCTGTGTCAGGTCTGGTAGGTTCAATTCCCAGGGTGCACAAAGCATCATTTTTAGCCGTAAAAGCCAATCCTTTTCTTACCGTTTCTATGAATGCTTCCTCTTTCAAAATGATATGATCAGAAGGAGCGACGACAAAATTGGCGTCTGGATTTAATGAAAGCAATTTAAAAGCCGTGTAAGCTACACAAGGTGCTGTATTGTTTCTAGAAGGCTCGCAAATAATTTGATTATCGCTTAGATAGGGTAGGTGTTCTTTTACTAGATCTTTATAAATACCATTGGTGACTATAAAGATGTTTTCTTTAGGGCATAGCTTTAAGAATCGTTCACAAGTCAATTGTATTAGTGACTTGCCAACTCCCATTATGTCAAGAAATTGTTTGGGTCTGTTAACTCTAGATGCTGGCCAAAATCTACTGCCTATTCCTCCAGCCATAATGGCAACATAGTTATTTTTATTCATAACACTAATATATAAAATTGTCTGAGCTAAAGGTTATAGAATTAGATGGCAATTGTTAATTGGTCTTTGGCTACCTGCCATTTGCTATTAGAGCAAAAGTAAAGAATTAAAATAAGCCAATGGCAAAAGGCTAATAGCCAATAGCCAAAAAAGCGCCCTACGGTCTAGGTACCCCACAATACTCTATAGAATACTCAATCAGGTCTTTTTCGGCATTATATAAATTCTTAAGAATGTTATTCATTCTGTTTCTTGATTTATATAAATTGAGCAAGGCGGTATTATCGTCACTTTTGCACGCCATCAAGAACTCATAATGAGTCTCCAATTGCATGGTCATTACCTGCATCATTTCTATCGTTACGTACAATTCTTTTTCGTCCATGGGTTATTTGATAAGTTAATCCCATACTGCATATATATTAAATAAATAAATGTGACATTTTCAAGAAATTGTGACTACGATATATCTGTAAAATTAGGATATATGCCCAAGAAGTGATACTTTATTAGATAATTTTTCTTAAACTGTGACAATGTGTGGACGAGCATCTTTAACAAAGAATGAAAAGCAACTAGAATTAAAATTTGGGATGGACTTTTACACAGAAGATCTGGTAAATTATCTTCCAATTCAAAATTATAATGTTGCTCCAACCAATATGCTTCCTGTTATAAAATCGGGAGCTACTCATTTTGAATTTATGCGATGGGGTTTGATCCCTTTTTGGGCCAAAGACATTAAGATTGGCTATAAAATGATCAATGCTCGAATAGAAACCATTCAAGAAAAGAACAGCTATAAGAATGCACTGAAGAGCCGCAGATGTGTGGTTCCTCTGGATGGCTATTATGAATGGGAAAAGCATCCAGATGGCTCAAAAACCCCTTATAGGTTTGTATTGCCCAATGAGGAATTGTTTCTCGTTGCAGGAGTTTGGGAAACATGGAAGTCGCCCAAAGGAGAAAACATCCAAAGCTTCACTTTAATCACAAAAGATCCTATAGATAAGGTAAAGCATGTTCACAATAGAATGCCTGCTGTCATCCTGCCTGGAGAAGAAGAAGTTTGGCTAGATGATCAAATCGCTCCGGAAGAAGCCCTTTCAAGTATAAGGGATCTTGAACCATCCGAATTAGAATATTATCCAGTTAGTCAGGCTGTAGGAAATGTTAGGAACAACAATAAGGATCTAATAAAGCCAATATAATCTCATTAAAGACAACAGTTTTATTCCAAATCTGGAGAATTCCATGTTTTGATGCAACCCCTTTAATAATGGCTTGTATTTAAAGCATACCATTACTTAATAAATAAAAATTTAATATGAGAAATCTATACATTATTTTAAGTCTATTGTTTTGCATTGTAACACAATCGAATCTTCAAGCTCAAGAAAAGCAGTATATTTTAGATGGGTCAAAAAAATTGCAAGTCTCCGGTTTTATAAGCATAATTGAAGAATTTTCTTCTTATGATTCTCAAGTTGCACTAAGTAGTGGGGGATCTTTTGGAATCTTATTTAATCAGAATTTTTACTTTGGTGGATATGGTTTAGGAATGGTTAATCCGGGCATAAATTTAAGGAATGACGACTTTGATTCTTTTTCTTCAGATTTCGGACACGGTGGACTTTTAGTGGGAGGGGTTTTCAATACAGAAAAAGCTATTCATTTTGATGTCAATACAAAAATTGGATTTGGAGGATATAGATATAATGGGGACTTAAATAATTTTGAAGATTATGATGCTGTTTTTGTTATCAATCCTGAAGCAGCAGTAGAGGCTAATATTGCAAAATTTTTAAAAGCGAAAGTAGGAGTAGGGTACAGGTACGTAACTGGATTTAATGATACTACTCCAAATGAAAATATTTTAAATAGTGTGACTGGATCAATAGGGATAATGTTTGGATGGTTTGGACAAAGTAAAAGCAACAGAATCAAACAAGAAGAACAAATAGACGCAGATCAGATTAGACTTTAGATCCTAGCCCCAAAAAATCAACTGAAATCAGAACTTACTACATTGAAAATTATTAATACACACATACATCAACCTATAATTGAGGCTTGCAAAACAGGCAAGAGAAACGCTCAATATGAATTGTACAATCTATATGTTGATGCTATGTATAATGTGAGTTTGAATGTAGTAAAAAACAAGGAAGATGCAGAAGACGTTCTGCAAGAAAGTTTTACAAATGCTTTTAAGTCGATCGAAAGATTTAATTACCAAAGTACTTTTGGTGCATGGTTGAAAAGAATTGTAATCAACACAAGTATTAATACACTGAAGAAGAAGAAATTAAGTACAGAAAGTTTTGACGGCCAAGAATACAAAATTGCAGGAACGACTACAGAAGAAGATGATCAAAACTATGAAGTCAATAAGGTTAATAAAGCAATACAGCTTTTACCTCCTGGTTTCAAAACTGTATTGACACTTTATCTAATTGAAGGATACGATCACACAGAAATTGCTGAAGTTTTGAACATTTCTGTTTCGACATCAAAGACACAGTATAGTAGGGCCAAGACTAAATTAAAAGAAATATTAAATACGATTTAATGGATCCATTAGAAAAATTTATTCGAGAGAATAAAGAAGAATTGAAACACAAGCATCCCGACAAAGAAAATCTTTGGAATAAAATATCCGGAGATCTTCCAGAAGAGAAGAAAGAATCAAAAGTTGTTTCTATTAGCTATAGATTTTTGGCAAGAGCAGCAGCTTTATTACTTGTCTGTGGTTTGGCTACAATTATATTGTGGAATACAAATTCGGCAAAGCAGGAGTTTGTCATGGATCCACAATTTATAGAAATAAATACGCATTATGCTCAGTTAGTAAATGCGCAAAAAGATAAGCTAGAGAATAACACTTCATTAAGTAAAGCCGAGAAAGAAGAGTTTATGGTTTACATCAATGATTTAGAAAAGGAATCGACAAATTTAGAAAAAGAACTTGGGAAAAATTTAAACAATGAATTAGTAATTGAAGCGATGATAAAAAATTATAAAGAAAGAATGAGGTTAATGGAACAATTACTAAATAGAGTTGAAAAAATAAATAAAAAAGAAAATGAAAAGAATATTAATATATAGCTGCATTTTTTTGATGATTGCAGTCAAATTAGAAGGGCAAGTTCAATTAGATCGGAAAGAGATTAAATCTTTTCCTATCACTCAGAGTGGCCAACTTATAGTGCAAAACAAATATGGTTTTGTTCATTGTAATATTTGGGATCAAGACTCTGTAAAAATAGTAACTGAGATCTCTGTCAATGCAAAGAAAGAAGAAGATGCCGAAGCATTGCTAGCTTCGATTAGAATAGGATACAATGTATTTGTAGACATCGTTGAAGTGGAAACTGTCTTTGGAGAGAGTAACCAAAGTTTTATAAAGAATTATTTATCTAAGATAGACCCCTTTAAAAATAATAAAGTTGACGTTAATTATACGATTTACATGCCTTCTAGTTTGAATATTGAAATTGACAACCGATTTGGGGATGTCTTGCTGGATCCATTTACTAGCAATGTAGATGTGAAAATTAATTACGGTGATCTTCGTTTTGATGAACTGACAGGTAAATCTGATCTAGATTTGAAGTTTGGAAAAATGGTTGGAAAACATTTAGAAGATGCTTCTCTGGAATTGAGAAATTATGATATTAAATTAGAGTCAGCAAATGAATTAGAGTTGAATTCTACCGGATCAGAAATTAAAATAGAGATAGTAAATTTGGCAAGAGTTGATCTTAATAGAGATGAAATTCAAGTTGAATCAATTAAAAGTATCCGTGGCAAAGCTACCTTGTCAGATATTGAATTATACATGGTTGAAGAAGAAATTGATTTGTGGATGAAGAATGGCTCATTGACCGTTGAAGAATTTGATGAGCAAGTTAAAAAAGTTGACATTCGAGAAGAGTCCTCACAGGTTGATTTAAGAATCGGAAATATTTCAATTGATTTAGAAGCTGACCTTGAAGATGCTCAGTTGAGTGTACCTAATACAGTTGAAAATATTAATAGAGAAGTTATTAACGAAAAGAAGGCTCATAGAAAAGTAAGTTTAGAATATGGTGGGGGAGGAACAAAAGTTGATTTTCAACTTCATGGGCTTAAAGGAAAATTTACTTTGATAGATTAAGTGTAAATCTTAATAAAAAAAGGGTAGTTGAAAACTCTTCAATTACCCTTTTTTTATTTTGTAGTTGTATCTAATTACCAGATATCAATTCTTTCTTCTTTTGCCTTAAACATGGCATCACCTTCTTTAATATCAAAGGCTTCAAAAAACTTTTCCATATTGATAATCGGACCAACAGCTCTATATTGTCCCGGTGAATGTGGGTCTGTTTTAATTCTATTCTTAAGTGCCTCGTCTCTGAATTTAGTTCTCCAAATAGTAGCCCAATTCATAAAGAATCTTTGTTGCTGAGTATAACCATCAACCAAACCTGGATTTGGGTTTTTCTTTAAGTATGCTTGTAGACCATCGTAGGCAGAGTTTACACCCCCAAGATCACCAATGTTTTCTCCAAGAGTGAATTCTCCATTTACAAAGATACCAGGCAATGCTTCATAAGAGCTGTATTGATCAATTAGTTTCTTACTTCTAGCTTCAAAAGCTTCTCTATCGGCATCAGTCCACCAATTATTAAGGTTGCCATCTGCGTCAAATCTTGAACCAGAATCATCAAAGCCGTGAGAAATTTCATGTCCGATTACACCACCGATTCCACCAAAATTACAAGCAGGATCCGCTTTGAAATCAAAGAAAGGAGCTTGAAGTATTGCAGCAGGAAAAACGATTTCGTTGTAACGTGGGTTATAGTATGCATTTACAGTTTGAGGTGGCATAAACCATTCCGTCTTGTCTACTTCTTTGCCAATTTTCGCAATCATTTTTTCATAACCCCACTTTCTGGCATTTAAAATATTTTGATAAAAAGAACCACCATTAGTTGAGCTACCAACTTCTAAATTGCTATAGTCTTTCCATGTATCTGGATAACCAATTTTGACTTTAAATGTACTCAGTTTTTGAAGTGCTTTTTCTTTTGTCTCTGCTGACATCCAAGAAAGATTTTTTATTCTTTCACCAAATGCGACTCTGATTTCAGCTACCATTTCCGAAGCGATCTGCTTAGCTTCTGGTGGGAAATATTCTTTCACATATAATTTACCAAGTGCTTCTCCTAATACTCCAGAAGTTACAGAAAGAATTCTTTCATTTAATGGCTTTTGAGTTTCTGTTCCACCGAGTTGTTTGCCGTAAAATTCAAAATTTGCCTTGTCAATATCTTCGCTCATGTAGGCAGCGGCATCATTGATAATTGACATTCTTATGTATTCTTTGATTGTTGACAAATCACCATTTGCCCAAATGTCATTTACTTTTTCAATGTATTTTGGTTGAGAAACAATTATTTCTTTATACCCTACAGCTTTAACGCCATTTAAAAATTTGTTCCAATCTATAGCAGGTGCCAAAGTGTTAAGTTCTTGTAGAGACTTTGGGTGATATGTATTTAGTGGATTTCTTCTTTCTTCTTTTGCAAGCATTGACTCAGCCATGCTTTTTTCAAATGCTAGGATTCTATTTGCTTGACTATTTGCTTGACTTTCTGAGTCACCCAGGAACTGTAACATTGTAGTCATAAAATCTACATACTGCGTTCTTTTCTTTTTTGAGTCCTCATCATCTTTTAAATAATAATCTCTTTCGGGCAGACCTAAATTTCCACCGCCTAAATAAAGCGTATTAATATTACTATTTTTTGCATCGGCGCCAACATACGCACCAAATAAAGTCCCACCGTAAGGAGCAGTGCTAATCATAAAATCTAAAAGCTGATCTTTGTTTTGAATAGCTGCTAATTCATCAAGAAATGGTTGGATAACTTTTGTTCCTTGAGCATTTCTTTGCTCTAGGTCCATAGCTGTTTTGAAAAATGTTACAATTTTACCTTCATCACTATTAACATCGACATCCTTCATGGATAGTGCTTTGTCTACAAGCGCCAAAGTCATTTTGTCATTTCTTTCTCTTAACTCTCCAAAAGAACCCCATCTACCTTCATCAGAAGGTATTTCGTTGTTCTTCATCCAACTACCATTTACGAAATTATAAAAGTCTGTTTTAGGACTAACAGTAAGGTCCATATTGCTTAAATGCAATCCGGCATTGCTAGTCAGCATCTGAGTTCCGCCTCCAGAAGTAGGAGGTGCGGGAGCAGCAGGAGCTTTAGGTGGAGTAGGGGTTTTACTTATTTCTTTTGATACTTTAGGTGTACAGGCTAATAATAGGAAAAAGCCCATCATTGAATAGAATATCCTCATTTTTAATGTTTAATTGTTTGTGTAAAATAGAAATCGAACAGCAAAAATAGTTTTTTGCATAAAACATTCGACATTTTATCTATTAAACAAGTGCTATCAGCTACAAACAAACAAACTTTAAAGTTAAAAGAGGTTTATTTCTATATTTTCGGACAGCATATAGGTGATAATCGTCTACTATATCTATCCATTTCGAGAATATGAATCAAAGATAATTCAACTCCTCCAGCTCCATTACTAGCCCGATGATAACTTGATAGATTTATATCATATGATAAAGTAAGATAGGTCTTATTAATATCCATACGAATTGATGCTACAGCAGCATCTATTCCTTTTGTATCTGCTTCTAAATACCATCTTAACCATGCTCCAATATAGACAGAGACTTTTTTGTGTCTTTTTTTACTTTTAAGATATTTAAGAAAAGTACCTGTATTTATTTCTTGATGTGGACCTTGATCCATAAATATGAAACTCGGTTCGAGCCACATTCTTTGACTCATCTTAAAACTACCTCCACCATGCACAACTTTTTTCGCATAAAGTTTTTCTCTTTGCAACGATGTCTCATCATCTGATCCTTGTCTTATATCCTTGGAGAATGAAACATCTGGTGTGTTGAAGTGCCAAAATGATCCACCGAGGTATACTTGATTATGTTCGCTCAATTTTGCAAACCATGAAAGACCAACACCAAAATCCCAATAGTTAATTTTATTTTCAATTCCTTGATCTATCAAAGGCTCATTATCAAATCCGATCATCTGTGAGTAATCGATTCTATTGCTCACATGTCCCGCATTAATGCCAAAATTTAATAAATAGTTGTCATCAAAGTCTAAAGACTTTATAATGGATGCGCTCAAAGCAGTCTTTACGGTTGTAAGTGAAAGATCTCCGGCTTTATCTGCGTAAATTTGAATTCCACCTGCTACTAAAGTTCCCTTTTTGGCCATCAACTTTATGTCAGCAGATGCCGCAGCTGTAGAATAAGCATTGGTAACCGTATTCCATTGGCTTTTAGAATTAACAATTAACCTCGCAGCACCATCATTAATTAATCCAGTAAACGATGGATTTAAATATAATGGAGAAGCATGAATATGCGAAAAGTGCACATCTTGGGCTTTCAAATTATCAGCTATAAAGCATGACATGAACACAAAAAATATTAGAATTACTATTCTCATCTCAATTTTAATTATTGGGGGATCAGAATAGGGGGTAGGGACTTACACACTACATAATCAAGATTCTTACCAATTAATCATTTTTAGAAAATGCATTCTTTGCGTCATCTATATATATGTATAAGTACTAGAATATAAATATGATACATATTACATGTATATGTTATGTAATATACATTTAAATTGTAATAATATGTTGATGGCGCTATTTCGACCAATTAACTACTTGCATAATTGTATGTACCTTTATATGTAAATTAGCGGTTATATATATCAATGTATTAACTCCAATGTATTTAAGTATGTAGTAATATAAGAACAATAATGTATGTAAAATTAGCCTTACTTATAGGAATTATATTGACGATTTTTGCTTGTGAGCAAAGTGTAGAAGAAATAAATGTTATTAGTAATTCATCATCAAATTCAAAATGGAAATATAACATTGAAAAAGAATCTTCAAAAAGTGAACTTGGTTTAGATCTTAAGGAGATCTCTGGTCTAAGTTTTAATAAATCAATGAAAAATTTACTATGTGTAAATGATGAGGAAGGAAGAGTTTTTATTCTGGACGAAGAGGGGAGGGAGGTCATTAAAAAAATTCCTTTTGGGAAAAAAGGAGATTATGAAGGAATAGAAGTTGTAGGGAATTCCATTTTTGTAGTAAAGAGTTCAGGAACAATTTTAGAGCTTGATACAATTAAGCAAGACGTAAAATATAAATACAATACTTCACTAAAACCGTCAAATGATGTTGAGGGACTTGGCTTTAACAAAGTGGATAGCACATTACTCTTGGCATGTAAGGCTGATGCTGGTATTGATATAGATATTAAGGATACACGCGCAATTTATAAATTTGACCTCAAAACTCGAACATTACTTGAAGACCCATTTTTGATGATTTCAGATGAAAATATTATTACCTTTTTAAGAAAGCATGCTCCATCAAGAGAAAATGACAAACAAAGCGCCTATTTTAAAAAGCTCTTGAAAAGAGCAGTACATTTCTCTCCTTCAGCAATAGGAGTGCATCCAATTTCAAATCATATATATATAGTATCAGCAGTAAGCAAGCTATTGATGGTAATTGACCATTCTAATAAGATCCATCATTTTGCTTTTTTAAAGAGCAGGGTATTCACACAGCCGGAAGGGATCTGTTTCTCAGAAAATGGAGACATGTTGATTTCAAATGAAGGGGCCAAAGGCAAGGCTAACATATGTGTGTTCAAGCATATGAATTAATATAGCCTGGTCATGTAAATATAATGTTGGTGAAAATTGCCGAGAAAATCCGATATTATTCCAATAATTCCTCCATTTTTTCTACCTGTCTCTAAATCTCTTTTTATCCAGTATTTGTTAAAATACACGCTTATTGGTAGTTGTAAGTTTCACAATTTGGACCAAAATTTTTCTGATTAGTCATCTTTCTGGAGACTAGAGTCAATGATTGTAGAGTATAGAGATAAGCAATCTACTTAACATAAGGTAATTTATAGGCTTATTGCGTTCTCCACGTAACAACCATCTAAATGGTTACAGTTTAAACAACAAATATAAATTATTTATATGTAACATTTAATGTCACAATTTAGTATTAACTGACAATAATGATTCATGTCACATTTTAGCATTAGCGATTATGAATGATTTCATTTTAACAAAGATTTAATTGAAAAACTAAATACAATCAGGAATTTACCCAAAACAAATTAGGCAATGCACCATCTGGTGCATTGCCTAAAGCAGATAATATATAACACGACAAAATCATGAAAAAGCATTTACAACTAATTTTTGTCCTATCACTTTCTTTTTTTTCCATGTTACAAAATGGATTCTCGCAATGTGCAAATATTCAATTTGTAGATTTAAGAGATGTACCAGGATTTCCCCAAACAGATGACATAAATGTATGTGGTGAATCAGATACTTTATCTCTTCTTGTATTTACAGATGATCCTGGGACGGTTTCTGGATTCAAAATGACTTTGAATTTTGTATCAGGCATGCGGTATGCAGGCTTTGAAGAAACTCACTACGGTGGTGCAACTACAATTTCAAACTTAGATCCTGACATTAATAGTCCAGAATTCCTGCTCGGCGGGGTTATTAGCGATGACATTTTTGTAGCTAATATTGGTATTTCTGGAGATTGTTCAGTAGATCTTTCGAAAAATGATTACTTCATTGAAATTGAATATGAATTTCTTTATAAAGATCCAGCTGGTAATTTTTATCAATGCTCTGGAAAGGAAACAATTGAAAATGACTTTAATGGAGCGATGAAGGTACCGGTCTTGAATATGTTCAATCCTAGCCCTTTGACAAGGACTATTACATCTTTAGAAACGGAATTCTGTCAGAATATTACGATAAGTCAAGATGGTTTGCAATCATATTTAAAAGAATTTGATTTTGCCATGTGTGGATTTGAATCAAATGAGGATGTATACATTACAACTATTAATGTAAATGGTAATCCGATCGCATATACAGAGGCTGGTGATATTGTGTCAGCCACGATTTCAGGAGATGATTTTATTGGTAATTCAAGACCCAATCCAACTGATGATAGATTTGATACTGATGAAAGACTTGTTGTCCAAGTGTGTTTTCAAGCAGATCATTGTCCCGATGATGGAAATTATATTTATACTTATAAAGCTTCTTATGGTTGTTTTGGAGATACCTGTATGATAACTTCAAAAACAGGTTCACTAACTGTAGCTCCAGTTGGATCTGTACCCCCAGTTGTAACTGCCACACTTGATAAGCCAATTCAAATTTGTGGAGAAGACGCCGAAGTTACAGCAACATTTGTAAATCCAAATTTAGATACAGAACAGAACGTTTATACCGACCTTAGCATAGGTTTTAAAGCCTGCGGAATGCAAGCACTAGCTATCACTGCAGTAGAAATAAATGGAAATCCTATTCCGGCTATTTACACTATTCAAGGGGATGATATCGATATTGATCTTTCTCAAAATACAAATCCTAATATAGGCTTGTTTGATTATGATGGTGATGGTTTTTATGATGACCTACCTGGAGAGTCTCCCCTATTAGAAGTGACTATAAAAATGAATCTGGACTGTGCACCATTGGTTGATCCTATCGAATGCCAATTGCTTAAATGTGAAAGAGTGCAATTCTATGTAGCTGGTCTGACAAATTGTGGGCAAAAGTTTAAAGGATATCCGCCTGCTGGAGAATTTGATTTAGTCTTTGGACCTGAAACAGTAGAAAACCCATCTGAAATAGATTTGAATTCTACAGGATCAGTAAGAGGCCATGACTTTGGCAAATTCTGCGCCGACATGGCTGTTGGTGCAAGTGAAGTTGAAGTAGAATTTTGCTATGACTTTATAGCTCAAAATATTGAAGGCTGTCCAGTAGAAGCAAATGACAGGTATGAAATTTTAATTTCAGGAGCTCAATTTTTAGTACAGGATCTTGAATTTGTTGCTGGTTCAGCGATGCTTTCAGAAGATGGAGGCGCGTATGTTCCAATAAGTGATGCTGATGTAAGCCTAGATTCTTTGAGTGTTTCTGATGTGAAATTAACAATAAATGATGGCTCTTCGGCTTCATCCGTTTGTTATAAGTATAAACTTCTTTTAGATGTTTGTAGATGTTCGCCAGTAAAATATTTTACTGGGGCACAGACTGTCATTTCTAACTGTACGGAGTGTGATCCTGATTGCGAAACTTTGAAAGCTTGTAGAGAAACACTGTTTAAAGCAGACCCAGATGATACAGGTTGTGTCTGTTACATAAGACAGGATAATGTTTATTCAGAAAGAAAGAACTTTGGCTTTTTTGATAAGCAAATGACTATGCCGATGACTAGAGATGATGTAGCTCCAATTGACTTAGCTAGATTTATGCCTGGAGATACTCTTATACATGAAGATTGTTACACAGTTTTAAATGAAGAAATTCTTAATGATCCTAGTAGATGGAATTTCTCATGGAATTTATATCCTCTAGGTTTATCTTGGACTTCAAATGCAAGACTTGAACTTCATTGGGATGCGGATAGAAGTGAATTATTAGAAATTAGAATTGAAAACCCAGATGGCTCGATACAATATGCTGACTTTAATACTTTGGCAGGATGTATGACTGAAGGAAATGTAAATTATAGTGGCGTTTGGAATGGTTTCGGTTCTACACCTTGGGATGATCATATTGGTAATCGTGCTTGTACACTAAAAAATAGTTATGACAAATTAGACAATACAGGAATTCCTTTTTACCTATGGAATTACGACCGAATAGAAGAATGTTTTGAAAATACTGGCGGAGCTAAAGGTACCGCAAGAACTCATGGTGGTGGAGATTGTCTCAATGATTTTATTTCAACATATAATATAAATGTAGGAAGTAAAATATATTTTAAAATGCAAGTTCCTATTATTAAAAATCCATTTAGAGCTGCAACGATTATAAATGGAGATGCACCATCAGCAATTTCAGGTGCAAGAGTAATTTCCTCTATGTCAATTTATCAAATGGATGAAATCGGAGGATCTAAAGCTTATTGTGAATCTTATTTAGGCGCTGCTTGTCGAACAGAAACACCTATATTCTTTACTTGTCCTGGAAATCTTGATCCTGTTACTGATCTTACGCTTAGCAATTGTGGTGGAGAAGTTATGCATACATTTACGGTAGAAGATTTTGCAGGCGAAGTAGGTGATCCTTGGTTCACAACTGAATTTAGACCCTTATTAAATCTAAGCGAAATATCTGCTCCAATTTATGCACCATTAGCGTATTGCGGGAATGCAAGAATTATAAAAAATGGTGTAGAATATCCTATTACAGTTTCTGAAACAATTGGCATGAAATGCAATCCAATTGATGGATACAATGAAGATCTTTGTGCAGTAACTCCAGGTGCCACCTCACCGGGTTATATAAAATTTGATTTGTTAAGTGCAGGAATTCCTTCAATGGGAATTGGACTTGATAATTGCGATACATTGCGTCTTATATACGATCTCTGCTTATTATGCCCAGCTGAAATTGATGACTTGAATACATATACTATGACCTATGATTGGTGCTATCTAGGAGAAGGTCCAGATCCATGTCCTTATATTTGTTCAGACGGTTCAGCTGGATTAGCAGCACATTCTCTTTGTGATCCTGGTGATTTGGATCTTTCAGGAAATTGGTTCACTGCTTTGCAACTGGACACATTACATTGCAAAGACGAAGTTTCAGATGGTTTATTTTATATAAATGATACCCGAGCTCCTCAAGACCCAGTTGTTATTTCTAATCTAGGTACTGATTTGATTTCTTCAGGAAGTCCAGGAATCTCCGTAGAAAAACAACCAGTACAAATATGTAATACGGATCCTGTTGAAATAGCCTATGGTGTAGCCGGCTCAGCAACTTTACCAAGTTCTTTGGTATTTGCAGGGGCTTGCGAAGATGAATTAGGCTTAACGGAATATGTTAGTACACTTGTTTCTGACAATGGTCAGTTTAAAACTTATACAATAGAATTATCACAAGATAGTTTGTTGCCGGGTGAGTGTTTGACTTATTATGTAGGAACGACATTGATGTTCTGTCCAGAACCTGGATCACCTCCTCCTGCTGTTTGTGCAGGAGTTGTTGCTGGTTGCGTACCAATTGAGGTCGCTGCTGCTTTAGGCGGTGGAGATGGATGTGGTGACAATGAAGTTTGTTGGTCTTATATTTTTGGAGAAGTAGGTTTGCAAACGGAATGGTTTGGAATGCCAACTGATCCGCAATTGTGCGAAGAACTTGAATTTCATGTGAGGGTAAAGAATGTAAAAGAAGTTACCTTACCCGATTTGATAGCTGAGTTTACTGTTCAAAATGGAATTGATGTTACTGCTGGATCATGGGAGGTAGCATATCCTGGTGGCTCAGTAGAGTTTACAGGAAATTTTGGAACATGGACAAGTATCCCAGATCCTGATATTAATACTGGAAACTATTTTGCATATTCTAATGATTCATTGTGGAGTAGTTATATTCATGATTATGGATTGCTTGGGGTAACCTCAGATCTAGATAGTAATAAAGTCTCTTTCAGATTTAAAGCTACAACCGTTTGTGATGAATTTTTATCTGGTTCCAAATTTGGAACAGAAACTTCCGCTAATGATCCTTGTCAACCTGGAAGAGTTAGTTCTGGTGAAGTTAAAAGTAATCAGCTCATAATGGAAGGAGCTGACCCAGCAGATTTTGCACAACTCTTAGTTGTTTCTAGTCCAGAAGCACTTTATTGTGGAAGTTTAATAAATGAATTTGGCCTTACGGCTTTAAATATTTCGGAATATCCAACTACTGATAGTGTACTTACATGTATACTCATTCCTACCACAGAACTAGAGTATATTTCGGGCTCTGTTATGTTTGCTGTGCCATCTAGCTTTACACCGCAGAATGTAGTAGAGACAGTAATTGGTGATGACTTACAAGTTTGCTTTGACTCCCCTATTCTTTTACCTGGTCAAAGTTTTAGTGTAAGTTGGGAAGCAAAGATGAACGAAGATGTAGCATGTGGAGATATAGAAATCCCTGCTGATGTAAAAAGTTTAGTTGAGGATGTAGTTTGTGCATCAGGAGGAACCTGTGATGTATATGTACAAAATAGTTTAAACCCAGTGCTTTTTGTTTCTTTAAAAGCACCGCTTGAAACAGTAGATGTTAGGGTTAATAGAGATTGTACTACTGGAGAGAATCCTGTTTCAATATGCTATGAAATTGATTTACATAATCCTGGACCGGATTACACAGGAAATATTAGAGTTGGTATACATGATGATATAAATGCAAATTCCTTATTGGATTTTGCTGATGCAGAATTGGCAGGAATAGATTTTCCAACTGTATTTCTTGCTCATGGTGATTCTATCACTTTGACGGGTTGTCTAGATGTTGCAGAATCTCAAGGATGTCCTATCATCATCAAACAAACTTACGAAACAGATTGTGCTTGTGATTTTGAACAAACACCATTTGATAATATACCACCTGCATTTTTAGATACAATAAATCAATGTCAAATTACTTGTGCAGGCTTACCATTAGAAATAGCATACTGCGGAACATATACTTGGACTGTTGACCCGGTAGAAGGGGCGACAGTTACGGACGATGGAAGTACAATTTCATTCGTTATAAATGAAGGCTATGGTGTTGATTCTCCTATTTTAATTACAGCGACAGATAATTTGGGAGAATGTGAAAGCACTTCAGAAATCTTGTTCAAAACTATAGGAGATTTTGTTCCTCAAGATCATACAGTTGACATTTGTCAAGATGATTGTGTAGATCTTGATTTAGAAATCCCAGAGGTTCTCCAGGATGGGGTTACCATTACCTGGTCTCCTACGATTGGTCTAGCAGATCCTACTGCTGCAGAAACAGAGGTCTGTAATTTGACAGAGGATACTGTTTATGATGTCGAAATCAAGTTTAGTGAATCTTGTGTTTTTAATGTACAATATACTGTAATATACAACCCTAAAGGTTTAGTAAGCATCAGTGGAGACACTCAGATATGTCAAGGTTATCCAGATGCAACTTTAAATACAGATCCTGGATTTGATTATTACGAATGGTATCAGTTAGATTCTGGATTTGAAATTATACATGCTATAACCACTGTCCCAACTTGGAACAGTCCTCCAACAGAAGGAGCATATTTTGTAAAGGCATATAGAGCTGCAGACCTTTGTCCATCTGTATCAAGCATTTGGTTTATTACATTAAAAGAATGTGTAGACCTAGAATTAACAAAAGAAATTTGTGATATAGAACCAATTCCAAATATTGGAGATACAGTAACATATTGTATCACAGTTTGTAATATTTCTGACCCTGCTTCCTATTTAACCTTCGATGCAAATGATGTGACCGTTGGTGATTCTTGGCCACCATCTTTGATCTATGAAAGTTACACTTCTACTCAAGGAACTTTTATTTTCGCAACTCCTCAAAGTACGTGGTCCATTCCTACCCTAGCTAACGGGACTTGTGAAACTTTAGAAGTAAAAGCAATCCTAGATGATTATGGAACCATAGAAAATATTGCGGAGATCACAGGATCAGATAAAGATGATATTGATTCTACTGTTGATAATGATGATGGTGACCAGAGTGAAGA
The DNA here is from genome assembly GCA_938018185.1 of uncultured Saprospiraceae bacterium. Classification (GTDB taxonomy): domain Bacteria; phylum Bacteroidota; class Bacteroidia; order Chitinophagales; family Saprospiraceae; genus JALZVN01. The sequence goes on from CALIIW010000266.1 coordinate 23,043, forward strand.
TGATGAAGATAAAGTGGTCTTAGAAATCCCAAGAATGGATTTGGCTTTGACAAAAATAATATGTCCTACTCAGTCCTTCCCTGT
>CALIIW010000267.1 GCA_938018185.1 uncultured Saprospiraceae bacterium
ATCAGATTAAAATCACTTCCATGTGTGTTCCTAGGAATGAGGACCAAAATTCAAAAACTCCCAATAATTTTGCTGAATATTATTGGGAGTTTAAACCGGAGATGATCTGATAATCAGATAAACTGATAATTTTTAAATAATAAATTAAAAATTTATCAGATTATCAGTTTTTTGAATTTATCAGATTATCAGATTAAAATCACTTCCCATGTGTGTTCCTAGGAATGAGGACCAAAATTCAAAAACTCCCAATAATTTCGCTGAATATTATTGGGAGTTTAAAACGGAGTTTATCTGATAATCAGATAATTTTTAAATATTAAATTAAATATTTATCAGATTATCAGTTTTTTGAATTTATCAGATTATCAGATTAAAATCACTTCCCATGTGTGTTCCTAGGAATGAGGACCAAATTCAAAAACTCCCAATAGTATCGCTAAATATTATTGGGAGTTTAAAACGGAGTTTATCTGATAAACTGATATTTTTTAAATAATAAATTAAAAATTTATCAGATAATCAGTTTTTTGAATTTATCAGATTATCAGATTAAATCCCTTTACAAGTGAATCACTTCACCATACGCTTCAGCAGCAGCTTCCATAATTGCCTCACTCATCGTTGGATGAGGATGAACAGTTTTGATCAGTTCATGCCCTGTTGTTTCTAATTTTCTAATCGCGACTATTTCAGCAATCATTTCGGTGACATTATTACCGACCATGTGGGCTCCTAAAAGTTCGCCGTATTGCTCATCAAAAATCAGTTTAACAAAACCACTTTTGTCACCACCCGCAGCCGCTTTACCAGAAGCGGTAAAAGGAAATTTTCCAATTTTAAGTTTGTAACCTGCTTCTTTAGCTTGTTCTTCCGTGTATCCAACTGAGGCCACCTCTGGTACGCAATAGGTACAGGAAGGTATGTTGTTGTAATCAATAGGTTCTGGATGATGCCCAGCTATTTTTTCTACACATATAATGCCTTCTGCTGAAGCAACGTGTGCAAGCGCAGCACCGGGAACGATATCTCCGATTGCATATATCCCAGCAACATTGGTTTGGTAGAATTCATTTACTAAGATCAATCCACGATCTACTTTTATACCCAAAGCTTCTAAGCCTATATTTTCAGTATTAGGACTAACCCCAACAGCTGACAATACAACGTCACAATTGATTACTTCGGTTTTTCCAGTCTTCTTATTCTTTGTTGTCACCTTACAAGCAGCACCAGAAGTATCTACATTTTCAACTGAAGTACCAGCTTGCACTTTGATGCCTTTCTTTTTAAAAATCTTAGTCAGTTCCTTGGAAACATCTTTATCTTCCCTTGGGACTAAACCTTGATCCATATATTCTACTACCGTTACTTCTGTACCAATTGAATTGTAGAAATAAGCAAATTCAACGCCTATAGCACCTGCTCCAACCACTACCATGCTTTTTGGTTGTTTTGCCAAACTCATGGCTTTTCTATACCCAATTATCTTCTCACCATCTATTGGTAAATTTGGCAATTGCCTTGCTCTCCCACCAGTAGCAATAATGATACTATCTGCTTCATAGGTTTTAGCTGCTCCTTTGCTATCGGTAACTTCTACCTTTTTGCCTCTGAGCAATTTCCCATTTCCCATTATTACATCGATCTTATTCTTTTTCATCAAAAAGGTCACGCCTTTACTCATTCCATCCGCTACTCCTCTAGATCTTTTGACCATGCCACCAAAATCTGCGGTTGCATCTTTTACAGCAATTCCATAATCAGAAGCATGACTAATATATTCAAAGACCTGAGCACTTTTCAATAAAGCTTTTGTCGGGATACAACCCCAATTCAAACAAATTCCACCCAGAGACTCTCTTTCTACCACAGCCACTTTCTTTCCTAATTGGGAAGCTCGTATTGCGGCAACATAACCACCAGGTCCAGATCCTACTACTATTATATCATATTTCATAAAAACGTATTTTTTTTCAAAAAAGAAACGCAAATATAGCTTAATTATACCTGCTAGAGGAAGTTTTATAGTCCATATTTGGTCTATAATTTGTTGAAAAACAATAAATTTTATGAAATGTTTAGATCAGGCAAGGCTCAAGTAATGGGAAATTATTACAATTTACCGAATAACCTAATAACCGAATGGTGCTTTATGAATACAATGTTCTTTTACTGACTACTTTGTCAAAGCTACCTACTTAATCCTCAACTCAACTCTTCTATTCTTAGCAATTTCCTTTTCAGAATCATCTTTTGCTAATGGAGCGGATTTGCCACGAGATTCTATGACGATCAATTTTCTAGAAAATCCCGCATCAACTAAGGAATCCCTTACTTTATTTGCACGATATTTTGATAATCTATCATTCCAATCTTTCTTTTTCCCATCGTAGGCGTAACCTGTCAAATAGATCTTCATGCCTTTATTTTCTTCAAGGTATTCATGAAGTGCTTCGTAATAGGCTTTTATGTCCTCCTTTACTTTGAAATGATATACATTTTTAGGAAAGTAAAAATTTACTGGCGCCATCTTTTTAGATGGCTTTTTATCATTGTTATCGTTATTCAAATGATTACCTGCAAAAATGGTAGAAGGTGCTAAAAGAACTAATAGCAAGGATAAGATTAAAGAATGTCTAAATAGCTTGTTCATGTTTAATATATTCTGAATGTGTCTTATAGACGCTTAGAATACTGAGAGGTAACTTTCTTTTTAAATCTTTTTTAAGATTGTGAAAGCCTTATTAAAATCTTGTGACTCTTGTCCCCCTTGATACGGTCTAAACGAACCATAAATCCTGGTGATACTTCAACTTCTTCTGCTTCAAAAAACTCCGGTTCCAATGCTTTAATAGCTTGGGCCCATTGGTCAAAAGCGATGTACTTTGCATCCAAACTGGAAATGAATCGAAGTTGTTTGATGGCTTGTTGTGTATGTTGTTTATATTCAATTTGCTCATTTGGGACATCAAACACAAATTCTTGTACTATTTTTTCACAACCAGATTGAAAAATTTCTAATGTAACCCCATTTGAGAATACAATTTGCTCTTTGGCTATATGATCTTTCAGTTCAAAAGAATGATTTTTGATATCATTTATATTTTTGTTAAATATTGCCTCTGGGGCAGGGACATCACAATCTGTAGCAGTATTTGAACCACTACAGGAATAAATTATACAAAGCAATAGGGCATATAAACAATATTTCAAAATATTTATTTTAAATAAATAAAAGAATAAACAAATACACGAATAAACAATTAACCAACTGTTAATAACAAATTTGAAGTTAAACTTGTAATATTTTATGTTTGGTTCATTGCCTATATAGTTACAAATATTAATTGTCCCACCTCTTAAACCTAGCTAGTCCTTCTTTAAAATCTCTAATGTCATAGTAACCTCCCTTTAAAATGTACTCCCCATCTTTCGACATTAGACAAATGCCTTCATTGGAAGCCACTCTGGCGATTCCATTGTTGAAAGGCCAAACCAAATAAAATTTAGGTTCTATGATTTGTTCAAAACTCTTATTAATGTAACCCCATTTTTCATTAAGTTGAAAAGCAGCCATGCCATTTTCAAAAGGATTCAATAATTCAAACTTAGGCTTTACTAAAACATTTCCAGATGTGTCTAGAATGCCAATTCTATTTCCAAGTTTATAGGCATAAAACCCTTCACTCAAATCCCAAATTTCATCGTAAACTTCAGAAAGTTCCGTACCAGTAAAATCAACTAGAACTTGTTTGTCGTTTGATTTGGAAACGAATACATTTTGAGAGACAGAAGAAATTTGTTCGTGTTTAATAGGAACTAAAATTTTATTTTGATTGTCAATCAATCCATATTTTTTATTCTTTTTGATCTTGAACACATTATTGCCTAAGTAGGTCATTCGTTCATATTTAAAAGGAATAACTTGCTCGTTTTTCTTATTAATCAGACCATACTTTTTATCCCTTTTTACGATAGCATATCCATCTCTAAAGGCAGATGCTCTGTCATAGGTAGCTTTAATTATAACTTGTCCTATAGAATCCAAATAACCAAAATATATGGAATCGCGGAATGGAGCAAAAGACTCTGAAAAGTCTCCGAGCTCATCGTATTTCGCTTCAATTTGCCAAGTGCCATATGTGTCTATAAACCCTGACTTCCCATTTTTATCGATGACTCTAGCTAAGCCATCTTGAAAAGAATGGGCACCAGAGAATTGTGGTTTAATGACAAAGTTTCCTTTTTGATCAATGTAGCCCCACTCAGATTTAAGGCGAACAGCTGCTAATTTAGAGGAAAAGTTTGCTGCCTCGTCAAATTGTTCTTCAATAATGGGTTTGCCAGATTGATTAATATAACCCCATTTGTAACGCTCTTCCTTAAATTCCCCATCCATTTTTTCAGGACTCTTTAAGAATTGGACGCTGTTGTCGGATTTGCAAGACAAGAATACAGTCGACAAAGACGTTATAAAAAATAATGCAATAATATTTCTGATGTACACAACCAAATTATAAGATTCTATATCTTTATATAAATATTCAATTAAATTAATGAGAACTTTAATATACTGTTTTATTCTAACGTATGTAAGTCTATTAAATTGGGAAGTTTTCAATTCTGTTGAAGGAAATTTCTCCATTTTAGCTCCTGCAAATTTAGAAGAAAATATACAAGTCATTCCTTCTGACCTTGGGCAAATAGAATATGTTACCTATAGTTGTCATTTTAAGGATCCTTCCTTTAGCAATTTTGCCTATGTCATTAGTTATGCCACCTATCCTGATGGGATGATACCTGCAGATTCTGTGCACATCCTTGACGATTTTCTAAATAATAGCATGGAAGCCTCTGCTGAGAGTCTGAAAGGACAAATTGTTTATGTGGAATCAGCTAGCCAGCAGTCAGTTAATGGGCTAATAGGCAGAATAGAATACGATGAAGGACAAGCGGTTATGAAGACCAAGGTGTTCTTTAAAGATAACCGATATTATTCCTTGCAAGTGTTTAGTGCAGCTGCTAAAAGCTTGAATAATGACATTGACAAGTTTTTGGAATCTTTTAAGTTTTTAGATTAAGCTGTTTTTAGGAATTTATATTTTTAGTTGTGTAACAAAGCATAGCTAGGACGCAAAGCTCGCTAAGAAGCGCAAAGTCTCGCAAAGACTTTATTCATGTGACGAAAATTTGTTAATTGGAAGTAGCAGATGACTGGAAACGAAAACCCTTAGCGCATCTTTGTGCTTCTTCGTGAATCTTAGCGTCCCAACAAAGTTCAGCTAGGACACAAAGCTCGCTAAGTAGCGCAAAGTCTCGCAAAGATTTTATTCTAAAAACAGAAATATCGACAAATAGACTTGACTTTATAATATGAACGAAAACCCTTAGCGCATCTTTGTGCTCCTTTGTGAATCTTAGCGACCCAACAAAAATTTAGCTCAACAAACCTTCCTCTTTTAGTTTATCTGAGATAACCTCCAAACAAGTATCAATCGTATCTAAGTGAGTTCTAAAAGCCAAGGGTGCCATACGTATCCAATAAACCCCATCGATGTTTGTAGAAGACAAAAACACTCGGCCATCCGTCTTTACATGTTCAACAATGCGCTCATTTAAAGCCTTTTCATTCTCCTTAGAGGGATACTTAAATATCATCACAGATAAATCTGGATAAGGGCCAACATCAAAACCAAGCTTCTGAATCTCATCGTAAAAGTATCTGCAAAGTAAAATCTTTTCTGAAAGACCGGCAATGAATGGTTTAAGTCCAAACAAACGCAGTGGCAACCAAAGTCGCATCCCTCTAAAATGTTTGGTTAACTCTGGAGATACATCCGCTGGTGAAATATCACTATTGTAAGCCAAAGTATCCTGCATGTAGTTTGCCTGATAATAATGGGACTTATATAAAGCTTCCTTGTTTTTGACTAGTACCGTACCGAGACCATAACTTAAAAACAATCCTTTGTGCGGATCGATTACCAGAGAATCTGATAGTTCAATTCCTTTGAATTTTTCTTTGTGCTCTTCACATAAAATGAAAAAACCGCCATAAGCTGCGTCAACATGAAACCATATATCGCTTTCCTTACAGACCATGGCCATTTCTTGCATAGGATCTACCGCGCCAGTATCTGTTGTGCCAGCCGAACCAACCAACAAAAATGGACTTAATCCTTCTGCTTTATTTTCAATGATTCGCTCCTTGAGTTTATCCATGTCCATTCTGAAATGAGCATCAAGTGGAATGTATTCAATTCTTGCATGTTCAAGGCCGCAGATTCTGATTGCTTTTTGGACACAATGATGCACTTGCTTGGTAAGATATATAACAGAGCTTCGTACTTTTTCTGGAAGAATTTCTTTAAAATCCCTCGCTGTAGTAATAGCTATTAAGTTTGCAATAGATCCACCTGAAGTCAGATTTCCATGTGCTGTAGATGGGTAGCCCATCACTTTAGCCATCCAGGCAATTAAACTATTCTCTATTTTGACAGCGCCAGGACCGCCAAAATATATACCGGCATAACGATTGCCAACTGCTGCAATGTAGTCACCTAAAGCAGAAGGAAAAAGTCCTCCTCCTGGTATGTAACCAAGGTGTCCTCCCGAAGCAGGATTCAATCCTATCTTATCGACCTTTTCTTTGACAAAATCGATGGCTGTCTCAATTTCTACTGCCTCGTTAAAGTCAATGTTGTCAAAAGCTTCGGAGTCTAGATCTCCAACGATAAATGCCTTATTGGTGAAAATGTTTTCGATGAAATCATCTGCGTAATCTGTGACCGCTTTATTCCATTTCGCTCTTTGAAGGGTAGAGGTTTCTAACTTGCGGGATTCCTTTTCTAATTTTAAAATTTGTTCTTTCATTAATGCAATGCTGGTCTAAATGGTAAGCTATCCAGAATTTCTCCCTCCATATTATTCCACCACTCTAATCTTTCGTAAACCTGGTCTTCTGAAAAATAGTTCAAAGCCATACCAACATAAATGTGGCCATGTTTGGCTTCAGAAATCCACAAAGTCTTGTAAAATTTCTGTAAGTCAGCATCCGTTTGTGCCTCAGCAACAATCCGAAATCGTTCCGCTCCTCTTGTTTCAACTACAGAAGCGACTAACAAACGATCCAAAAATCGTTCTTTAATGCCGGAATGCATTCGCTGTATTAATGTTTTAATGTAAGGATCTCCAGGAATCTTGTGTTGTAAACTTATACCACGAGAAACCATTAACTTATAGACCATCTGAAAATGCTCTAATTCTTCTACTGCTGTTTCTATCAATTCAGGAATGATCTCTAATTTGTCAGGATATTTTGCCACCAAACTCATTGCTGTGGAAGAAGCTTTTCTCTCACAATCAGCATGGTCCTGCAAAAAGCTGTCAAAGTCATTCATCACGGCTTCGATCCAGCCGGGTTTGGTTGGTACTTTTAGCTCAAGATTTAATTTCATAAAAGATATAATTAAGCAGAAGCTTTTTCTTGAATAGGGTCGCCTGTTTTTAAAGCTTCAGACATATCTCTAGAAATAGCTGATCTATAGATTTTTAAGTAAGTTTTAGTATCAACTTGCAGATGAACAACATTATTTTCAATCTTATTGATCCTGCCTAAAATGCCACTATTAGTTACAACTTCATCGCCTTTAGCAAGTTCTTGTACAAAAGCATCTTGTTGTTTTTGTTTTTTAGCCTGTGGCCTGATCATAAAAAAATAAAATACACCAAATATCAAGGTCATCATTATAAGAGTGGTGTACGGACTACCTTGTGTAGCTGCTTGCAATAATTGTAATTGGATTTCCATGTCTGTTATTTTAATATACTTTAATTACATAACCTTCAATTCTGATTACAGTTTTTGAAGGGTAAGTATTGGCTGTTATGGTAATTGGTTTACTTTGATTTTCTGTTTTTTTCATAGTATTGAACTTTACATTTATTTCCCCAGCTCCACCTGGTGGAATTGGCTCTTTTGGCCACTCTGGAACCGTACATCCGCATGTAGCTGTCGCGTCCTGTATGATAAGCGGAATGGTGCCTGAATTTGTAAATTTATAAGTATGTTCAACAAATTTGCCTTCTCTGGCTGTACCAAAATTAAAGGTCTTTTCTTCAAAGTCAAACCTGGCAACATTAACAGTATCTACTGGATCAACCGCAGACACTGGCATTCGTATCATGTCAGCTATCTGGCCTTTCTTTTTATACGCATCCTCTTTTGTTGTTGTATCAGCTGATTTATCTGAATTACAAGAGAAAATAAGTGCAGAAAAGAGCAAAAAAGAAATATATCTGTACATTAGG
>CALIIW010000268.1 GCA_938018185.1 uncultured Saprospiraceae bacterium
GATTATCAAACAGAAGAAAGCAGAAAGAGAAAAGATAAAAGAGGATATTGGAAAATTGTCTATACAAAGAGACGCTTTCCTCTTGGAGGAAAAGAAGAAGGTAGAAGGTAAAAATGGATTAGATGATTCAATAATTGGATCTGCAAAGAAAGCCGCAAGGAAAAAGGGATACAAGTTTTAATCGATAGAGTTAAAATTTTGACTTCAACTCTTAGCTTGAACCACTTGGTGTATTTTTTGTAATTGCAATGGTTGGTGCAAGGCTTGCCTTGCACCTTTTTTGATAAAACAACATGATAGAGATGCAATTCTTTACATCTCTACATATTGTTTCAAAAAAACGTTAAATAAAATCTATTTCAACAAGGCTATCAATTGTTCCGGTGTTTTATACCCAACATGTTTGTTGATTACATTTAAATTTTCATCAAGGACCAAGATTGTCGGATAACCAGTAACTCCCATTGCTTTTGTAAACTCGTGAGCGGAATTTCTAGACAAAGGGCTTTTGTTTTTATCAAAGTTGGGATTGGAAAATGTCTTACCATTAAAGGCCACTGTTTCACCAGACTCTGCATTAAATTTTACTGAATAGTAATTGTCAGCCAAATGTGCAATCACTTTTGGATCAGAAAAAGTATTCTTGTCTAGCATTTTGCAAGGGCCACACCAAGGTGTATAAATGTCCACCAATAGTTTCTTTGGTTCTTTAGCATTCATCGTTGCAGCTTCATCGAGGTTTAGCCATTGTACTTTCTCCAATGATTCAGGATAATTGATTAGGGTTTCGTTTGTAGGACTCATTTTAATAAAACCTACTATAGCAGCAAAGCTTAGTAAAAGGAAGGTAAATTTCATTGTATTAAATTTTAGGTTAATAAATAAATTCTGATAATACTGGCAATTTACACGCAGTATTGACGGCATTATTCAAATTGAAGGCTCCGTATACTTTTTGTATTTAAACAGCTTGAAATACAGTTTATCCTTGATTTTTAACCGTTGGCTTCATAATTTCACAATTTTGGGTTTATCAGCTTATATTGTAGTTGAATACTTTGATTACTAGGTATGGAGTTATACTTGGGTGCGAGTTGTATACTTATAAAGAGACATTTTAATATTATAGCTTTTTGAAGAGAGTTGGTCAACATATTCTATTCTGGTCGATATTTGTCCTTTGGTCAAGTTTCCTATTTGAATGCCCTTCTACCTATCTAGACGTTGTCTGGTATAATCTCATGCGTTTACCTGTCATTATATTGGCTACCTATGTGCTGATTTATTTAATTGTTCCAACTTATATTATTAAGGAACAGAACTATTTCAAGTTCTCCATATTGTTTTTAATCAATTTCGTAATTGCATCTTTACTTGATCGTGCAATTACTTACAGTGCTATTTTAGATTTTTGTTTTAATCCATCCACGAGTTCATTTTTCAGTCAGGTACCATTGTTCAGAAATTCTTTCTTATTACTTTCTATTATGGGTTTGGCTTCCATGATTCGGTTTTTTAAATTGTATTTAGAAAAAGAAAGAAAAGGACATCAACTGCAAAAGGATCATTTGGAAACGAAGCTCTCTTTTTTAAAAGCTCAAGTGAGTCCACATTTTTTATTCAATGCATTAAATAATTTATACAGCATATCCATTCAAAAGCAAGAACCTGAAATAGCAGCAGGCTTAGAAAATCTTTCTGGAATTATGCATTATTTGACTTATGAGTCAAATGATAAATTGGTCCCATTACAAAGAGAAGTAGAACTCCTTAAAAATTATATTGAAATACAACATCTTAGAATTGCCGACACAGATGATACAACAATTTCTTTTAACTTAGAGGGTAATATCAACGGACAACAAATCGCTCCGGTTATATTGTTGCCTCTTATCGAAAACGCTTTTAAGCATGGTGTCAAACCAGAAGAAAAATGTTTGGTCAGTATAAAAGTATTTGTTGAAGGAAAAGATCTCAAACTTAAGATTCAAAATTCTAGATTTGCTAAGGTCAATTGCAATGAAAAGTCTTCCGGCGTTGGTTTGCAAAATGTGCAAAGGAGGTTGTCATTGTTGTATCCAGAAAAGCATGTACTGAATGCCTCAGAAGAAAAAAACTTCTACTTTACAGAGTTAAAACTTGACCTAAGATGATGAAGGCATATATTGTAGATGATGAGGTCAAGGCATTGGAATTGCTTAGAACCTATATTGACCGAATCGAATTCATAGAACTTGTTGGTGAATCTAGGGACCCAGTAAAAGCCTTTCATTATTTAAAAGAAAACAAAGTTGATATTTTATTTCTAGATATTAATATGCCTGTCCTTTCAGGTGTTGATATGTATAAGAGCCTGTCAGATCCGCCAGCAGTCATCTTTACAACAGCATATGCAGAGTACGCGGTAGAAGGTTTTAATCTTGAAGCGGTGGACTATTTGGTTAAACCCATCCCTTTCCCAAGGTTCTTGCAAGCATGTGAAAGGCTTTCTAAAAAGCAGATTATAAGCCAAGAAGTTCATAAAACGAACGATAATGATTTTGCTGATATCATCTACGTTAAAAGTGGTGCTGTTACCCATAAGTTGTCATGGAAGGAGATTCAATTTATAGAGAAGGATGAAAATTATGTGGTTTATCATAGCAAAAATAAAAAGATCTTAAGTCGCCAAACGCTTTCTGATATAGAATCCATATTCCCTTCTTACTTTTGTAGGATCCATAAGAGTTACGCGGTCTCTCTACTCCACCTTAGTCAATTGGAGCGTGAGTTTGTGAAGTTAGATGATAAGTTGCTTCCAGTTGGGAGAACTTATAAGAGCAAGCTAATGGAAGCCATTGAGGAGTTTAAAAAGTAGAAAAAACAAGTTATTTTCAATAACACTTGAATGTTTGCTAAAATGTTCATATATTTGCATCATGAAAGTATCCAATAGAAATTTCAGCAGAGAAAAGTTACAAGCTGTAGCGAAGATCTTTAAGACGATTGCTCATCCTGTAAAACTAGAGATCCTTGAAGTCTTAGAGGCAGAGGAGCCATTAGACGTCTCCACAATCTGTGAACGAATTGGCGCGACTTGTGAGATTAGCATGATGTCGCATCACCTAGCTAAGCTCAAGGACAATGGAATTTTATTGTCAGAAAAACGAGGTAAACAGGTATTCTATAAGATTGCTGATAGGAATATACTTTCCTTGTTTGATTGTATTGATAGGTGTATGCGAGATTAAAAAAATTTGCGATAATAGTTGAATACTTTAACAAGTGTTATAAAGATAAATCAAAAGATGAAGCAGTACTTACCTATATTAGATTGGTTACCTAAATATAAAAGATCCCAATTACCGGATGATCTTTCTGCAGGAATCACTGTGGGTATAATGCTGATACCACAAGGAATGGCTTATGCAATGCTCGCTGGTCTACCACCAATTTATGGGCTGTATGCAGCTACAATTCCACTTATTATATATGCCATTTTTGGAACATCAAGGCAACTGGCAGTAGGGCCAGTGGCAATGGTCTCCTTATTGGTAGCAAGTGGTGTAGGCGCAATAGCAGATCTAGGTACAGAGACTTTTATCAGCTTGGCAATTTTACTAGCACTTATGGTTGGTGTCATTCAAGTAGTGCTGGGGACACTTAGGCTTGGTTTTTTGGTTAACTTATTATCACATCCTGTTATAGCGGGTTTCACATCAGCTGCCGCATTGATTATTGGTTTTAGTCAACTAAAGCATCTTCTAGGTTTAGATATTCCTAGAGGAATGATACATGAAACCATCATGTCTGTGGCACAACAAATTCATAAGGTCAATCTCCCAACGATACTGATCGGGATAGGTTCGATATTTTTAATTTTAATTCTAAGAAAGATAAATAGAAAGATACCTACTCCACTTATTGTAGTTGTCTTAGGATCTTGCCTTGTTTACTTTTTTAATTTAAATGAGATTGGGGTTAAGATAATTAGTGATGTTCCGAGTGGACTTCCTGCATTTGGATTTCCACAAATAGATGGATCATCTATCTTAAGTTTACTTCCTATAGCGCTTACCATTTCCTTGGTTAGTTATATGGAGTCTTATGCTGTAGCAAAATCAATTCAAAGCAAGCATAAAGATTATGAAATAGATCCCAATCAAGAATTGATAGGCCTAGGGATGGCAAATGTATTAGGGTCTTTTTTTAGTGCTTTTCCTGTCACCGGTGGATTTTCCAGAACAGCAGTCAATGATCAAGCAGGAGCTAAAACAGGAATAGCTGCATTGATAAGCGCAAGTATGGTAATTCTAACACTATTGTTCTTTACGTCTTATTTTTATTTTCTTCCTAAAGCAGTTTTAGCAGCAATCATCATGGTAGCTGTTTTTGGTTTAATAGATTTTAAGGAAGCAAAACATTTATGGGCTAAGGATAAGCTAGACTTTGCTGCTTTCATGCTTACAGCCATAGCAACCTTGTTCATTGGCATAGAACCAGGAATCGCCTTAGGTGTCCTTTTTTCTTTGTTGCTTGTTTTGTACAGAATCACTTACCCACATTATGCAGAATTAGCCCAGTTGCCAGATTCACATACATTCAGAAATGTAAACAGATTTAAGAATCTTAGAAAAATAGATACTAATCTTATTATTAGATTTGATGCTCAGTTGTTTTTTGGTAATTGCAATGCTTTTAAAAAGTCAATCCTAGAAAAACTCGAAAACAATAAATTGGTTAAAAGGATAATCATAGAGGCGTCAGGAATTCATTACATAGATTCAAGTTCTGTGCACATGCTAGTAGACCTTATTCAAGAATTACAAGACAAGAAAATACAACTACAGTTTGCAGATGTAAAAGGCCCACTTCGAGACATATTCAAACGGAACGGTCTTGACAGTTTGCTAGGGGAATCTAATTTTTTCCTATCGGTTTCAGATGCAGTTGAAGGAATTAATTATCCTTCAAATTTCAATAAAGAACAATTCATTAATCCTACAATAAAACTTATACACTAATGGTAATAGAACAAATTTATACAGGTTGTCTGGCTCAAGGAGCCTATTACATTCATAGTAATGGGGAAGCAGCTATTATAGATCCTTTAAGAGAAGTTAGTCCTTATATAAAGAAAGCTGAAAAAGACGGCGTCAAAATTAAGTACATCTTTGAAACGCATTTTCATGCGGACTTTGTGAGTGGTCATGTAACCTTAGCTCAGAATACTGGGGCTCCAATTATTTATGGTCCAAATGCAAATCCTAGCTTTGATGCGCATATTGCAGAAGATGGAGAGGTATTTAAGTTGGGTAATATTAGAATCAAAGTCTTACATACTCCAGGCCATACCATGGAGAGTACCACTTACCTCCTTATTGACGAGTCTGGTAAGGAGCATGCCATCTTCACAGGAGATACTTTATTTCTTGGTGATGTTGGTCGTCCAGATCTTGCTCAAAAATTTGGCGACTTGACTATGGAAGATTTAGCTGGACATTCCTTTGATAGTCTAAGAAATAAAATAATGCCGCTACCTGATGAAGTGATCGTCTACCCTGCTCATGGTGCAGGTTCTGCTTGTGGTAAAAACATGATGAAAGAAACAGTCGACACCTTAGGGAATCAAAGAAAGATGAATTATGCATTGAGAGCGGATATGACCAAGGAAGAGTTTATTAAAGAAGTCACTGCTGACTTGCTGCCTCCACCAGCATATTTTCCATTAAACGTAAAAATGAATAAGGAAGGATATGAAGATATAGCAACTGTATTATCTACAGGCCTTAAAAAATTATCTCCTAAGGAATTTGAACTTTTAGCAAATGAAACCGATGCGGTAATGTTAGATGTCAGGTCAGTCTTTGATTTTGCAAATGAACATATTCCAAATAGTATTTTTATTGGCTTGGATGGCTCTTTCGCCCCTTGGGTTGGCGAATTAGTTGTTGATGTGAAACAGCCTATAATTCTAATAGCACCAGAAGGTAGAGAGGAGGAAGCTGTTACCAGGCTTTCAAGAGTCGGATTTGACAACACCTTAGGTTTCTTAGATGGAGGTTTAGACGCATGGAAATCTGCTGGCAAAGAAACGGACACTGTTGAATCAATTCCTGCTACCAGCTTAGAAAAAATTTACGCAGAAGCGAAGAATAATATCTACGATGTTAGGAAGCAAAGTGAACATTTATCAGAGCATGTTGAGAAAGCAGTAAACACCCCATTGAGTGATTTAAATAGCTGTTTTGCATCATTTCCTAAAGAAGAGAAATTCTTTTTACATTGCGCAGGAGGATATAGATCTATGATAGCTGCTTCTATTCTAAAATCTCGGGGATATCATAATATTATTGACATTCAAGGAGGTTTTGCTGCCATTAAGGAAACAAAGGTGCCTACCTCTGAATATGTTTGTCCATCAACTTTGTAACTGATTAATTAAAAATTAAAACAACATTATCAATGATTCGCATGATTAAAAATTTGGGCGCAATACTATTTTCTTCCATACTTGGTTTTAGCTCTTGCACACCAGTTGATCCAGCACTAAAGGAAAGCATCCTTAAAGGAGCAACACTTATAGATGTAAGAACGGAAAAGGAATTTGCTGGCGGTTCTGCAAGAGGTGCCATTAATATTCCATTGGATCAAGTTGAAAGTAGAATTGCAGAATTCAAAAAGGAAAAAGAGATAGTAGTCTTTTGTAGGTCTGGGAACAGATCTGGACAAGCCAAAACAATATTAAACAAACATGGCATTAACTCAGTCTTAAACGGCGGCGCTTGGGGAAATGTAAAAAAAATACAAGAAGAAAATGAGAACTAAAGTATTCATACAAAATCTAAAATGTGGTGGCTGTGCTAAGACTATAGAATTGGCACTTGGTACCATAGAAGGGATTGAGATAAGCGAAATAAATACAGAGGAAAACTATGTCGAATTTATACAGAAGCAAAATGATCTCCAATTAACAGTTTTGAAGACCTTAAAATCTTTGGGATATCCTTCTGTTGAGGAAGAGAATAATTTTGGCCGAAAGGCAAAATCAGTGCTTAGTTGCATAAGAGGAAGATTGGATAATTAAATTTAATTTTAGAAGATGGAAGCGAAAGCAAACAAGAAAGGTCATTGGGAAGGCATCTTTAAAACCAAGGATACTAGCAAGGTTAGCTGGTTTCAAGAAAAGCCGATAATTAGCTTGAAGTTGATCAGAGATTATACGAAAAACAGAAATGTTTCAATCATTGATGTTGGTGCAGGTGACAGTCAACTGCCTGACTATTTGCTAGAGGACCAATTTACTAATCTAACGTTTCTAGATATTTCTGGTATAGCTTTAGAGCTCAGTAAAAGTAGAATCCAAGATAAAACACACAATCTAAATTGGATTGAAACTAATATTCTGGATTTCAAAGCGAAAACTACTTTTGATTTATGGCATGATAGAGCTGTATTTCACTTTATAAGTAATCCAGTAGATCAGATGAAATATAAGGAAGTACTATTAAATGCACTCGCTCCATCTGGAATTGTAATCATAGCAGCATTCTCTAAAAATGGTGGACCAAGTCAATGTAGTGGCATTGATATTTGCCCCCATGATAAAGAAAGCTTTGCTAAAATTTTTAGTCCAGAGTTTGAAATAATAAACAATTTTGAAAATAAACATCGTACACCTTCAGGGGCTATACAAAACTTCTCCTGGGTAGTATTAAAAAGAAAAAAAAGATGATAGATTTAGTTTCTCAAGCATGGCCATGGTATGTGTCCGGCCCGCTTATCGCTTTAACAATGTTTCTTTTGCTGTTTGCAGGAGGTGAATTTGGAGTATCCAGTAATTTGCGAAGTATATGTGCTATAGGAGGTGCAGGCAAAAACGTAAAATTCTTTGATTTTAATTGGAAAGATCAAATTTGGAATTTAGTATTCATAGTTGGAGCCATTATTGGTGGTTACATAGCTTCCAATTTTCTTAGCAATGGAGAGCCTCTCCTACTTAGTGCAGACACAATTTCTGATTTGGCAGCTTTAAACATCTCTTTTAACGGAGGTTTAGCCCCTCATGAATTATTTACTTGGAGCAGTCTGGCGTCTGTGAAAGGTTTTCTTGTACTAGTAGTTGGTGGCTTTATGGTTGGTTTCGGTGCCCGTTGGGCAGGTGGATGCACTTCAGGACATGCCATTAGTGGTTTGTCGAATCTTCAAGTACCTTCTCTAATTGCAGTAATCGGTTTTTTTATTGGCGGTCTAGTTATGACCTTCCTATTTTTTCCATTAATCTTTTAATTTAAACCAATGAAATATTTAAAATACTTAATCATAGGCATTCTCTTTGGAATTATCATGACAAAATCTGAAGCGATTTCTTGGTACAGAATTCAAGAGATGTTTCGTTTTCAGTCTTTTCACATGTATGGTATAATCGGATCCGCTTTAGCGGTTGGAGTTATTCTTGTACAAATCATAAAACGTCAGCAGTTAAAATCTCTGGAAGGTGGTTTGATTGAAATTAACGATAAGAAAAAGGGCGTGACACGGTATCTATTAGGAGGAATTATATTTGGTTTAGGTTGGGCCTTATCGGGTGCTTGTCCGGGTCCAATGTTTACTTTGATAGGCAATGGTTTTTCTGTTATTCTTGTTGCGATAGCAAGTGCCATTGCTGGGACATTTGTTTATGGTGTTTTGAGAGATCGATTGCCACATTGATCTATTCTATGACTTCAATCCAAAACAAAATTCCAACTTCAATGAAGGTTAATAGTGTTTTTCTTGTTTGTTTTATTGGCTTGATAATTTCATGTCAAGATGATCCTACTATGGTCATCCATTCTTCAGATAAATCTGATATTAGTACTTATAATCTGATTGATCCGCAGCTTGCAAATAAATTTTTGCTGGAAAATTCTAAAAACTATATCCCTATTCATGTTTCAAAGGAATTGTTCTATAAAGAAGAACACATTCCTAATGCAATAAATATATGGAGACCAGATTATGGTTCAGATCATAATACACCTTATGCAGGACTAATACCTTCAAGAGAAAAATTGCAAAGTTTACTTCGAACAATAGGTTATGATAAAGGTAAAACTTTGTTACTCTATGACATCAAAGCCAATGTAGATGCCATGAGATTTGCCTGGGTTTTAAATCTTTACGGTTTTGATAATTTTAAGATTATTAATGGAGGTTTGAAATATTGGAAGCTGAGTGGTCTTGAAGTGACAGATAAGCAAAATCCTAAATCAAGGCCAACAAATTATCAATTAGAAGCGCATTATGATGACTCAATAATCGCCAACTTCAATGAAGTTTTGGCAGCTATAAAAGATACTAACACCTTAATAATAGATACCAGGGAAGATTATGAATTCAAAGGTTTTCCATTTGTTCACAAAAAAGCAGTCCTTCCATACAAGAAAGGCGCTTTCGATAGAGGGAGTATCCCTTCAGCAATACATCTTAATTGGTCAACCTTAGCAGATCTCAATGGAGATCATAGGATAAAATCAGAAAAAGATTTAAGGTACGATTTGCGAATGAAAGGAATTAATCCGAATAAGAACATAATCTTATATTGCCACAGTGGTTCTAGAACTTCACATACTTACTATGTTTTGAAACATGTACTTGGATATAATAACGTGAAAAATTATGATGGCTCTTGGATTGAATGGAGTTATAAGAATAGTTTGGACAATTCTATCCCAATTCAAAAAATTAGTACAGAAAATCAATTTAACGAGAAAAGGGATTCCTTAACAGCAAGTTTAAACAATTATGAGTAATTACTTTGACATTTTTATTAATGGCTACAAGGGCTATGCAGGTTATTTGTGGTATGAAATTTCACACCCATCTTTCAAAAATTATTTTTATTGGCTCATTGCAGTCTCCCTGTTTTTCTTTGTCTTGGAAGTAGTGGTGCCTTGGCGGAAGAAGCAAGCAATTTTAAGAAAGGACTTTTGGTTAGATGCATTTTATATGTTTTTTAACTTTTTTCTATTCTCTCTTATTATTTACAATGCAGCCTCAGATGTAATTGTCAACTTATTTAATGATGGAATAAAGTCTTTGAGTGGAGGATTTGATTTAAGGCAATCCAATCCTATGACGCAATGGCCTATATGGGCGATCTTGGTTACAGGTTTTTTCGTAAGAGACTTTATCCAATGGTGGATACATAGATTATTGCATAAATCAAATTGGTTGTGGCAGTTTCATCAAGTACATCACTCCGTCGAAGAGATGGGTTTTGCAGCTCATTTGAGATACCATTGGATGGAAAATATAGTGTATCGAACACTCGAATACATACCATTGGCATTGCTCGGAATTGGTTTGCACGACTTTTTTATAATTCATATATTTACTTTAGCATGGGGCCACTATAATCATTCTAACATTTCTATCAGTCATAAGTATACCGGCTTGGCGCTTGCCTTGTTGATAGGATTGATAATTAGCCAGAATCTTTTAGGTTTAAGTTTTTTCGAAACTACTTCTATCACAAGCTCGATCTTGGTCTTAGGCGTTTCTGCACTCGTTGGTCTATTTGTTTTAGGTCCAATAATGAAGTACATATTTAATAGTCCTGAAATGCATATTTGGCATCACTCTTATGAACTGCCTGACGAAAGAAGGTATGGAATAAACTTTGGTCTTACACTTTCTATGTGGGATTATATTTTTGGCACAGCATACATCCCTCATAATGGGAAAGATATAAAATTAGGTTTTCCAGGTATTGAGGATTTTCCAAAGACTTTCTATAAACAGTCTGTTGTAGGGATTGTAAAAAGGGAATTCAAGTCTTCAGATTATGAAAGAATAAATAATATTGATAATGAATAGTCGAAGAAAGTTTATAAAGAAATCCTTGTTATCATCCTTGGCAATTTCCTTGGGAACAAATATTGTTTTTGAAAATAACATACCCAGAGGATTAAAATTATTAGGACTAAAAGAGTCTCAAGAAAATAAGTTTCCAGGCAAGAGTAATCTTTTGACAGTTCTGAATGATCGACCAATTAATCTAGAAACTCCTGCACATTTATTAACTGAAGCATTGACTTCAAATGACTTATTTTTTGTTAGAAACAATGGTCTTCCACCTACTGATATTGATGTAGAAAATTGGACCTTAACAATTTCTGGAGAATCTGTAATTAAAACAAAAACTTTTACATTAAAGGAGTTGAAAGCAAAATTTCAACATGTCAGCTATAATCTAACTTTGGAATGTGGAGGTAATGGAAGAAAAGAATTTAGTCCTCCAGCAAAAGGAAATCAATGGAGTACAGGAGCGGTTGGTTGCGCGAAATGGACTGGAGTAAGATTAAGAGATGTCCTTGAGGATGTAGGTCTTAAGTCGAACGCTGTTTATCTTGGATATTATGGAGCAGATATACATTTATCAGGAGCGACAGATAAGGATCCAATATCAAGAGGAGTGCCAATTACTAAAGCAAATGAAGATGAAAGTATCATAGCCTGGTCAATGAATGATCAAGACCTACCCTTGTTAAATGGTTTCCCTCTTAGATTGGTATTCGGTGGTTATCCAGCTTCTTGTTCTGGCAAATGGTTAAATAAAATAGTAATAAGAAATAAGGTTCATGATGGTCAAAAGATGCAAGGGAGCTCATATAGGACACCCTGCAAGCCAGTTGCTCCTGGAACTAAAGTAAAGGATGAAGATATGTGTATCATTGAAAATATGCCAGTCAAATCACTCATCACATCACCAAAAACTGGAGCATCCATCAAGTTAAATCAACTGCTCCCTATTTCTGGTCATGCTTGGACTTCTGCTGAGGAAATTTCAAAAGTGGAATACTCCATAGATTTTGGGATGAATTGGAAAGAATGTGAATTATCAGAAAGCACAAATAGATATGCTTGGCAACAATTCAATGCAAAGCTTAGTTTTCCTCAAGTTGGATATTATGAAGTTTGGGCCAAAGCAACAGATGCTAATGGTAATACCCAACCAATGCTTTTGCCAGGCTGGAACCCTAAAGGTTATTTAAATAATGCCTGCCATAGAATAGCAGTTAAAATATCCTAAAATGAATCCTCAAATATTTGCTAATAATGATTTATGGAAGTTATTTATGTTGCTTGTCAACATGGTGTTATTTCTTGTCATTATTACATTTATGTATTTGATGCTAGAAGATCATATAAATACATTTTTAAATAAACCTAGTTATACTGAAGAACAGTTAGAGGAAATGCTGTTAAAGAGGGAAAGACAAAAAAGAATAGAACGAAATGACAATTGGGACTTAGTAGAAAGAGGAATACATTTAAAGACTGGTTTAAAAGCTGATAAAAATTTGTCTATTGTCATAGCTGCTTGTACCTCATGCCACTCCGCTAAATTGATTACGCAAAACAGAGCTACAAGAGCGGGATGGAAGAACATGATCGTTTGGATGCAAGCTACTCAAGGCTTACAAGATTTGGGAGAACAAGAACCATTAATTTTAGATTATTTAGCCACCTATTACGCTCCAACAAAAATGGGCAGAAGAAAAAATTTAGACATGGCAGCAATTGAATGGTATATTTTAAATGTGGAAGAATAAGCTAATTAAACTTTGATCGGATATTCACGAAATTAATTTTTGTTTAAATTTTCATTGTTCCAAAACGAGTGGCTTTAGCGCAAGTTCTTCTAGCTTCGGTTAGGATTTCTGTTTGTTTGAATACATCGCAGCAATACTTAAGTCTAAATTAGAATTTGGACCAAGGCAGATATAGTCGTATATATGCCATTATTTATAAGATTCAATAGTATTTTCTTGGATATTAGTATATTGCATATAATCAATTGCAATTAAATGAAAAATCTAGTAGTCTATCTATTGTTCTTCACTACCCTCTTTTCAAGCTCCAACGAGAATTTCGAATTTGAGATCAAACTCAAATCAGAAAAGTTCATTCCCGAAGTTACTGTAAACTATCAACGAGTCTTAGATTCTCGATTAATGGAAAAGCAGGAAGGGCAGGTCTATAGGTTGATTCAGTTTTATTCTATTCCAACAAAAATCGAGAAAGAACGAATTGCAAAGGCAGGAATAGAACTAATAAGCTACATTCCTAACAAAGCATATTTCGCAAAGTTTCCTAGCGAAATATCAAATGCTTCTTTAGCCTTACTGAATATTAGAAGTTTACTTATTGTTGAAGATAAGTTTAAGTTATCCCCCTTACTCACTTCAGGTAGACTACCAGGCTGGGCAATTTCAGCAGATGTTATCAAGTTGAAAGTGAAATATTATTCAAAAGAGGACACAGCATCTATTTTGGAATTTCTTCCAAAAAATAATGGAAAGCTTATCGGTGCGATGGAAGAAGTCAATGTACTTTTTGTTGAATATCCTTACAGATTAATAAATGATCTAGCAAAGCACCCATTCATCCAATGGATTGAGCCAATTTCACAAAAAAGTACACCCGATGATATATTAGGTAGAAGCTCCTCTCGGTCAAATACCTTAGATGCAAGCTATAGTGGTGGTAGAAAGTATGATGGTGCAGGTGTTGTAGTTGCGGTATGCGATGACGGTATTGTTGGACCACATATTGATTTTCAAGGAAGAATAGTTTCCCAATATACTTCAGAGGATTTAGGGTCTCACGGAGACATGACTGCAGGTATTTTTGTAGGAGCAGGAAATTTAGATCCTACCATAAAAGGAATGGCAACTGCTTCTGATATACATATTTATAAAGTTGCCACTAATGATCTTTTAGGCTATCCGCATATTTTAAATGCCGTAGATCATTTAAATGATTTTGGTACCGTAATTACTTCAACTTCTTATAGTCAAGGGCAAGGAGGAGAATATACTTCTGAAACGGAATTTATTGATCAACAAATAAACCTAAATCAAAACATCATCCACGTTTTCTCAGCGGGTAATAGTGGTACTTTTGATCATGGATATGGAGCTGGACAAGGATGGGGAAATATTACTGGAGGAATGAAGGCAGGTAAAAATGTTATCTGTTCTGGTAATGTAAATCATCTGGATCAATTGTTAGAGCATAGTAGTCGAGGGCCAGCAGAAGATGGAAGAATTAAACCAGATTTGTGTGCCCATGGATTTGAGCAAATGTCAACAAATCAAAATAATGCCTATTTGGTTGGGGGTGGTACTTCTGCAGCGGCACCAACCATCGCGGGTGTTACTGCACAATTATACCAAGCTTATCGCATCAACAATGGAGGACTTGATCCTGAGACTGCTTTATTGAAAGCTAGTCTTTTAAACACTGCAGAAGATCTTGGAAATCCTGGGCCCGACTTTCAACATGGATGGGGTCGAATAAATGGATTGAAAGCAGTTAGGATTATAGAAGAAGAAAGATATATTACTGACTTTATTAGTCAGAGTGATTTATTGGAGCATGAAATTTTGGTTCCTTCCAATGTAAGTGAAGTTAGAATAATGTGCTATTGGATGGATGTTGCTGGAAATCCTGCTTCTTCTATCTCTTTAGTAAATGATATTGACATGACAGTGCTTGCTCCAAATGACCAAGTACATCGTCCACTTGTATTAAACCCTACCCCGGTACTTCAGGCCTTGAATGCAATTGCTGTAGAAGGTGTAGATCACTTGAATAATGTGGAGCAAGTTAGGGTCAATAATCCAGAAGAAGGGATTCATACAGTTAGTTTGGAGGGATTTGCTATTCCTCAAGGACCGCAAAAATTTTACTTAGTCTATGACTTCATTTATGATGAAGTGGAATTAACTGCTCCAATAGGCGGAGAAGCTTATGCACACAATGATCACCTCTTTGTAAGGTGGGATGCATCGGTTGGGACTGAAAATTTTACCTTAGAATATAGTCTAGATGGTGGAGTATCATATAGTACAATAAGTCAAACAATCTCTCCTTCTGAAAGGTCTTATGATTGGCAACTACCAGATATCATTTCCGATAATGTGAAAATAAGGATTAGTAGAGGAAATTCCAGCAGCGAGTCCCATACTCGTTTCACAATTGTGGATGTTCCGAAAGGTCTTAGAGTTGAACGAGTTTGTCCAGATACTATTCAGTTGACTTGGGCTCTGGTAGAGGATGTTCCTTTATATGAAGTTAGTATGCTTGGCGAAAAATATATGGACTCTATTGGTGTTTCTTCAAGCAATACTTTTACCATTGCTGATATTGATGGCTTCGGCTCGTACTGGTTTAGTGTGAAATCTGTACTCGAAAATGGAAAAGGAAGAAGAGCCAAAGCCATCCGTCATATTGGAGTTCTCCGAAATTGTGAGAAGCCATACGATATTGGCATAGTAGAAGCACTTGCCCCAGAAGGCTCTATGACAAATTGTAGAAACTTAGAAAGCAGTTCTGTAATTGTACAAATACAAAATTTTGGTTTGATGCCTGTTTCAGATATTCCTGTGAGTTATCAGCTCAACCAAGAAGACATCGTGACGGAAATTTATGCAGGACCTATATTGCCAGGGGAAAGTTATAGATACAAATTTGAGGAGACCATTGATATTTCACAGTTAGGCGATTATCTTTTTGCTGCATCGATTGAAGTTCCTTTAGACGGTTACAGATATAATGATAACCTAAGCACTAATTTTGAAGTGACTGAAGGAATGTCAGTAGGATCACCACATTTACAAAATTTCAATACTTTTTCTACCTGCGAGTTAGGCTTAGATTCTTGCGCTGTTGATTGCGATTTGTCAGCTGGTTACATGAACCTAAAAAATTCCAAATTAGATGACATTGATTGGAGAGTAAGAAAAGGCAGCAGTCCATTTTTTGATTTTAATGAATCGGGCACTTTTGTTGGGGACTACGATCTAAATGGGGAGGGAAATTATTTATATTTAGAATCATACAATGGTTGTACTTTTAAAGAAGGAAAACTAATCTCACCCTGCATTCAATTGACTGATTCGGGCTGCGCCAATGTTGAATTTGCTTATCTAATGAACGGTAATGAAATGGGAGAATTGCATATTGATGTTAAGAGCCCGGAAGGTCTATTTAAGGATGTTCATGAACCTATTCTTGGAGATCAAGGGGCTGAGTGGAAAACTGTTTCAATAGATTTGAGCGCTTTTTCAGGAGAATCTATCAATTTGATTATTAGAGGCATAACTGGTCCTGGTGCCAAATCTGTAATCATAATCGATGCCATTTCTCTGGTAAGTGAAAGTGGTGTGGCTGCCTTTGAATATAATGCTACCTCCCAAGATAATAGCTTTTTCTTTAAAAACACTTCCACTGGAAATGTATTGAGCAGTTTATGGGATTTTGGAGATGGAGATATGAGTGTCTCAGCAAATACTTTTCACACTTATGATTTTGAAGGTGATTACGATGTCACTTTGATTGTTGAAGGCGCATGTGGTTTTGACACTACTGTTCAAACCTTAAATGTAGGTACTACAGCTGTCCTTGATCCTCAAGATTTGAATTCAAAAATTAAGCTCTACCCTAACCCAACGAATGGAAAAACAACTTTGCAACTACCTGTCGAATTATTAGGACAAGAGATGGGGATAAAGTTAGTTGATGTCTTTGGACATGTGCTTTTAAATATAGAAAAGGAAAAAGCTGAACAATTGGTAGATCTAGATCTTTCTGATTTAGTCGATGGCGTTTATATTGTTGTTTTGAATGGATTGAATTTTCAAAGTACAAAGAAGCTTGTTAAACAGTTTTAGTCTTTTTAAGAGCTTTTGTTTTTCTTAGCAAAGCAGCAGGCTCGTTTCTGCGAATGGCTGGCCCTTAGATTCCAGAATAACAAAAACAATAGGGATTGTCAGATAAAGCTTAAGTCATTGAAAATCAACTTCTGATAATTGTGTAACTTAAATTCTTTACCTCGTTTCTAGCGGAAAGGGCTGGGAAACCGCGTAATCTTCGAAAGCCATTTGTCATGATTTTAAAAAAAATCACGCCAAATGAATTCAACTCATTTCCTGTACCCAGTGTTAACATACTGGGCTATAATAATATCACGCCTCTGGCGTTTTTTAGTCTTACTTCTGAATACCCCACATTAGTAGACCATAATCGTTCACATATTGTTTTGCCCTTATTAACGGAGACTTAATTACTAAGGATAAACTATTTCAATTGGCTTATTCACAATTTGATACCGCTCATTTAAGACACTTGCATTTATATACTTTGTTCCATTTAATTCTTCAATACCATATGCTTCGTGTATATGTCCGAAGACATGTATTTTGGGTTTGACAAAATTAATAGCACTAAGTAAATCTTCACAGCCTACATTTTCTCCACTAGTAGTTTTGTCCAATATTTTGTAAGGAGGCCCATGAGTAATAAGGATGTCCGTATTTTGTGGTATCAAATCCCAATGCTTTTTTATTTCTTCTCCTCTTTTCCTATTGAATGCCCAATCATAAAACCAAGGCTGCACTGGGGAACCCCAGATATTAATACCTTCTATCATAATTCCATTATCATTTAGATAAATAACATTTTCAGGAAGCAACTTTTTGATTTCAAAGTCACTGGCTCTTTCAAAAAATAAGTCATGGTTGCCTGCAATAAATATTTTATACTTATAATCTTGCTGGCTAAACCAAGTTAAGAATTCTTCAATCCCTTGTCTTGTCCCTCTGTTTGAAACATCCCCTGCATGAATCAAGAGATCACCTTTTGGGAGTGTTATGGAATTGTGTAAACCATGGGTATCAGAAATGAAGCTTATTTTCATATTTTATAATTGATCCGATTCATCATTCAAAGTCTCCCTTACTTTGTAGAAAAGCAAATATCTTCCTTATTCCACGTGCACCACCACTCTCCGATTCACCATGCGACTCTTCTCATCAATCTCCATCATCAAAGGCTCCGTTTGCCCTTTACCATCCACCTCCATCCTAGATAAAGCGATCCCTTTCTGTGCCAGGTAATTACGGACTGATTCTGCTCTTCTCAAGGACAAATTATAATTATAATCAGCAGTTCCATTAGAGTCAGTATGCCCAGTTATTTTGATTCTAATCGTCTTATCTCGAAGCATTGCTCTGATCAAGTGATCTAATTCTGCAATATGATCGTCCTTTAAGTTATGTTGATTGTTCTCAAATCTAAGTTCCTTTAAAACAATTTCTTTTTTTATCGGAATAAAGGGCTCATTTATAGGTTTGGTTGGTGTTTGATTAACTATTTTATCAGTTTCAATTGACAAAGCTTCCTTTAGAATTAGCTTCTTATAAGGTTCCCAAATATTTGTATGCCTATTGGTGTTTGAGATAATACTGCTTTTTCTTTCTTCAAGATCATCACAAAAGACTCCGTTTATTGGTCGTAATTTGATGTCATCGATACCGTATTCTATTAAACCTTGCGGCTCGTAACTTTTCTTAAGTCTCTTATGCTCCTTTTTATCAAGTACTACATATTCTGTTTCTTCATCAGAATTAAGATTGCCTATACAAGCAAACTTCTCATTGCCTACTGCTAAGTATTTGAATTTGACTTCTACCCACTCCCCATTTATCACTGATTTGGAAATATCTAGGCACATTTTATTGGAATAGATCCTCTGGAAGTCCAAATTCTCTTCATAAACAAAGCTTTCAGAAAACCCGATACAGATCTCATTTATTCCAAAGAGATTTGCTTTTATTTTCATTGATATCTCATACTGCTGCCCTTTCGATAATGGGCAAAGCAATTCAGTTTGAGCAAACTTTCTTTTATTGCTTTTTCCTTCTTTGAATAATACAAGCTTTATGAAATTATTTTGCTTAGTTTGCGAATAGCCAAATAGCTTTTCACTAGTGGATCTCCAGCCGATTGGTGCGCAATTTTCATGATATTCCGCACAGCTATTTATTTGTTCAAAATTACCGTTTAGAAGAAGATTTTGAGCCTGAAGTGAAGTAAAGTTCAGGAGGAATAATATACGAATTAAGATGCTGCTTTGTATTCCTCTTACCATTGTTTAGTGATCTTTTTTAAGTAATCACCTTCAAATTTTAAATTAATTCGATTTAGCACGATGCTATCTTCTTTAAAGCTAAAGTCTTCAAACAAGGGCTTATTCTTATCTCTTAATACAGCTTCAATTTGAGTTTTCTTCAAATCTGTGTTATTAAAAATGTCGATTAAATGATCTAAATCTTTTAAGGTTGATGTGTAGCCATCTTTTTGATATGTCAAAGCGTACCCTTGATCGATAATGGAATATGCACTTATTGTTAGAACTAAAAGCAATAATGCAAAGCAGGTAAAAAAGGCGATTTTCCAATTATTCATTCTATATAAATTTCCCAGATTAAGGACTTCTAATTGAACTGAATTTTAGTCAGTTTTAGTCTCTTAATTAAGACATAATCCTATTTTATTTTTTTATTATAAAGAATAGATATTTGTCATTCATGGAACTGATTTATTTTTAAAGGTAATCACTTATGGTAAATTATCAGTCAGTTATCCGTGGATCTAAAAAGCGATACATCACATCAACTAAAACATTCACTATGACAAAAGTAATTGCCGTAAACAAGACCGCTCCCAAAACAACTGGTATGTCAAACTGCTGCAAGGCAGTTACTGTAATATCCCCAAGGCCTTTAAAGTTAAAAACGTTCTCCACGAAGAAAGCACCAGCTAGTAAAGCAGCAAACCATCCCGTGATCGCGGTTGCAACAGGATTCATAGCGTTACGCAACGCATGCTTGAAAAGAAGTTTGGCTTTAGAGATGCCCTTTGCCTTAGCGGTACGAATGTAGTCCATTGACATCACATCTAACATGGCGGAACGTGTTAATAAAGTTATGATAGCAACAGGCCGAATACCAAGGGCAATAGCCGGAAGAATGATATTTTTTAGTACGAATTTCTTATCTCCAAACTCGTCTAATTCGATGATGGAGCCTTGGACGTTGAGACCTGTGAATTCCCCTAAGAGGTAGCCGAAAACCAGTGCAAGGAGTATCGCCGTTACATAGGAAGGCAGTGAGTATCCAATTACAGAACAAACAACCGCTATATTATCAGTAATAGAATTTTGCTTTATTGAGGCAATCACACCTAATGAAATACCAATAATGGTTGCAAGTATAATGGCGAATAAGGCAAGCAAAATTGTCTTAGGAATGGCCTCTGCCAATATGGAAGAAACCGCGCGTCCTGATTGATAGGACTCCCGTAGGTATGGTTGTTTGACAATGAAAGTTTTAGAACCTAGGTTGAATAGTGTTTTGTAATTGTATTTCTCTAATCTTGGCGATAGCTTGCTCGTAAAGTTGATTGGTGAAATATCAGATAAGTACATACTTAGTTGAACATACAAAGGTTTGTCTAAACCCAATTCTTTTCTTTTATTTTCTACTGTACTGGTTTCAGCCCTTTGACCAAAAGTAAGTTGCGCCGGATCTACCGGTGCAAGGAAGATTATAGAAGTCACCAAAACAACGATTGAAATAATTACCGCTATACCGTATAATATTCTTTTAAACAAATACCTCATTCTACTTCAATGACGTGATCAAATTTTTGTTTTATACTACCTATTTTCCAAATTGATTGCTCCTCCACTTTGCAGGCTTCCTCAAAGGCTTCTTTTGCAAATGGATCTACAGCGACCAATAGACCACCCGAGGTCTGTGGGTCAGCTAAAATCACCTTGTGAAGGGTGGAGACCTGAGCTATCTTGTGACCATAAGAATCCCAATTTCTATCCGTACCTCCTGGTACCGCATTTTGCGAGATGTAATCATACAAGCTTGACTTATCTAAAAGCGGTACACTATTAAAATTAATTGTAGCGGAAACATCAGATGCCTCACACATTTCTGACAAGTGCCCTAACAATCCAAAACCTGTTACGTCTGTCATTGCATGTACATAATTACAAGCGCCTAGCTTTGCACCGATCTTGTTTAGTTGGACCATGCTGTCTGAGGCCAGGTTTTGATGCGCTGCTTTTAGCAAACCTTTCTTTTGAGCCGTCGATAAAATTCCAACACCTATAGGTTTTGTCAAATAAAGTAAATCTCCAACTTTTGCTCCTTTATTCTTCTTAAGATTCTTAGTTGCTGCTGTTCCTGTTACTGCTAGACCAAAAATCGGTTCTGGACTGTCGATGCTGTGTCCACCTGCCAAAGGGATGCCTGCATCTGCACAGGCAGCTCTACCGCCTTCGATTACTTGATTGGCATATTCAATTGGAATGTCTTTAATTGGCCAACCTAGTATAGCAATTGCCATTATTGGCAAGCCACCCATGGCATAAACATCAGAGATAGCATTGACTGCTGCTATTCTTCCGAATGTCTTTGGATCATCAACTATTGGCATAAAAAAGTCAGTGGTGGATATAACTGCTTGTCCATTGCCCAAATCAAATACCGCCGCATCGTCTCGGTTCTTATTGCCTACCAGTAAGTTATCAAATTGCGGTGAAGGCAGTGCTTCAAGCAATATTTGATCTAATACAGCTGGGCTGATTTTACAGCCGCAACCTGCACCGTGAGAATATTGAGTGAGAAGTATTTTTTTTGTGTCTGACATCAACAGCCAAGGTAAGTATTTTTGAATAAGCAATTAACCGAACATTCGAACAAGCGAAAATTTAAATAATCTTAAGAAACTCACTCAGGCATCATTAATAATTCTTGAGCTATATACTTTGGATCACCTGTTTCAAATTTCAATTTAGTAATGCTTGGTGACTTGTTATCCTTCAATAATTCTGAATAGGTCTTATCATAGTACTTGAGTGCTATTCGAGCCGCTTCATGAAAGTCATCAGATTCAACCGCATCCTTTGCTTTTTTGATATTTTCTAAACCTAATCTTTTTTTGATTTTATCAAAAGAATGGATGAGCTCTGGAGCATTGTCTGCGGTGTAGTTGTCAACAAGAATTTGTACACGAGCCTCATAGGGAATGTCAATATTGATTAAATGAGAGGATTTCATTTTTTCCCAAAAACCTTCTGGTAGATAAACCTTACCAACTAAACGTGATTCATTTTCAATCCAAATTCTTTTACTAAGGTCCATTTTGTTTAGGGCTTCCAAAAGTAGGTTTTCAAAATGCTCTATGGCCGGCTGTTCGTCTTCTCCTATCCAACCAAAAGCGGATCCCTTGTGATTAGCCAATCCTTCCAGATCGATCACTTGTTCTCCTTGCTTTATTAGCTCATGCAAGATGTTGGTTTTGCCAGAACCAGTAGGCCCACCTAAGACAATGAATTTTGGATTCATAACATGAAAACAATGTCTGACATGCCTTCGATAACTTTTATAGCCGCCTTCCACTACAAAAGTTTTAATGCCCACATTGTCGAACAACCAAGACATACTTCTAGATCGCTTTCCACCTCTCCAACAATATAAAACTGCTTCTTTTTCTTGAATGATATCTTTTGCTTCTTTTACAAATTTGGCCATTTTTGGCCCTACAAGTTCTAATCCTCTTATCAATGCATCATCAGGTCCCAATTGCTTGTACAAGGTCCCTACTTCAATTCTTTCTTCATTGTCAAACAAAGGGAAATTCATAGCATTTGGAATGTGTCCTTTTTCAAACTCGGCAGGTGTGCGCACATCCATTAAGATGGCATCCTTGTGTTCTTCAAAAAGTTGTTCCGGACTAATCGTATTTGGTGTCATTAAGATCTTGTTCTTTTTACAGCCTCCTTCCAGCCTTGATATTTTGCTTGTCTATCTTTTGTGTTCATTTTTGGTTTGAAGGTTCTATTTAGACTGCCTTCTGAAGTGATAATTTTTTTTGTAAAAAAACCAGTATGCAAACCAGCTAAATAAGCAGCACCTAAGGCAGTACTTTCTATGATTTTTGGCCGCTCAACTTTCGCTTTTAAAATATCCGCTTGAAATTGCATTAAAAAATTATTTGCCACAGCTCCCCCATCCACTCTAAGTTTTTTTAAGTTTAAGCCAGAATCCTTTTCCATCGCTTGCAACACATCCTTTGTTTGGTAGGCTAAAGATTCCAAAGTTGCTCTCACAATATGTGCTTGCCTTGTTCCTCTAGTCAATCCAAAAATGGCACCCTTTGCTTCCATGTCCCAATAAGGTGCTCCCAATCCAGTGAAAGCTGGGACTACATAGACCCCAGCAGTATCAGAAACCAACTTAGCTTTCTTTTCGGATTCTGCAGCTGTTTCAATAATCTTCAACCCATCTCTAAGCCATTGCACAGCAGCTCCGGCTACAAAAACCGATCCCTCTAAAGCGTATGTGATTTCATTATTGATTCCCCAGGCAATGGTACTTAAAAGACCATTTTTAGATTTTACTAATTTACTCCCTGTATTCATTAGCATAAAGCATCCAGTACCATAAGTGTTTTTAGCCATTCCTGCTTTAGTGCATGCTTGACCAAACAAAGCAGCCTGTTGGTCACCAGCAATTCCACAAATGGGAATTTCTCCTCCAAAGATACTTTTATTCGTTAGACCAAAGTATCCTGAACTATTCTGTACTTTAGGTAACATGGATTCGGGTATCTTTAAGTAGTCTAGCATCTTTTTGTCCCATATGCCTTTTCTTATGTTGAAAATCAACGTTCTACTGGCATTTGAGTAATCCGTCGCATGAACCGCTCCTTTTGTTAAATGCCATAACAAGTAGCAATCAACGGTTCCAAAAAGAAGCTTGCCCTGGATTGCCATTTTACGCGCTCCTTTCACATTATCTAATAGCCATTTTATTTTAGTCCCTGAAAAATAAGCATCTATCACTAGACCAGTATTGTTTTTTACATAAGTTGTCAAGTCATCCTTTTTCATTTGGTCACAAATACTTGCTGTCCGTCTATCTTGCCAGACGATGGCATTGTAAATAGGCTTGCCCGTCTCTTTATTCCATACAATAGTTGTTTCCCTCTGATTGGTAATGCCGATGCTATCTATATCGGCTGCTTTTAGGTTTTTCTCCTTAAGTAATTTTCTGGCAACTCTTAGTTGAGACTTCAGAATATGAGTGGGATCATGTTCTACCCACCCCACCTGCGGAAATATTTGTTTGAATGGCAATTGTTCGATACCAAATATTCCTCCTTTCATATTGAATAAGATGGCTCGACTGGAGGTTGTTCCTTGATCTAAAGCTAGGATATATTTCTTTTTCATAATCTGAATAAATAGTAGAATTAATTTATAATTTTGAGGTGGATTGCTTGTTTCGTTGTTGATTTTGTTTGTGAGAATTTAAAATAAACAAATAAGCGCATAACCAAATAAACATTTTAAAGAAATTCCGAATAAATGTTTTTTAAATAATATCCTTAATAAAATACCAAGAGATACAACTTAGCCTCATGCTGTTTGTTATCTACTCGATTCTTTTACAAAGAAAATTTATTCAATAATGACTGATCCAGTAATACCTACAATGACTTTTCAAAAAAGCTTAGTTTCTTTCGATAAAGTCGAACAATTGAGCAAGAGAGATGTTTGGTATCAAAATGGAGAAGCTAAACTAAAGCCTTTTTATAAATACGAAGCTAGTTTGGATGCTTTCAAGCAAGTCATAAAGGATAAAGCAAAGGAAAACATAGATCGTGATTTATTGGTTGAAGTTTTAAAAAAACAATACAAACCACTCAATGCTTGCCAAAATTGTTTTGACAGCATAGAACTATTACGAAACAAGAACACTTTCACGATAGTAACTGCGCATCAACCATCGCTATTGACCGGTCCTTTATATTTTATTTACAAAATTTGTTCTGCCATCAACCTAGCTAACACGCTAAAGTCCAAATATCCAATGTATGATTTTGTTCCCTTGTTTGTTTCAGGAGGAGAAGATCATGACTTTGAGGAAGTGAAAAGCACTTCAATTTATGGCAAGCCATTAATTTGGGAATCGGGAGAATCTGGTTCAGTCGGTAAGATGTCAACAAAAACTTTGGCCCCTGTTCTATCGCAATTGAAAGAGATTATTGGAGAAAGTGAACAAGCTGCAGAGATATATAAGATATTCGCTACCTCTTTCGAAAACTTTGACACCTACGGACAGGCTGTTCAAAATTATGTAAAGACCCTATTTAAGAAATATGGACTGATTGCCATTGATATGAGTGATCCGGAATTAAAAGCTGCTTTTAGACCGATTATTAAGGAGGAGATATTTCAAAATACTTCCTTAGCAATAGTTGAAAAGACGATTTCTGAACTGGAGCATATTGGAATTAAAAAACAGGCCCATCCAAGAGAGATCAACTTTTTCTATATGATGCCTGGTATTAGAAATAGAATTGTAAAAACGGAGAGTGGTTTTGAAGTACTTGATACGGACATCAAATTTACTACAATTGAAATGGAAGCAGAAATAGAAAATCACCCGGAGCGTTTCAGTCCAAATGTGGTTATACGACCTCTTTATCAAGAGTCTATTCTCCCAAATTTAGCATATGTAGGCGGTGGCGGTGAATTGGCATACTGGATGGAACGCAAAGCTCAGTTTGAACATTATAAGATCAACTACCCAGTCTTGATCAGAAGAAATTCTGTTCTTTGGATTAATAAGCAACAATCCAATAAGCGGGCAAAATTCAATTTGTCAATTGATAATTTATTCCAAAAGGAAAACATTTTGTCTGACATTTTTTTAAAGAACATCTCCGAAAACGAGATAGATCTTTCTGAGGAAAAAGAGGAACTAGGAAAACTCTACAATAAGTTAAAAGAAAAAGCCCTACTCGTCGATAAGTCTTTGTCTTCTTCTGTTGAAGCCTCTAAGGTGTCTCAATTAAAAGAAATCGATAAGTTAGAGCAGCGATTAAAAAAATCAGAGAAAAGTAAACACGAAACGGGCCTACGACAAGTGAGCAAACTACAAGACAAGCTATTTCCGAAAGGGAGCCTACAAGAAAGAAAAGACAACTTCATTCCT
>CALIIW010000269.1 GCA_938018185.1 uncultured Saprospiraceae bacterium
GATCTGCTGTCTTAGATGATTATGATCTCCATTAAAATAGATAAATACCTTATTTCCAACTATTTTAGTTTGACCAATTGAATTGATGAAAACATCTTCGCTCCCAATGTTAGATTGTTTGAGATCTGTGAGGTCTCCATATACAATAAGCTCAATTTTATCATTTATTCTATGCTCTAAGGTATTTTGGATCGCATCGTGATCCATCTCAGCCATTTGGACTGCTGCCTGACCCACATGCCGTGCCTTTCCATACCAGTAGGTAATAAAGTTTGGCGTTTCATATTGAAGCCAGTTGGAAAAGTCGTCGTGGTATTGGATTCTATTTTTACCAAATTGTGTATCTCCATTTTGGGCAAAACCTGGAAGGCTTAGTCCAAGGAATAAGAAGGAAAAGAGCGTAGGTAAAAATCTAAGGTTCATGTGACAATATTTTCAATTAAAAGGCCCCTTTAAGTATTGATAATCTTAATATATATTAAGCATAAATTCAATGCCAAAACCACATTTTCTGTACTTAAAGTACATATAATTTAGGATAATTGACGAAGTTGTGCAAATTGTATACTATATATTAAAATTAACGGTGTTTTTATGTCAGTTGTTGTAGATTTTGTCTTTAATCCCTTCCAAGAAAATACTTATTTGATTTATGATGAAACTAATAAGTGCATAATAATCGATCCTGGTTGTTATACAAAAGAAGAGAAAAAGGTTCTTGACGATTATATTGAACAAAATGGATTGATTCCAGAGCGTCTGATCAATACGCATTGTCATATAGATCATGTTTTAGGCAACCATCATATCGCTGAAAAATACGGTCTAGAATTAGAAATTCACAAAGGCGAAATTCAAGTGCTTGAGTCATTATCAATGGTAGCTAATATGTATGGCATTCCTTTGTTTGATCCAGTACTAAAAGCTAGTAAGTTTTTAAGTGAAAAGGATGTAATAGAATTTGGAAATACAGCGCTACAAATATTCTTCACGCCTGGACATTCTCCAGCCAGTATTTCTTTTTATAATAAAAAGGATGGATACATTATAGGGGGAGATGTTTTATTTCAAGGCAGTATTGGAAGAACAGATCTACCAGGAGGAGATTTCAACACTTTGATCAATAGTATTAAAAATAACTTCATGAATTTGCCCGTACAAACAAAAGTTTATTCAGGACATGGAGCAGCAACTACCATTGGATTTGAGGCATTACACAATCCATTTCTACAAGATAGCTAGACCCAATCGTCAGGCAATAATTTGAAAGAGTTTCTATGGTGTATTGTTTTGCCATAATTTAGAATGGCTTTTCGATGCACAATGGTCGGATATCCCTTATTGGATTGCCAAGAGTATTCAGGAAATTTGGAGGACAGCTTTTTCATATAATCATCTCTATATGTTTTGGCTAAGATTGAAGCTGCAGCAATTGAAGTGTACTTCCCATCCCCTTTGATGATGCACTTATGCTTAATCTTTTTATATGCGTTAAACCTATTGCCGTCTATCAACAAAAGCTCTGGGACAATTTTCAATTTTGAAATGGCTCTATGCATGGCCAAAAAAGAAGCATTAAGAATGTTGACCTTGTCAATCTCTTTAGGTTTGAGTGAGCCAACAGCCCAGGCAATTGCTTTTTCCTCTATGATCTCTCTTAGTTCATACCTTTTCTCCGCAGTTATTTTTTTCGAGTCGTCTAGATCCGGAATTTTTAGTTTTTTAGGTAGTATAACTGCAGCGGCAAATACGGGACCTGCCAGGCAACCTCTCCCTGCTTCATCGCATCCAGCTTCAATTAATACTTTTGTATAATATGTTGCAAGCATATTCAAAAGTAATGAATTTCATTATTAGTCTGGGTCTTGAAAGTCAAGTCACAGTTTCACATGGATCTATGGATTTAGAAACTGTTAAAATTTGATGTCACACATATTATGCTTTATCGATATGTGAATTTTGAAGCATAACATTATGCATTCATTTCAAATTACGATTTTATATCCTTTAACTTTTATCAAATATATTGCAAAATGTAAATGAAGTTCTTAAACATCTATGCATTAATACATTTAGTTTAATTTTATATGTATGTCACTATATATTAACATTTTGTACAGATTATAACTAGTTATAATTTGAAAATATTTAGAAAATATAACAGGAAATATCGTGTCTATGAAGGGATTTTAACTATTTTAGCATAAGAAGCTTTCCTTTCAAAAAGACACTATGAAAAGATCAAATAATATATCAGAAGAAGACGTCCTAGGCCTTGTTGATGCTTATGAAAAAGTGTCACAAAATGGGCTCTCTAAAAAATTCTCAGAACATGAGTATATAAAGTTATCATCTTATTATAGTGATAATGGCGAATACCCAATAGCTCTTGAAGTTTTAGAAGATGCCCTTGTATACTATCCTTTTTCGATAACTTTTATGATCTGCAAATCTCAAATTTTTGTTGAACAAGGAAAGCTTGAAGAAGCCTTTTCTATTCTTGCAAAAGCGGAAATATATTCTCCTTATGATTATAACCTTTTGCTCTTAAAGGCTGATGTTCTAAATCAGATGGGAAGAAATGAATTAGCACTTTCTGTTTTAGAAAAAGCACCAGTCGATACGAAAGAAAATTTATCAGAACTTTATCTTTTCAAAGCAATTATTCATGAGCAGTTGGATAATTTGGATGAGATGCTAAAGGCTATAAAAATGTCTATTGAGATAGACCATACAAATACGGAGGCCTTAGAACAACTATGGTGGAGTTTTGAATTAACAGGAAAATATAAAGAGAGCATCAACTTCCATAAAGAAATAATTGCTAAAGACCCTTATTCATATTTGGCTTGGTACAACTTAGGTTATGCATTTTTTAATCTAGGAAATTATGAGAAAGCTGCAAATGCAATGGAGTATTCTTATTTAATAAGTCCAGACTTTCTGGAGGCATACAAAATGGCGGCGGAATCATACATTCATCTTAAAGAGATTGATAAAGCGATGGATTGTTATTCTAATCTATTAGGCATGTCAAATCCTGATTCAGAAATATACACCAAGATAGGATACTGCTTTGAAGAACAGGGAAATGACGATGATGCAAAACGGCATTATTTGCTTGCCGTAAGAATGAATGCTAATGACCATTTGGCATTATTTCATTTAGCAGAATTTTACAAGAAAAATAATGATTACAAAAATTCAATTAGTTCTTATTTGAAAGCCATCAAACTGGATGATAGAAATGAACTATATTTTTACAGCCTAGCTGATACTTATGCGATTTTTGGAGAACATGAGCTTGCTATATTGAACTTTAGAAGAGCTATTGATCTAGCTGTTGATGTTTCAGATTACTGGATTGATTTTGCAGGTTTTTATATTGATAAAGAAGAGTATCAAATGGCTTTAAACTTGATGGAAGAAGCTACGGACTTTATAAATGGACCAGAACTACTTTTATGCAAGGCTGCTTGTCT
This sequence comes from uncultured Saprospiraceae bacterium, assembly GCA_938018185.1. Lineage (GTDB taxonomy): Bacteria > Bacteroidota > Bacteroidia > Chitinophagales > Saprospiraceae > JALZVN01. The sequence goes on from CALIIW010000269.1 coordinate 3,483, forward strand.
ATATTACCTAGAAGACTATAATACTGCTGAATACGCTCTACGAGATGCCTTGAGCCAAAATCCAACGGATACAAGCATATTATTTGACCTAGCTCCTTTCTTAAAGGAAAATATAAGTGTTCAACTGATAATTTCTTACTTCCAAACTAACTAGGAAACCGTTTGGTAAACCTTGTTAAATTGGTTGAAATACTTAGATGGTTGGTTCCTCCTGCTAGATGGAAAAATGTACGTCCATAATCAATGCGGAACATCTTAATCTTGAAACCTAGTCCAAAAGAAAAACCAGCCAAGGACCTTAAGTTATCAACGCTTAATTCTTTTTTTAATTTATGGTCATATCCAAATCTGATATTGAAAACTTCTTTCTTACCAAAAAGGAACTCACCATTTAGAATTAAATGCCGGCCCAAATTATTAAAGAAAATTTTTGTTGGCCCGTCCTCTGTGTTGGCCTCTCCGATGAGTAAGGTATTTTCAACAGTATTGGGATCGTCGTAAAGAATATTCCAAGTATTTAGATTGTGATATATAATTGACCATCTAAAAGGTAAATGCTTTAGCCTTTTTGAAAGGCCTATTTGCATTTCAAAAGGCAAGTTTTCTTGCTTGTCTTGATAAGTACTCAATTGAGAACCAAAATTTTTTGTTAAAAAAGTTATAGCAAAATTGGAAGCAGTATCTTGATACATTGCTGCTAAGTCAACAGCCAAGCCAAAGGAGTTGTAAGTTTCTAAACTAGAAGAAATGGCTTTTATATTTAAGCCTACAGATAGTTTTTCATACAGTTGTCTTGATGCGCCCAGGAATATTACATTTTCACTAACATTAAAACTATTGAAAGTATTTCCAAATTCATCAGTGGTAATAAAGTCGCCATAGTTTATAAATTTGCCACCTACATGTAAACTTGTTTTATACTTCTCCAGGTAGTAACCAAATGCTGCAAATCCTTCATTGATCCCACTTAAGTGGAAGTTGTAATTGAAGCTTAAGCCAAGGTGCATTTCAGGATTAAGACTAGCCGGGTTTTGGTATCCCAAACTAACATCTGAATCTTTCACCGTAATTAAATTACCCGCAAGTCCAGCAACTCTAGCTGTAGGAGGACTATTGAGAAATTCATAAACATTGTCTCCGCCGACTTGGGCATTTAGACTTAGGGTAAATATAAATGTAAGTAATAGGCAGTATAAATTCTTCATTTTAGTTTTGTTCTTCTTCTTGTTCTCTCTTCCATTTCGTAATACACATACCTAAATTGCAATCCATGGTTTTCATCAATTCACCCTTTTCGTCAAAGAGTTCTAAAAAGCCATGTTCCTTATTGCCATCAATATTCACTTCAGTCGTTTTGTATGTACCCTTTGCTTTCAAAATACCTGTTTCGTAATATTCTACAAATGGCCCATTCTCTTCATTGTCCTCAAAGATCACAGATTCTCTAAGCTGTTTATTTTTATAATAAAATTTCCACTCTCCTTTCATTGCATTATTTACATAAGCTCCACGCTGTTCAAGAACATTGTTTTTGTGATAAGATTTATATATTCCTTCAAACTGCCCATTTTGATAATTCTCAACAATGGATGTATCTCCATTTTCATAAAACATAATTCGTTCTCCGTGCAAAAGATTGTCTTTGTAATTAGCCAGTTCTTCCACCTGGCCCTTAGGGTAGAATTTTTTGTACTCCCCTTGCTTGCTAAGGTCTTTTTTATTTCGCTTATATTTTTCAATTAATACGCCATTGTCATCTTTCTGCTCAAAGACTTCTAGGTCATTATTGCAAGAACAAGCAAATAGTACAGCCAGTATTATATAAAGGTATTTATTCATAGTTATAGTCTTAACGGGATAAATGTAAATAGATTATTTTGGAGTCGAGGATTATGTGTAGGGAAAATTGCAAAAATGACGGATTGTTCACAGCTACTTAGTGGTTCAGGACATGGAGTTAATTTATGATTAGAAATAAGAATTGTAAAATGGGGTAAATTTTTTATCATTGGGTAATTGTGGTTTCTCTATGAGTACGTGGATGCGTGAATACATGGATATGTGAATGCATGGATACGTGAATACGTGAATATGTGGATGCGTGAATACGTGGATAACTGAATACGTGAATACGTGAATACATCAGGGCATGCCCTGATGCTACAGATATTGAAGTTTATTTTAGGAAAGAATTTTTAATGATAGAACCTATTTCAGGCTCTTAATAATCTGTAGCTCAAGGGCATGCCCTTGAGTATACCCTTGCACATATCCCCAACAGAAATTTTATTTAACAACAAACAACCAACCCCCAACAAAAAAAAGGCCTGCCTTTTACAAGACAAGCCTTTAGTTCATTGTGTGTGTTTTTCTTATGCTGAAAGAGCCTTCATAAGGATAGGATTACGTCCGATACTTTCGTAATGGATATCCTTGCTCTTCATTTTATGTAAGTCGTATAAGTTTCTACCATCGAAGATAGCTTTATTTCTAAGTGTACCAGTTAACTTATCAAAATCAGGTGTTCTAAATACTGACCACTCTGTTATGATAGCTAAGGCATCAGAATCTTCAATTGCATCATATTGGTTTTCTACATATTGAATCTTATCACCAAAGATTTCTTTTACATTGTCCATTGCTTCAGGATCGTAAGCTTTAATCTTTGCTCCTGCAGCAAGTAGTTCTTCAATGATGTATAAAGCCGGAGCTTCTCTGATATCATCTGTGTTTGGTTTGAAAGCCAGACCCCAGATTGCAATAGTTCTACCATTAAGATCTCCACCGAAGTAGCTAATGATCTTTTGTGATAATATAGTTTTTTGAATTTTATTTACATTCATTACTGAGTTTAAAATCTTAAACTCATAATCATATTGCGAAGCTGTTTTTGCCAAAGCTTGAACATCTTTAGGGAAACATGATCCTCCGTATCCAACACCTGGAAATAAAAAACGCTTTCCAATTCTTGTGTCTGAACCCATACCCATTCTAACCATGTCAACATTTGCCCCAACCTTTTCACAAAGGTTTGCAATTTCATTCATGAATGAAATTCTAGTTGCTAAGTATGAATTTGCTGCATACTTCGTCATCTCAGCTGAACGCTCATCCATAAAGATGATTGGATTGCCTTGTCTAACGAATGGCTCATATAATTGCTGCATTGCTTCTTTAGCCTTATTAGATGAAGTTCCAATAACAACTCTATCTGGCTTCATGAAATCATCTACTGCAACACCTTCTCTTAAGAATTCTGGATTTGATACAACATCAAATAAACTCTCATCCAAGTTTTGAATGATAATCTCTTCCACCTTTTCAGCAGTACCTACAGGTACCGTACTTTTATCTACAATTACTTTATAATCTGTAATAAGATTTGACAATTGCTTAGCTACGCCCAAAACGTAAGATAAATCCGCAGACCCATCTTCTCCAGGAGGTGTAGGTAAGGCTAAGAAAATAATCTTAGCATCTTTAATAGCAGCAGCTAAATCAGTAGTGAAGTGTAACCTGTTTTGCTTTGTGTTCCTTTCAAAAAGTAATTCCAAGCCAGGCTCGAAAATTGGAACAATACCATTTTTCATTTTATCAACCTTAGCCGCGTCGATGTCAACACATATCACATTGTTTCCTGTTTCAGCGAAACAAGTACCAGTTACCAAGCCTACATAGCCAGTCCCAATTACAGCAATATTCATTATAATTTTAGTTTAAACGTTAGATAAAAAAATCGGTAAGGAAATAAACTTGAGGATAGGTTATACAAAAATAAGAATCTTTGGCAAATTCTTGTATTATTCAACCCTCAATTAACTTTAATTTACCTATACATATTAGATATAAATATTATGCCAATTGAGGGTTGATTTGATTTTTTCTTTTATAACTAGAAGAAGTTATATCTATTATCTTCAATATCAGCCGATTTACGCAATGATTTCATCAAGTTTTGTCTAGCCATAGTTTGCAGTCTAGAAGCTTCTTCTTTCTTAAGTTGTGCTACATTAGGTGTTACCCCAGTTGCCGTCTTACTTTTTACCTCAAGAATATAGACGCCATTGTCACCTACTATAGGCGCAGATACCTGATTTTCCGTCAAAAATTGCGCCGCTGCCAATACTTTCGGCTCAGATCCCAAACCTGGAATAAAAGCTGATGAAGTACTTACTGCTGATAAGGAATCAATCTGAGTATCATATTTAGAGGCAATCGAAGCCATGCCTTGTCCTGCAATGGCTGCTTTTATTAATCCTGCTTTCTTTTCATTCATTACCAAAGGCATGATCTCTGATCTTACCATATCAACTGTTGGGATACCTGCTTGTTGAACTTTCTTTAATGCAGCAACTACAAATTTTGAATTAAAATTTTCAAAAGTTCTAGGGTTGCTATAAGTGTAAGTAAAGATATTTGGAGACAAATCTCCTACATCTGTTTTTTCTGCATAAGCCCATCTTACCAATTCTCTTGAAGAAGCATCTTGGCCAAGTGTCCCAACATTATAGTCGTTTGCTTTAAGCGCTGGAGAAGTTTCAATTTGTAAACTAGGATCAGAATCAGCCAATGCTTTTAAGGCATCTATGCTTGTGTTTTCGTTAACAAAGTTTTGAGCTTTTTCTTCTATTCTTGCTTGTGTATCTTCCGAAGGAATGATTGATCTAGAGATGTATGCAACCTTTACAGAAGGCTCATTATTAAGTATCTTTTCTTTGTTTAATTTTAAGATGTGTACACCAAATTGCGTGATCACAGTCTTCGTCTGTCCAGGATTCATTTCGTAGAATACTGCATTGTTGAATTCAGGTACCATCGTTCCTTCTGCAAAGAAACCAAGATCTCCTCCCTTAAAACTATTTGATTTGTCATCACTAAATTGTTCTGCCAATTTATCAAAAGACTGGCCTTCGTTTACAATTAGATTAAGCACAGAATCGGCTCTAGCCAGCGCTGGTCCCATTGATGCCGGATTGGCTGCATCTACACTAAATAAGATGTGTTGAGCTTTTACAGAATCAGCTATCACTCGCTTATCTAGTACTTTAGCCAGTTTATAAGAATCGCCATCAACATATGGCCCAATCACAGTTCCTACAGGCATGCTATAAGCTTGACCTGCAAGAGAAGCACTAAGCGTTGCTTTCTTTGAAAATGTCTGAGGATACACACCTGATCTTTCTACAACAAAAGTCGAATCGTTTGACGCAGATTGAAAGTTTGATTTCATATTGCCAAGATCAGATCTAATTGCTAAAGAATCCTCTCTAGTAGGTAATACGTTGAAACTTATATATTCAACCAACCTTTGCTCTTCATCAGCTCTGTACATCCCTGCATTATTGTTTAAGTAGGAAGACAGATCAGCATCAGAAACTTTCACTTCCGAATCTGCTATATCGCTAAATGGAATTTTGACATAATTGAAATCTAAATTCTGACCACGCTCCGTAGCCAAACTTTCTGCCATCCAAGAAGGCGTATACATACCTTTTGAAACCATTGAAGTCAACTTGCTTTGAAGCCTGTCTTTTACAATCATTTCTTCTTGCTGAAACCAGTATTGGTAGGCTACCGGATTATTATCCTTAAGTGTTCTGTCTTCGATTTGTTGCTTATAGCTGTTTAGCAAATTTCTATCCACTTGACCATTGGCACCTCTAAAGGTATTTTGAATGACAGGACTCAGGTTGCTTCCAAATTGAAGTTCCATCAATTCTTCTCTACCTACGTCTAAGCCTAACTTCTTACCTTCTTGCTTTAGTAAAGACTCTTCAACAAAGTAGGAGAATAAACTTTCTCTTTGTCCAAAAGTGTTCCCTCCAGCACCTCTATATCTGATTTGTTCCGCTAAATTAAATTTTCTGTAATCTATCGGTTGACCATTTACTGACGCGATATCCGTCGGAGCTCCACCACCGGGTCCTTTTTGACTAAACATATCCATCATGATAAATGCAGCAAGACCTAATCCTATGAAAAGGATTAAAATCCAACTATTTCTTCTAATCTTACCAATTAATGCCATTCTATTATAGTTTCAATTACATTTGAGATTGAGTGATTCAACAAATGTTTTAAATCACTTCATTATTTAAAAAGTATGCAAAGGTAGCACCTTTGTGCCTCATTTTCAAAATTTTATGGCTTGTTAAGGCCTTTATTCATTGAGAAATTTTGCAGCCTCCTCCATCTCTTCAAAAAAACTTGGTCCATACTTTCTTTCAATAGCCTCTTCTACGAATTTATATACTGGTAGTTGCTCTTTTTTTCCTAAATCACAAGCGGCACTGCAAATGTCCCATTCATCATAATTTAAAGCCTCAAATCCAGTCTCCTCATTTTTAGAGGTACGTATAGGGTAAAGATGGCAAGAAATGGGTTTTTTGAAGTCTATTTCTCCAGCCTCATAAGCTTGTTCAATCCCACATTTAGCTATTCCGAGCTCCGTGTAATTCAAAAATGCGCAGGCCTTATTATCTATTAAAGGGGTTCCGTATTCTTTAGGCTTCTCATAATAAACGGAAAGTCCCTGTTCCTTAATAGCTTTTTTACCTTCTTCCATCAAATAAGGTTCTACTTTATCGTAGATCTGCTCCAGAATAACTCTTTCTTCTTCTTCTAATGGTGCTCCCCAATCCCCTTCCCAACAACAGGCACCCTTGCAAGCGGACAAATTGCATAGAAATTGTTTTTCAAACACTTCACTTGCCACCAGCACATCTTGAATAATCATCATATAAAGAGCTATTTTTTAATCTTGACTATATTATAGGTTACTTCCAAATGTACAAGTTAATAACTGTTACAATTTTGTAGAAGCTTATTTGTTTCTAAATCTAGTAACTAGTACATTTAAACTACGTAATTTTACAAAGATTGCTTATTCAAATTTGAAGATAAATATTTGATCATAATTATACCCATGAAGGACTTCCTTCCTTTTATTTTCCTCTTTTGTCTCATTTTCTCTTGCCAGGATAATCCCACAGGAGAAGGACAAATATCTAAAGCTTTAGACACTAAAGCGCCATTATTTACTTTATTAGGAAAAAATGACACCGGAATTGACTTTGTAAACGTCAACCAGCAAGATGTTGTGAGAAATATTTTTGCCTACCATTATTTCTTCAATGGTGGAGGAGTCGTTGTTGCAGATTTTGACAATGATCAATTGCCAGATTTATTTTTTACCGCCAATATGGGGTCCGACAAGCTCTACAAAAATTTAGGAGATCTAAAATTTAAAGATGTTACTGCTAGTTCTACTGTAAATGGTTTTGGTCATGGCTTTGAAAATTCTTGGAGCACAGGGGCAACAGTGGCTGATGTAAACAATGACGGTTTATTGGATATATATGTTTGTAAATCCGGGGCATTCCCTCAAGCCGTAGGAAGACAAAATCTTCTATATATTAATAAAGGCAACATGAGCTTCGTTGAAGCTGGCATTAATTGGGGAATAAATGATACGGGTCATAGTACTCAAGCAGTCTTTTTCGATATGGACAAGGATAGAGATCTGGATCTTTATGTGATGAATCATTCCATCAATTTTAATGAAAATATTTACGCTGTCGCTGAAAAATTAAAAGACAAAAACTATGTTGCTCAGTACTCTGGCAACTTATATAGAAATGACGGATTTAAAAAATTCACAAAAGTAACCGAGCAAGCTGGAATGCTTAAATATGGTTTTGGTCTCGGCCTGGTTGCCTCTGATTATAATCATGATGGATGGACAGATTTATATGTAGCCAATGATTTTTCTCGACCTGATTTTATGTATGTCAATAATAAGGATGGAACATTTACCGATGTCATAAAAGAAAAAACGGGCCATATTTCATACTACAGTATGGGAGTAGATATAGCAGATATAAACAATGATGGTCTGCTTGATATATATGTCGTTGACATGGCTCCTGGAGATAATTTAAGGTCAAAAACTTTAATGCCTTCTATGGACAGCGGTCTTTTCTGGGACCTTCACAATAAATTTGGACATCAATACCAATACATGTTTAATGCCTTGCAACTTAATCAAGGCAATGGCCACTTTAGTGAAATAGCTAAACTGGCTGGCGTACATAAAACGGATTGGTCTTGGGCCACTTTTTTTGCAGACTTTGACAATGATGGAAATAAAGATTTGTTCGTTTCAAATGGCTATAAAAGAAACGCGATGGACAATGATTTTAACAATGAGTTTGTTGCCATGAAAGCACGCTACAATCAAAATGTTCCGATTCAAGAAAAACAAAAGTGGTTGAATAAACCACCTACCTATAAATTGGAAAATCAAATTTATAAGAATAAGGGGAACTTGAAGTTTGAACTAAAAAATACAGACTGGGGAATTGATGAAGAATCTTATTCCAATGGTGCCGCCTATGCTGATCTTGACCTAGATGGAGATCTTGATCTTATTGTAAACAACATGGATCATGAAGCTTTCATTTATAGAAATAATGCTCAAGGCAGAAAGAATTATTTACAGATAAAACTATTAGCTAGTGGTAAATATCTACCAGCATTATCTTGGAACGCCAAGGTGACTATACATACAAGTGCTGGCATTCAATACCAGGAGTTCAGTCCAACAAGGGGGTTCCAATCAGTGTGTGACCATACCCTTCATTTTGGTTTGGGGACTCTTGATAAAGTCAACAAAATTGAAGTGGTCTGGCCAGATGGTGTAACTCAAGTTTTAAATGAGGTTAAAGCCAATCAGGTTTTGACCATTGATAAAAGCAAAGCAAATAATGTGACAATTGAAAAACAGCCGCTCGTAGCAAGCTTTAAAGATGTTTCTAAAAGTTTGAGTCCACTATTTATTCATAAAGAAAATGAATACGATGATTTTAAAAAAGAATTATTACTACCACATAAAAATTCTCAATATGGACCTTTCATAAGTGTAGGGGATCTCAATGGAGACCAACTAGACGATTTTTTTGTAGGTGGAGCTGCTGGACAAGCAGGGGCAATTTATCTTCAATCAGCTACAGGACAATTTTCGGGATCAACAAAAACATTTTCTGCAGATGCGGCTTATGAAGATATGGGTTCTGCCTTTATTGATTTTGATAAAGATGGAGACTTGGATTTATATGTAGCTTCAGGTGGTAATGAGTTTGCTTCTGGACCAAAGACTCAAGATCGTTTATACATAAATAATGGAAAAGGGATTTTTTCAAAAACGCAGATGGCTTTGCCACAAAATTCAGCTTCTTGTGTTGTGTCTGCAGATTTCAATGGCGATGGAGTAAATGATTTATTTGTTGGTGGTAGGATGAAGCCAGGCGAATATCCAAAACCAGAAGCCTCACATATTTTGATTTCGACCAACAAGAAACTTGAAAATAAAACAACATCTTTTTGCCCTGACCTTAAAGATCTAGGCATCGTGACTTGCGCCAAAGCTTTTGATTATGGCAGTGATGGAGATATGGATCTTCTAGTAGCAGGAGAGTGGACAGGACTATATTTATTTGAAAATAATGGTAGCTCATTAAGTAAAAAAGAGATTGCTAGCTTCGCTGAAAATAAAGGTTGGTGGTCTTCTTTAGAAATAGCAGATCTAGATGCAGATGGAGACATGGATGTTGTTGCTGGAAATCTTGGTTTGAATTATAAATATAAGGCTACCAAAAAGGAGCCTTTTCATATTTACTTAAATGACTTTGATAATTCAGGTACGCAAGACATCGTCTTGGGATATTTTAACCAAGGAGTTTGCTATCCTTTAAGAGGGCGAGAATGTACTTCGGAACAAATGCCATTTATAAAAGAAAAATTTCCAACCTATCATGCCTTTGGGTCAGCTGATTTGAATCAAGTATACGGAGATGCCTTAAAGGACGCTTATCATTTAGAAGCTAATAATTTTGCCTCAGGTATTTTTAGAAATAACAAGGGTAATTTTACTTTTGAGAAACTTTCTAATGAAGTTCAAGTATCTTCTATTAACGGAATCGTAATTGAAGATTTTGATACCGATGGTACTTTGGATATGCTCTTGGGTGGAAATTTATTCGCTTCAGAGGTCGAAACGCCAAGAAATGATGCTGGTGTAGGAATGGTATTGCAAGGAAAAAAAGAAAATGAATACAAAGCATTGGCGGCAGACCAGAATGGTGTTTTTATACCTGGAGATGTCAAAGATCTCAAAAAAATAAAGGGATCTGGAGGCAAATATTGGATTATAGTAGCAAATAATAATGGTCCAATACAGCTTTTTGAAAAGAATTGAACCTTTCTTTGATCTTATTGGGCTAATTTTTGTTCTAATATTATAGAAACTACTATAAGTCTGTGACTTATTATTCAACTAAAATGTCTAATTTTATTGTTTGATTTAATTTTAATTTACTAATGGATTTAAACGAGCACGTGCATACAGAATATAGAGATCCTCTTAAACAGAAATTTGAGCAAAAGTCTCAAGCCTTAGCTAAAGAGATAAAAGCACTTTTAAAGGAAAACGCAGGTTTGAAAGTTGATGAAGTGACACTTAAGCAAGTGTTTGGTGGAATGCGTGGTGTTAAAAGTATGATTTGGGAAACTTCGCAATTGGATCCTATTGATGGGATCAGATTTCGTGGATATTCCATTCCAGAGCTAAGAGAAAAATTACCAAAAGCAAAAGGCGATGATGAGCCTTTACCAGAAGGTTTGTTTTGGTTGATGCTAGTAGGAGAAATTCCTACAGATGAGCAAGTAAGTTGGTTGTGCAAACAATGGAAACATAGAGCCAATGTTCCAGAACATACATTCAAGGTGCTGGATTCTTTTCCTGCAGATACACATCCTATGACTCAATTGACTGCTGCGATAATATCCATGCAGACAGGAAGTCAATTTTCAAGAAGATATGCAGAAGGCATGAACAAATCAGAATACTGGGATCCTACTTATGAGGATGCTATGAACCTGATTGCAAGATTGCCTAGAGTAGCTGCTTATATATATAGAAGAACTTATCACAATGGAGATCACATAGCTCCAGATTCTTCATTGGACTGGGCAGCTAATTTCGCGCATATGCTAGGTGTTAGTGATACACAAGATTTCAAGAGTCTGATGAGATTGTATCTTACGATACACGCAGATCATGAAGGTGGAAACGCTTCTGCTCATGCGACACACTTGGTAGGCTCAACATTGAGTGATGCTTACTTTGCACTAGCAGGTGGCATGAGTGCCTTGGCAGGGCCATTGCACGGACTTGCAAATCAAGAAGTGATCAAGTGGATCTTCAAAATGGTTGATGCTTTGGAAACAACCAATCCAACCAAGGAGCAAATCGCTGATTACGTAAATAGTACTTTGGCTTCAGGACAAGTAATACCAGGTTATGGACACGCAGTCTTAAGAAGACCTGATCCTCGTTTCGTTGCGCAAAAAACATTTGCAGAGCAATACATCAAAGACGACGACATAGTAAATATCGTTTGGAAAGTTTTTGAAGTAGTACCTCCAATATTAGAATCATTAGGCAAGGTTAAAAATCCGTGGCCAAATGTAGATGCTCACTCAGGCGCATTGCTTGTACACTATGGCATGAAGGAATACAGCTTCTACACAGTATTATTTGGTGTGTCACGAGCAATGGGTGTATTGTCATCATTGATCTGGTCAAGAGCCTTAGGGATGCCATTAGAAAGACCTAAGTCAGTTACTTCACAATGGGTGAAAGAATACTTGATGGAAGAGAAGCAGGTAGCTAAGAATTAGAAAAATTTAAATAGGACTTGTTCTATTGTAAAATATTAAAAAGCTCAGACGAAAGTCTGGGCTTTTTTTGTTTTATGATATACCATCATAGATGATTCAAAGTGGTCTTTTATGATTTTTTAAAAAATCAATCATATAGGAATCATGTAGGAACAGGGCATGCCCTGTTCTATCTATTATAAATAACGGTTTTGATTTTGAATTCATAAATTGTATGCATCCCAAAAGAAGATTTCATTCCTTACAAGATATTTACCTACATAATCTTTGTTTTCTCAAACCTTTTTCCTTAATTACTTCCTCAATCTAAAACAAAGAGAAATGAATGTACCCGCTAATTTAAAGTACTCAAAAGATCACGAATGGGTGAGAGTTGAGTCAGGGAATATTGCCTATGTTGGTATAACAGAATTTGCAGCTGGCGAGTTAGGCGAGTTGGTATATGTGGAAGTAGAAACTGTAGGCGAATCCCTTGAAAAAGACGCAGTCTTTGGTACTGTTGAAGCAGTTAAGACGACCTCAGACCTTATGATGCCTATATCCGGGAAGGTTCTAGAGTTTAATCCTCGTTTAGATGAATCTGATGGTGATGAGCCTACGCTGATCAATTCGGAGCCTTATGAAGCTGGTTGGATTGTGAAAATTGAGATAAAGGATGAAAGTGAATTGGAGCAATTGATGGATGCCGAAGCATACACAGCTGTGGTAGCATAATTGTGTTAGTAGGTTATCTAATTACAGCATTAATTTTAGCGTTTCTTCTATTTGGTTATTTGGTTAAGTGTTTATTCGGTTAATACCTTAAACTTACATAACTATAATGTTCAATTCATCTATAACATAGAAGGCCTTGTTTATTAGCTTCTTTACCTGTAATGATCGATTTCACCTAACCAAATAACCAATTAAACAAATAAACATCCTTCACCATACACCAAAATTAAAATCAAACGCATCTGTTACTATTGAAGAGCTACTTTCCCGCTTTTATTTGGGCTTTGGTGATTACTTACCTTTCTACACAAGGAGGGATAAGTTTACCTCAATCCATATGGGATTTAGTTGCAGTTGATAAATTTGGACACGCTTTCGTTTATGGACTACTTGTTATTTTGATTTTCTTAGGAAATAACAAACAGGACTTAGATTTTAGCGTTAGAAATGTATCTTGGGTGCTAATTGGGTGTATTTTGTTTGGAATATTACTTGAATTCATTCAAAAATGGTTTTATCCAAACAGATTTTTTGAAACCTTAGATATTATTGCTAATATTATTGGCTGTATACTGGGATATGTAGTATACAAATTCATAATTATTAAATTTTCGTAGCATGCTGTTTTTAGTTAACATAGCTCTCACGGGAAATGCGCTATTAGGTGTAGTGGTCGTTTTGATCCTACTTCTAGTTGGCTTGATATTTTTCATGAGATCTAACTTTGCCAGCTTCGCTTCAAAAGAACATGCTTCTCGTCCGGTTAAGTCACTTTTGGCCAACCGAACCAAGTACGAGCAAGTGAATGCATTGGGAAAAACTTATACAATGCCTTTTTCATTGTTGGGTTTAGCTTTAGCAGTTGGTTTAAGTACCCTCGCTTTTGGTTGGACACAATATGATAAAGCCATTTATATCCCTGATGACGCACTTGAAATGGATGATGACATTGAAGTTGAGCCACCGCGTACAGCTGAACCTCCCCCGCCCCCTCCGCCACCACCACCACCGGTGATCGAAGAGGTACCAGAAGAAGAAATCGAGGAAGAGGAAGAACCTGAATTCGTGGATCAATCCGTAGAAGAAGAAACTGTGGTTGATGAACCACCGCCACCCCCGAAAAAAGAAGCACCACCACCGCCACCACCTCCTCCGCCACCACCGGAGCCAGAGGTAGACGAGATTTTTAAGGTGGTTGAAGAAATGCCTAAATTCCCTGGCTGTGAATCAGCTGGTGATGAAGCCGCAAAAAAACAATGCGCCAACAAAAAGATGTTGGAATTTATCTATAAGAATATTAAATACCCTGCTATCGCCAGAGAAAATGGTGTAGAAGGAACTTGTGTTGTAAGATTCGTTATTGATAAATCTGGTAAAATTACTGTCCCAGAGGTAGTAAGAGATATCGGAGCAGGTTGCGGAGCCGAGGCCCTAAGAGTAGTCAAGATGATGCCTACTTGGAATCCCGGCAAGCAAAGAGGTAGAGCTGTAAAGGTTCAATTTAACTTACCAGTTAAATTTAAACTGCAGTAAACCGCTTCAAATTATTTAGTCAAAAAGGCTAGCTCCATATGGAGCTAGCCTTTTTGCGTTTTATGTGGACTTATGTTTTTGGGCAAAAAAATTAACTTGCGCTCGCACATAAACCCTGTAATGCATCCCTATGATTAAAATATTGGATGAGCTCATCCGTTCTATTAAAGCTCAATAAGCATTGATTTTTGCTTACCTTTATCCTACATTGAAACACTTTTTAGTAAAATGTTGAACTTTATCAAGCAGATCACAAACAGAGTTATTTTTCTACTATTCACACTCTTATTCTTTTCTCAAGTATTAAGTGCACAAACAGACAGTTTACGCCAAGCTGAAAGCTGGGCAAAAGCTGTTTTTGATAGTATGAGCATAGAAGAAAGAATAGGACAACTCTTGTGGCTGAGAGCACACTCAGATAAAGGCCCAGACCACATAAAAAAAGTAGAATCTTTTATTACTAAGCACCATATTGGAGGCCTTACTTTTTTTCAAGGTACGCCTGAAAAACAAATCGAGCTTATAAATAAATTTCAAAAGCTTTCCAAGATCCCATTGATGATTTCAATGGATGCAGAATGGGGGCTAGGAATGAGATTTAAAAAAGATGGATTTAGTTTTCCTAATCAGCTGACACTTGGAGCGATTCAAGAAAACAGACTGATTTATGACATGGGGGCAAAAATTGCAGAGCATCTAAAACGGGTAGGAGTGCATGTCAACTTTGCACCTGTTGCTGATATCAATAACAATCCCAAAAATCCAGTTATCAATACCAGATCTTTTGGAGAAGATAGATTCAATGTAACGACTAAAAGTTACATGTATATGAAGGGGATGCAGGATAATGGTATCATGGCTTGCGCCAAACATTTTCCAGGTCATGGAGACACAGACATGGATTCGCATTATGATCTTCCTTTGATCAACCATTCCATTAATAGAATTGACAGCTTGGAATTGTATCCTTTTAAAGTCTTATCCGATAAGGGGGTGCAATCTGTGATGGTGGCTCATCTTGCAATCCCTGCAATAGATGATACACCTAATCTCCCGACAACGCTTTCATACAAAGCAGTAACCAGTTTGCTAAAAGATAGCATTGGTTTTAAAGGCTTGGTTATAACAGATGGCCTAGGAATGAAAGGTGTGACAAAGCATTACAAAGTAGGAGAGGTAGAAGCAAAAGCTTTGCAAGCAGGAAATGACATTCTTTTGCTTCCAGAAGATATTGAAGCAGCTGTAACTCAAGTGAAATTGTTTTTGGAGGATGGCAGAATTAAGAAAGCTGATTTTGAAAAATCAGTTATGAAAGCATTAGTTGCAAAGTTCCAATATGGTTTAAGCAGTTTTACTCCGATAGATGTTAAAAATGTTAGGAGGGATATTTTCTCTCCTGAAGCAAAAGTGCTGAAGCGAAAATTGATCGAAGCCTCCCTTACGATGGTGAGAAATAGAAACTACCTTGTGCCTTTTCAAAAGTTAGATACATTGAGTATTGCATCAATTGCGATTGGAGCAAACAAGATCACGGACTTTCAAAGCCGTATGACCAAGTATGCAAAAATCGATCACCACTTTTTAAAAACTGGTACTGAAAAAGAAAAAACGGCCACTTATTTAGATCAGCTAGGCAAAAAGGAATTGGTCGTTGTTAGTCTCCATGACGTGAGTTCATATGCAAGCAAAAACTTCGGCTTGAATGAAGATAAGATTGAGTTCATAAAAGAATTGGCAAAAAGAACCAAAGTTGTTTTGGTTGTTTTTGGAACGCCATACAGCCTAAAGCATTTTGATGATTTGGACTGGGTGCTTTGTGCTTATCAGGAAAATGAAGACACAGAAGATCTTGCAGCTCAAGCGCTGTTTGGTGCAGTAGGAATGAAGGGAAGGTTGCCTGTTACTGCTTCAGACAGATCTCCTTTTGGAGGTGGGGTCAATACACCTTTTTTGTTCCGCTTAGGTTACGAGCCAGCAGAAAAGGTTGGAATTAATGGATACCAATTAAATGCCACCATAGACTCTTTGGCTAATGATGCGATTAAAACTAAGTCTACTCCAGGCTGTGTCGTACTAGTTGCAAAGGATGGGAAGATCATTTTAGAAAAAGCATATGGACATCACAGCTATGCAAAAAAGATAGAGACCAAAGTAGAGGACATATACGACTTGGCATCACTGACAAAAGTTTTAGCGACTACCTTGTCTGTGATGAAGTTAGATGAATTAGAAAAAGTGATGCTTAGCAAACCAATTTCAAAATACTTAACAAAATTGAAAAAAACTAATAAGTCAGACATGACTGTCGAGGAGATTATGAGGCATCGAGCAGGATTGCAAGGCTGGTTGAAATTTTACTTGGACACTATAGATGAATCTAAGTCACCTATAAAACCATCTTCTAAATTTTACAGCAGCAAAGCCACGGCTGGTTTTAGTATTCCAGTTACAGAAAAGTTATTCTTGAAGAATGGTTATCAGGATACCATTCGTCAACGTATTTATGATTCTGATTTAAGAAAAAATAAAGATTATAAATATTCAGATCTTGGTTTTTATCTCTTGGCAGACTTAGTGAAAAAGCAAAGCAAAAAATCACTTGATCAATTTGCAAAAGAAAAATTTTATGAACCGCTTGGATTGAAAACGGCGACATTTAACCCGTCCAATGTACATAACATCAATAGAATTCCACCAACAGAGAAAGATGACTATTATAGAATGCAAAAAGTTCATGCCCATGTACATGATATGGGGGCGGCAATGATGGGAGGTGTTTCTGGCCATGCGGGTTTGTTTGCAAATGCAAATGATGTGGCGGTACTTATGCAACTATTAATTAATCAAGGCTACTACGGAGGAAAGCAATATTTAAATCCTAGGACCATTCAAAAATACACAACAAGATGTACCGATTGTCTACGTAGAGGGATTGGCTTTGATATGTACCAGACGGAAAAAGATAAGGTGCCTAATATGTCGGAAAAAGCTTCCACTAGAACCTTTGGGCATCTTGGGTTTACTGGGACAGCAGCTTGGGCAGATCCAGAAAGCCAAATTGTTTATGTGATCCTATCTAATCGAACGTATCCTAAAATGGACAATAATAGATTTGGCAACAATAATTACAGACCAAAAATACAAGATGCCATATATGATTCGCGCATCCTTAATAAGTCCAATCCTTAATGAAGCCTGATCTCAAAGCAGGCATTTCTTGGTTTAAAAGCAAAGACTGGGAAGTTTATGATTTTCAAAGAGAAACTTGGATAGCCTACCTTTCTGGAAAATCAGGACTGGTAAATGCTCCCACTGGTTCAGGCAAAACTTATGCATTGTTTGTTCCTATTGTTCTAGAAGCACTTCAATCCAAAAAGAAATATTCTGGATTACAAGCTATCTGGATTACACCTATCAAAGCATTGGCAAAAGAAATACAAATGGCTGCTCAGAGATTGGTTGAGGACATTGGATTAGATTGGACAATTTCTATTCGGACAGGGGATACAAGTCAGAAAGAGCGAGCCAAACAAAAAAGAACAGCACCTGAAGTTTTAATTACCACACCGGAGAGTTTACATTTGCTATTAGCATCAAATGATTATAACAAACTGTTTGAAAATTTAAAAACGGTAGTCGTTGATGAGTGGCATGAACTAATGGGTTCTAAGCGTGGAGTCCAAATGGAATTGGCGCTATCTAGATTAAAAAGTATTAGCCCAGATTTTAAATTATGGGGCATATCTGCAACGATAGGAAACATGGAGGAAGCCCTTGATGTTTTGATGGGAGATACCTTCTCAAAGAAGGAGATTCAAGTGATTCGTGCTGACATTCATAAGGTAATTGAGGTTGAAACTTTGTTACCTGATGAAATAGAAA
Organism: uncultured Saprospiraceae bacterium; assembly: GCA_938018185.1. GTDB lineage: Bacteria > Bacteroidota > Bacteroidia > Chitinophagales > Saprospiraceae > JALZVN01. The sequence goes on from CALIIW010000269.1 coordinate 21,351, forward strand.
AATTTCCATGGGCGGGACATATTGGATTGGCTATGCTGAAAAAAGTATTGCCGCTCATACATAAAAGTAAGTCTACGCTAATATTTACCAATACCAGGGCAATGGCAGAAATCTGGTATCAAAATTTACTGAGTATAGACCCAGATCTATCAGGAGTTATTGCGATGCATCATGGTTCTATTAGCAGGGAACTGCGTGACTGGGTGGAGGATAATTTGCACAGTGGAAATTTAAAGGCAGTGGTCTGTACGTCTTCCTTAGACTTAGGCGTTGACTTTAGGCCAGTTGAAACTATTGTGCAAATTGGATCCCCAAAAGGAGTGTCAAGATTTATGCAAAGAGCTGGTAGGTCTGGTCATCAACCAGGAGCTATTAGTAGAATCTATTTTGTTCCGACCCATTCTTTAGAATTGATAGAATCTGCTGCATTGAGAAAAGCAATTGATGACAAACTCCTTGAAAGTCGAGATCCTTATGTAAGATCTTTTGATGTGCTGGTTCAATACTTAGTGACATTAGCTGTGTCAAATGGATTTGAGCCAGATATTATTTATAAAGAAGTAAAAAAGACTTTTTCTTTTAAATCAATTTCTAAGGAGGAATGGAATTGGTGTTTGCAGTTTATTACCTCAGGAGGAGCCGCACTACAAGCTTATGATGAATATTCAAAAGTAGAGATACAAAACGGAATATATATAGTGACTAATAAGCGAACAGCCTTGAGGCATAGGCTGTCTATCGGGACAATCGTTTCCGATGTATCTATGTCTATAAATTACGTCTCAGGCAAAAGGATAGGCACGATAGAAGAGTGGTTTATTTCCCAGCTGATGCCAGGCGATACTTTTTGGTTTGCAGGAAGAAGCCTCGAGTTGGTGAGAGTAAAAGCGAATACTGCTCAGGTTAGAAAATCGAAAGCAACAAAAGGAAAAATACCTTCTTGGCAAGGAGGAAGGATGTCCTTTAGTGCCAATCTATCAAAGATGCTTAGGTATAAGATCAACGAAGTAATAAGCGGCAATTATACCGACCCAGAATTAAAGAAAATCGCGCCATTGATTGAGCTTCAAGCAGAGCGATCGGCAGTACCTACAGAAAAAGAGTTTTTGATCGAGTACTTTCAATCTAAAGAAGGGTATCATTTACTGTTTTATCCCTTTGATGGAAGAAATGTTCATGAAGGCATGGGCGCTTTATTCGCTTGGCGAATTTCGCGAATCAAACCAATTACATTTTCCATTGCAATGAATGATTATGGTTTTGAATTATTATCTGACATAGAAATCCCTATACAGGAAGCTATAGATAAGAATCTTTTCTCAACCAAAAATCTTTCTAGTGATTTACAATCTAGTATAAATGCTGTCGAGATGTCCAAGAGAAAATTTAGGGATATCGCTGGAGTAGCAGGATTGGTCTTTAAAGGTTTTCCTGGCAAACAAAAAAAGAACAAACATTTGCAATCCTCTTCCCAGTTATTTTTCGAAGTGTTCTCAGATTATGAACCTGATAATTTATTGTTGCTCCAGGCTCACGAAGAAGTTATGAATTTTCAATTGGTAGAAGCAAGATTGATGGAAGCTTTAATTAGAATTAGTAAGCAAAATCTTTTGTTTTCTAGACCTACAAAAACAACTCCTTTCTCTTTTCCTATTATGGTAGATAGACTTCGCGAAAAGCTTAGCTCGGAAAAACTAAGTGATAGGATCGCTAAAATGAAACTGGACTTGATAAAGTAGATTTACTCCTTTCAACATTTTTTAGCTGGGACGCAAAGCCCGCAAAGGAGCACAAAGTTTCGCTAAGAAAGCTCGTAAATTATATAAATGTTTAATTTAAAAAAAGCCCTTGCGCAACTTAGCGCTTCTTCGTGCAACTTTGTGACCCAATTGATAATTGTTATTAATTGAGGCTGTAGATTGCGGAAATCCCATTAGGCACAAAATTAAAAGTAAACTTCTGACTAAAAGGCTTTTTATACTTACTGTTTAGAGCGAGTCCGAATATCGCATCAAAGGCAAAAAGTAGAATGCCATTGTACATTATTGCATTACCTTGATCAACATTTTTATCTCGACGCCATAAACCTAATGCTACATATCCAATGTCAACGCCTGCATTTATCCAGACTATATTTCTTTGTTTTCTAACATAGGTTTTCAAGTCCTCCCCAGCAATTTTTTTCAGCTGCATTTTTTTATTACCTCTAAGTCCTAATCCTGCTAAGACCAAGTTTACTCCGTTCCAAGCTATATTCATGGTATGAAAATCTTTATGGCTATCTGTGCTAATTAGTTGATAACTGGAAACACCTATATTTGTTAAAGCGGCAGTGCCAAGAACGATCATGCCATTTTCTAAGGTGTTGTAAGCAGCTAGCTGATTGTTTTTTTGTGCAATCAATGCTACAGTTGAGCAAAGAAAAAGAATCAAGATGAGTGCTGTGGGTCTTGCTTTCATATGGTTCATATTTTGCAATTGTAAGGTGAATAAGTAGAACACAAAATATACATTCTTGTTTTAATAAAGCTTAAATTGTTTGAGCAAATATCCTATATTACTTTCTATTCACTTCAATAATATAATTATCATTGAGAATCGCCGTCAATACAAGGTTGTTTATAAAAAATAAGTTCGAAGGGGTTGGGATTTATACTTTGGAAATTGTCAAACGAATGGTTTTAAACCATCCGGAAGATCAATTTATATTTTTCTTTGATAGACCATATGATGAAAAATATGTATTTGCAAAAAATGTAACTCCGGTAGTTGTATACCCACCAACAAGACATCCATTCTTATGGAGGATTTGGTTTGAAGTCAGCTTGCCATATTACTTGAAAAAGTATAAAGCGGATGTTTTCTTTGCACCAGATGGTTATATGTCTATTAAAGCAAAGGTGCCAACCGTCCTCACCATACATGATATGGCTTATTTGCATTATCCAGAAATGATACCCACCTCAGTTTTAAAATATTATAAAAAATATAATCCTCAGTTTGTTGAAAAAGCGGACCGAATAATTTGTGTTTCTAATTTTGTGAAAGAAGACATACTTGATAATTTTAAAAATGTAAGCCCACAAAAAATCACTTGTATCCATAATGCTTGTTCTAAAACAAATTTTTCATCAAAGTTGTCAAAGGAAAAAACCTTACAAAAGTATTCCTCCGGAAGGGGTTATATTTTTTATGTAGGAGCCATTCATCCAAGAAAGAATATCAAGAACTTAATAAAAGCTTTTGAGATATTTGCTTCGCAAAATGCCGATGTTGATTTATTAGTCGCAGGTCGACTAGGTTGGAAAAATGATGAATTGAAAAACACTTACGAAAAATCTGAGTTTAAAGAAAGAATAAAGTTACTTGGATATGTAGAGGATGAATCACTTACTTCCATTTTAAGTCATGCAAGCATCTTTGTTTATCCATCCTTGTTTGAAGGTTTTGGTTTGCCAATTTTGGAGGCCTTTCATGCCGAAGTTCCTGTCATTAGCTCTAATGTGACTTCCATGCCCGAGGTTGCAGGGGACGCTGCTATTTTAATAGATCCAACTTCCGTTGAGGCACTTTCAGATGCCATAGTTAAATTGGTAGACTCAAAAGAACTGAGAATGGAATTGATAGAAAAAGGCAAAATGCAGAGAGAAAAATTTAGTTGGGATACTGCTGCTGCAAAGGTTTATGAGTTGTTGGAAGAGGTTTATGGGGAATAGTTTGTAGATTTAGAACAGGAGTAGTTAGAATCAATTGTTTGCTAAATAAGGTTACCATTAATCACATCTTTACTTTGTGCCTTCAACAGTATTGTCTTTTTCCTTTAATTCGAAAATTACTTTCACGAAGAAAAGTGTAAGATTTCTCCGCTGCACAGTGTTACGGTTTCTATAAGGTCAGGCGAAAAACGAGTGGAGAAATCTGTTCCATCTAGCTTATGGGACATAATACTTAAATTAACAAACTTGCAACTATAAAGCAACTCATAAGATTTTTCCACCCGAGGATTATGCTCGGGACAGACAAGATAAAAATCCATGAAACTACCTTTCATTTATAGCTGAACGCAGTGAGTCAAAGGAATATCCATAATTTTCATTCCATCATTTATTATATTAGCACAGTAATTAAAAGCTTTCGAGCTCATTGACACACTTAATTCCTATTATATGTCAGGAAATCATTTAATCATTGGATCCAAAAAAGGACTAATTGTCTATTCAAAAAAGGCAAACAGATGGAGTCATATTGCCACTCATTTTTTAGGAATACCAGTCTCCGCTTTTTTAAGAGACAGCCGTACTGGCTTTTGGTGGGCGGCTCTCAATCACGGACACTGGGGCATCAAATTACACTTGTCTAAAGATGAAGGTTTGAATTGGTCTGAGATCGAAGCACCAAAATTTCCTGATGGATCAGAGTTTAAAGAAGGAGTGCCAGCAAAAGTGCAAGATATCTTTTGTATTCAAGAAGGAGCAAAAGAAGAAGTAGGCACGGTTTGGATAGGTACAAGACCCGGCGCCTTGTTTAAAACGGAAGATGGAGGCAAATCTTTTCAACTCAATGAGGCTCTTTGGAATTTGCCATCGAGGCAAAATCCAAATCAATGGTTTGGCGGAGGATGGGACGAACCGATAATTCACTCAATAGAAATTCACCCTGAAAACAGAGACCACATTTATATTGGCATTTCTGTTGCTGGCGTTTTCATGACTAAGGATGGAGGCAAAACATGGGAAGCTAAAAATAAAGGATGCGTGGTAACATTTCTACCAGAACGGGAGCCAGAGATTGGACATGACCCACATCGTTTACTGATGGTGAAAAGCCAGCCAGAGGTCTTGTGGCAGCAAAACCATTGTGGTGTTTTTAAAACTATATCCGGAGCGGAACAATGGGAGCTGGCGTCCAAAGAAGGAGAGGCTGCTCATTTCGGCTTTGCCATTGTCCCTGATGAGATCAATACGGAGGAAGCTTGGATCGTTCCCGCAATCTCAGACGAAACCAGAGTTGCTGTTGATCAACAACTCCGTGTTTTTCATACTACGGATTCTGGAAAAACTTGGACCTCCAAATCAAAAGGCCTTCCGAAGGATTCCTCTTTCGATTTAGTTTATCGGCACGCTTTAGACAAAAAAGAGGACACGATAGCTTTTGGAACGACAACTGGGAATTTATACCTTTCTGAAAACAGAGGAGAACAGTGGCATGTCATATCTTCAAACTTACCTTTAATAAATGTAGTAACATTTATCTAATGACAACAAAAACAGGAACATCCTTTAACTTATTTTTCTGGTTTCATATATTGATCACAATTCTTGCATGGTTGGGTCCATTTATATGCGACTGGCGTTTGATGCTTATCAGTTATAGCATTGTCGTTTTGCAATTTCTAATATTTAAAGAATGTTTTGTGAATAGAAAGCATGCCATGGACGAAGACGAAGATGCAACGCTGTACTCCTTTGTATTCGAAAAATTCGGATGGCAGCCCAATAAGAAAAAATTAAAGACCTTCATCCGGAGGTATGCCTATATTCTTTTGGCAGGAATAACCATTGTCTGGCAACTTGTTTTGGGCCACAGAGTTGAATGGTTTTAAAAAGATAAAACGGTAATTGGAAAACGGAAAATATAAAAGTTATCTTTTGATTCTAAAAAAAAATTATAGCAAGCTGTTTTGATCAAGAGCAACAATACTAATGTGTCTATGTGAAATCCTATTGTGCGCTATGTGGTTCAAAATTTCAAGAATAACTTATATGAAAACTTAGCATAAGCCTAAAAAGCTCTCAACTTATAAATCTTATATGCTTCTTAATGCTTCTGCACAATAAGCTTTCTCATCTCCATCTTATCAATCTCTACCATATAAACTCCCGTTGCCCAATTTGAAATATCCACATAGGAACGACCACCCTTCGCGGTCATGTTATACATTTCTCTACCCATTAAATCAAAAATGCGGATGTCAACAGATTTGCCCGTATTGTATTCAATGGTCAAGAAATCATTTGCAGGATTTGGAAAAACTTTGAGGTCATAAAACATTGGTGTTTGACCAGTAGACAATACCAAGCCACAATAATCTAGATTGGGTTCAAGTTCGAGAAAGCCAATTGGATCCATAGAGCGATTTTCAAAGGCTTTGTAGTCTAGGGGATATCTTGCCATCCTGAATGTCAAGTTGTTGTTTATTTCTAGTAGGTCACCTTGCGTTGCCAAAGCTTGGCCATTGGTTGGTGTTTTGTACTCCCAAACGATTTCTCCATTGGGGGCAATTTCAAAAGAATATCCAAAACGACCAACGCAAATTAGATAATTACCATTGTCCAGAGTTTGGAAAGAAGATAATCCAGTAGACCACATTTCGGTTGGTGTTGGATGAGTTATTGTTAAGTCAAAATCAAAAGGACCCCATTCATTGTTTGCCGTAAGATAAGTCCACTTATACATGTCCCAACCTGGATCTAAAATGTTAGCTGTAGAAAAATCATCACCCACCCTGTTATTAAAGACAGAGATTTTTCCAAAATGTGGATGAGCAGGACTTAAAAAATCATCTACCCATCTGGCATCGTGCTGGTAAAATAGTTTTTGATCTTCAGCAGTCCCATTGTCATGAGCAGCAGGGTTACCCCATCGATACATTAGATCTCCACCTCTATTTCCAAAACCACCAACAGAAGAAGCGGCTTGTTCAGTTGTGGTGGTATTGTCTATGATCCAAATTTCATGAAAAGTCGGTACACTAATTAAAACTTGTTTTGTCTCTTCGTGAAAGTCAATGGCGTTTGTATGCATCCAATCTGCTTTTCCAGCATTGTCATCATAATTAATATTGATTCTTTCAGGATGATCAGCAACAACGCCGTAATTGTCTTTTGTTGGATCAAAATCTTGAATCAAATGATCCCAAGTATGCCACTCCCAAACAATTTCATTTGTAGTAGGATTTACTTCTATAACTTTATCAGGCCACATAGTGCCATCTACTAGAGTAGAAGTATCTCTTCCTGCCTGGATGACCTCCTCAACAGATTTGTATTCCCAAACAACCATAAGGATGTTCCCATTATCCTTTACAGCAATGTCATGATGCAATCTTTCATTAGCATCATTAACAAAATAGGACCATTCCAAATTGTTATCCCAATCATATATTTCAACATAGGCACCTCCTCCTCCAGCCCAAATTGGATCAGAGGTTATGGTAGCGGACCTTTTGGTTTTTATAAGTTTGCCATCTGGTGTGATGTAAGCGGTATTGCCGGGACGAAAATCAACATCATCCGTCCATTGGTTTACAATTTGTCCGCACATATCTAGTAAGTAAGCATTGGGCTGATTGTGTGGATAGATAAAATTGAAGCCTTCAGAGGTTGAACTTGGATCATAGTAAAGCAGTCCAACAGTATTGTCTTGTGCATAGCTGTTCAACTTACATAAAAATAAAAAGATTAATAGGAGTAAAGTTCTTGTCATAGTTTAATGAATTTTTCACTACTAAAATGTTTTGCATTTTGATTCTGTAAATGAATAATATACATACCCGAAGGTAAGAAAGAGGCATCGATACTCTTTTGACCAATATTCAAAATTCCTTTTTGTTTTAATTCGCCTGAAAGATCATAAATTAAATAATTACTTCCGCTCGCAAAATCATCCAATAGATAAATACTTGTCTCTACAGGATTTGAAATTATAAGCTTTTCTTTCAGTTGTTTTACTTGAGCTGAAGCTAATGGAAATGGGAATAGCTCGCATGGAACTGGATCTTTGCTAATCTCTAAACGCGGACCAGCAATTAATTCTTTATTTGCAAAGCCATCAAAGTCAGCACCATATTTATAGGCTCTAAAAACTTCATTCTGACTAAGTTGTTGACCTATCTCCACAGGTGTTCCTGATCTAAGCGGATTGATATAATACCAAACGATGTCTTTATTTTTATCAATTTCTATGAAAGTGCCTTCATTGCCAATACAGATCAAGCTGTTGCCATTTGGCTGCCTTTGTACACCGGAAATCCTATGTGAAAAAAATTCAAAATCATCTTCCCCAAGTCCATAGGACCATAAAAGTTCCTCTGGACCATAGATACTGTCATTCAAAATATAATTGCCATTAACATCAATTGGTGGCACAAATTCAATGACTGTACTTATGTTCCCTTCAAGTCTACCAATACCATTATTGAACAACATTATATTTCCTTCTCCAGGTAGGCCTGCTTCTACCCAGTGTGCATCATGCTGGCTAAATAAAATACGGTCTGATTCATCTCCCATTTTATAGGATTGAGGATTACCATATCGATATAAAAAATTTCCACCTTTACCATATTTGCCTCCACTATCTGATGCAGCTTCCAAGCTTGTTGTGCTATGGTCAATAACAAAAACCTCATTCATGTTTCTAGAAGAAAATAAGATCTGATCAAGTTTTGGATTATAATCTAAAGAGTTAGCATGTATCCAATCCGCTTGAGGATTTGCCGGAGCGACATCTGT
>CALIIW010000270.1 GCA_938018185.1 uncultured Saprospiraceae bacterium
CATTGTCTTTAACTGGGAGGATTGCTTATTTCGATATTGATAGTTTTGACGCTAGAGCTTTTGCCTATGAAAATGATTTATTGTATAGTTTTTCTATTCCTAGTTATTATAATCAAGGTACTCGTTATTACATTAATTTAAGATACAAAGGGATAAGAAATCTTACTTTAGAGGCTAGAATAGCTCAAACCCACTGGGCTAATACCGATAACATTGGTTCTATTTTGAACGAAATTGATGGACAGAATCGAACGGAGGTTAAAGGGCAGATTAAGTATGTGTTTTAGAACACGGATTATTGATGGATTACTCGGATTGCACGGATTTTTTCTTGGGCTCTTTTGAAAACAGCTTAGGCTTTCCATGAAACTAAAAAGGGGGTATTCAGTAATAAGGCTGAAAACGCCAGAGGCGTGACATTATTGTAGCCCAGTGTGTAAACACTGAGTTAAGAAATGAGCAGAATTCATTTGGCGTGATTTTTTTTAAAATCATGACAAATGGCTTTGGAGGATTATGTGATTTTTCAGCCATTTCCGCTAGAAACGAGGTAACGAATTTAGGTTGCACAATCATCAAAAGTTTATTTTCAATGGTTTAAGTTTTATCTGACAATCCCTAAAAAAAGGACAAGCTAGAAAATAGCTTGTCCTTTTTTATTATATAATAAATGTTTTGTTGATTACGACAAATGATAAATCACGCCTATCAAACCTACTCCACCTAAAACGATTGTATATGGAAAAGCCATCTTCACCATTTTGAAATAAGATAAGTTAATCAGTGGTGCAATTGCTGAAGTAAGCAAGAATAAAAATGCTGCTTGACCGTTAGGAGTTGCCACGGAAGGTAAATTTGTTCCCGTGTTGATTGCTATGGCAAGTTTCTCAAAATGCTCTCTATCTATGGCACCTGAATCAAAGGCCGCTTTAACTTCACCAATGTAAACTGTCGCAACAAAAACATTATCAGAAATCATAGATAAGATTCCATTTGCAAGATAAAACATAGCAGGTTGCTTAGAGATATCCATTGCTAATGCCGCGTCAATAATAGGTTTAAATAAATGTTGATCGTGAATCATAGCAACGATGACAAAAAACACAACTAACAAACCAGTAAAAGGAAGTGCTTCCTCAAAGGCTTTTCCTAAATGATGCTCCTCAGTAATCCCAATAAACGCTGTTTGAATAATTATTAACCCAAGACCAATAAAACCAACAGGAGCTAGGTGAAGCGCCAATCCAATGATTAAGAGAATTGCAGAAACTGCCTGAACCATAAGGTGATACTTTTGAGCATCCGTTCTTTTTTCATCCATCTCTTCCGTGTACTTTTCAATAATCTCTCTCGCTACCTCAGGAAGTTGTTCTCCAAATCCAAAAGTTTTGGTTTTTTCTAAAAATATAGTCGTAAGTAAACCAGCCCCTAAAACAGGCATGGTAATAGGTGCCATCTGCTTGAAAAATTCTACAAAGTCCCATCCCATTCTTTCCCCAATCAACAGATTTTGAGGCTCTCCTACTAAAGTACAAACACCACCTAAAGCTGTACCAACCACACCATGCATTATTAAAGATCTCAGGAACGACCTGAATTGTTCTAAAGTTTCTCCGGAAAGTTCTTTTGAATCTAAAACACCATCCTCGTCATAATCAGCTACCCTACTAGAATGAATTTTATGATATACGCCATAAAAGCCAACTGTTACAGAAATTAAAACTGCTGTTACGGTTAATGCATCCAAAAAGGCAGACAATACAGCCGATAAAAATACGAAGAGCAGAGATAAAACTACTTTTGATTTAATCTTGGTGAATACCTTTGAAAAGATAAACATCAATAAGGGTTTCATAAAATAGATACCGGCTACCATGAATACCAAAAGAAGAATAACCTCTAAGTTTTGTTCTACTTCATGATAAGCGTGTTTGGCGGTAGTAAGATTTAAGAACAGTACTTCAATTGCTAAAAGGCCACCAGTTAATAATGGATAACATTTTAAAGCCATAGCTAAGGTGAAAATAAATTCACCAATTATTATCCAAGCAGTAATCGTTTTACCAAGTAAAGGGACACTAATTATATTAAAAATTAGAAAACCAATCATTACTAATTTGAACCAACGAGGACTGTGACCGAGAAAGGACTTAAACATGCTATTTATATTTTAAAATTATACCTTTTAACCAAGCTGTATGATTGAGAAAAAAGGGCATTTGTTTTAAAAACAACAAAATTAAAATTTATCTACTCTTATAGAGGAAAATTGTTGGATAATTGTTAATTAATTTTGCTAACAAAAATAATATCCAAGAACCCATTTGAAATCTTTCAACAATGTGATAGAAAATTGATATAAAAGCTGTTATTTTAAAAATAATAAGCATTTAAATTGCAATAGCGGAATTACATTCTGAATTTTGCTGTTAAAATCAAATAATTGGTAAAAATAGGCGACATAGAATTAGGAGAATTTCCTCTGCTTTTAGCACCGATGGAAGATGTATCAGATCCTCCATTTAGAGCTGTATGCAAGGAAAACGGTGCAGATATGATGTATACGGAGTTTATTTCTGTGGAAGGTTTGATCCGAGATGCACATAAATCTGTGCAAAAACTGGACATTTACCCACAAGAACGTCCGATAGGCATACAAATCTTTGGTGCAAATCTGGACAGTATGATGCGGGCTGCTGAAATCGTCGAAGAAGCCAAACCAGAGGTTCTGGACATAAATTATGGTTGTCCAGTCAAAAAAGTAGTAAATAAGTGCGCTGGAGCTGGCATTCTGCAGGATATTCCAAGAATGATTGAACTTACCAAGGCGGTTGTAAATGCCACAAAATTGCCTGTTACAGTAAAAACAAGGCTTGGATGGGATGAAAATACCATTAAAATCAATGAAGTAGCAGAGCGGTTACAAGATGTTGGGATTAAGGCACTTTCCATACATGGTAGAACCAGGAAACAAATGTATAAAGGAGAGGCAGATTGGACCCTGATCGGAGAAATTGCTAACAATCCAAGAATTCATATTCCTATTTTTGGAAATGGAGACATTAATAGTCCAGAAAAAGCCCTAGAATATAGAAACAGATACGGTGTTGATGGAATCATGATAGGAAGAGCAAGTATTGGAAATCCTTGGATTTTTAATGAGATAAAGCATTTTTTCAAAACTGGTGAGCATTTGGAGAAACCTGGAATCGAAGAAAAAGTTGCTACGGTTAAAAAACATTTGATTCATTCTTTAGAATGGAAAGGGCCAGTGCTTGGTATTTTAGAAATGAGAAGACACTATACAAATTATTTTAGAGGACTACCACATATTAAACCTTTTAGAACACGATTGGTAACATTGGATGAACCAAGTCTTATATTTGAGACTTTAGATGAAATCGTCGCTCGATATGGCGTTCAAGTTTAGTACTACAAATACCTGATATTGATTTTTGAGATTAAAACATACGAAAAAGAAATCCTACAACTGATAAGTAAGGAGGCAAATGATCTTGAGTATCCTGCATATATTGTTGGAGGATATGTCAGAGATCGGCTACTTGCTAGGCCTTCAAAAGATCTTGATGTTGTGTGTATTGGCAGTGGTATTGAATTGGCACAAGCGGTAGCCATGCAACTTAGACCCAAGCCAAGAGTTACTGTATTCAAGCGTTTTGGAACAGCAATGCTTAAACACAAAGACTTGGAGATTGAATTTGTAGGAGCTCGAAAAGAATCCTATCGAATGGATTCAAGAAAACCATCCGTAGAAGACGGCAGTTTGCAAGACGATCAAAATCGAAGAGACTTTACGATCAATGCACTTGCGGTTAGCTTAAATGATAATGACTTTGGCACACTCATCGATCCTTTTAATGGGATTCAACATTTGAGTGAGAAGAAAATCATAACACCTTTAGAACCAGGCAAAACATTTTCGGATGATCCACTAAGAATGATGCGTGCCATTAGGTTTGCTACTCAATTAGGCTTCAAAATTGATCCAGCTACTTTGGCTTCGATTAAAAAAAATTCAAAGCGCCTTGAAATCGTCTCAATGGAACGAATCATTGTTGAAGTCAATAAGATCATAATGACTCCTACCCCATCGACTGGCTTTAAATTACTATTTGATACTGGGTTGCTACATGTATTCTTTCCAGAAATGGTCAAGTTGCAAGGGGTAGATTTCAAAGAAGGTAAAGGGCACAAGGATAATTTCTATCACACGCTTGAAGTATTAGACAATATTTGCAAAAAAACCGATGATCTTTGGCTTCGGTGGGCGGCTATTATGCATGACATTGCAAAACCTCCAACAAAAAGATTTGAACCGAGCATTGGTTGGACTTTTCATGGACATGATGGCCTAGGTGCAGCGATGGTGCCTCGTATCTTTAGGAGACTCCGTTTGCCACTCGATGGCAAGATGAAATTCATCCAAAAAATGGTTAAACTTCATTTGCGCCCGATAAGTCTGACCAAGGAAAATATTACCGATGCCGCAGTTCGTAAACTTCTTTTTGAAGCAGGAGAAGATATCGACTCATTAATGATCTTGTGCGAAGCAGACATCACCTCTAAAAACCCTAATAAAGTAAAACGTTATCTAGAAAACTATGTCTTTGTCAAACAACGAATGGTAGAGGTAGAAGAGAAAGACCATATTAGAAATTGGCAACCGCCAATTAGTGGAGATGAAATTATGGATATTTTTAAGATTCAACCTTCTAGAGAAGTAGGCATTTTGAAATCAGCCATTAAAGATGCCATTCTAGATGGGGTAATCCCAAATGAAAGAGATCAAGCCTATCAATTTATGTTAAACAAAGCAGAAGAAATTGGTTTAGAAAAACCATAAATCCAATTCTATTTTATAAAAGAAGGCATCCAGCTTTGATCTAGCTTAAGCTCTATTCAATAAAGCTGTCAACTGAACTTCTATTTTACCATTTCATTCAAAAAAGATGATAAATATCTATTGGCAAATGTCAAGAATACGACGCGATAATTATTGAAGTTGACTCAATCTTTGAGCACTAAGCAAGCTTTAGAAAGACAGAAGACAATTAGCTCTAAGAAAGATGGTGAAAAATTGATAAATTAGAGTCTTACTTAAGATTTCTTTGATAGTTTGACGGATAACTTCCATAGCTTCTTTCATTTGTTCGAATAAGTCTGTTATTTTTACCTAAGTAAGCGATAATGAACTATATTAAAATTCTAGAAACTTTTATTCTATAAAAAATTAAACATTTAAATATTTTCAAAAATGCGAAAACCTATACTCTTATTATTTTTTATTTTCTCAATCACTTGTCTTTTTGGGCAATGGACTCAGTTAAATGACGCCCCATTCGTTAATCACCACACCAATGGTTTTGGTATAAATGGTAAAGCTTATTCTATACAAGGAATATCAGAAATAGTAGATGGTCAAGAAGGTAATATGTTGTGGGAATATGATCCTCAAGTAGATACATGGACCGCTTTAGGTTTAGCTCCATCAATAGCAAGAGGTTATGCTATAGGAGATGACATGGATGGTAAATATTATTTTGGTTTTGGTTTTGACAGGAGAGATGTTTGGGAGTTTGATCCTGAAACTTTGGAATTCACAGAATTACCACCTTGCCCAGGAGTAACACGCGGACATCCTGCATTCATAGCTCATAACGATAAAATTTTTATGGGAGCTGGTTCCGGAGACGCTGGTAACTTGAATGATTGGTGGGTATATGACTTTGCAACTGCGACATGGGAGCAAAAAGCAAATATGCCAGGAGAAAGAAGACATCATCCTTATCAATTTGCAATAGACGACGCAGTTTATGTGGGAGGTGGACATCGTGGTAATTGGATTAAATGGGATATAAATGCCGAAACATGGACGGCAATAGATGATTTTCCTGGATCAAGAGTTGCTGGTACACAATTTTCATACAATGGAAAAGGTTTTGTTTTGTCTGGAGACTTAGAAGACCACACTCCTTTGGTTGAAAAGAACTTTTTGATGTATGACCCTGCAGGTGATGAATGGTATGAGCTTCCTTTTGAGAGCTCCATGCACAGATGGGCAGGTTCTTCTTTTATAATAGGAGATGACCTTTTCTACTTTGGTGGTTTTGGAGCCAATCCAGGAGGAAACGATCTTAATATGTGGAAGTTTGACTTAACTACTGTTAAATGTTTAGCACCAACACGTGTTTTGACAACAGAGATTACAGATAATACAGCCGGCTTATTTTGGTCGGAAGGACCATCTGGAGCTACTGATCATTTTCAATGGAGAGAAGTAGGAGGAGCATGGACAACCGTTGAGACGAGTGAATCCCTTTACACCTTAGAAAACCTTGAAGGCTGTACAGATTATGAATTTAGGGTTCATATTAATTGTGGAGCTGATGGAGATTCCTATTCTGAAATAGAATCTTTTACAACAACAGGTTGTGGTGCTTGCATTGACAATGACTTTTGTGACTTGGGTGTCTATTCTTCTTTATCAGCCTACTTGAATTCTGTGTCAATAGATGCTTACACTAATGTCTCAGAAAATAATGATGGCTATGGTATATTTACAAATTCTAATGGTGTAGAAATTGGAAAAGGCGGATCATTTGACTTAACTTATGAACCAGTAATCAGTGGTTTTAATCAAAGTCATTACATGAAAGTATGGATTGATAGTAATGCTGATGGTGAATTTGGAGACGAGGAGTTGATACTAGATGAACTTATTGAGACAGGAGATGGTGCTACAAGAACACTGCAGGTTTCAGAAGATGCATTAGAAGGCCTTACACGATTAAGGGTAATATTAAACCTTGATGACATTAGTAGTCCTTGTAACAATCCGGGGATTCAAAAAGGTGAAGTGGAAGATTATTGTGTAACCATAGTAGAAGGTCCTACTTCTATTAAAACTGCATTTGATTTATTGTCAGATCAAGTATCTGTTTTCCCAAATCCTTTTCATGATAATATCCAAATAGATTTATCAAATTTAGAAAATGTTGAAAGTGTAAGTCTTGAAAACATTCATGGAGTTAACATGTTATCCAGAACTTTGGATGCAAAAGCAAAAGATCAATTGATTTTACCGACAGGGCAAGTTCCAAATGGTATCTATCTACTTAGATTATTTGCAACTGATGGAAGTCAAATTGCTTCGAAAAAAATAGTTAGAAACTAAGCACTAAGAATAGAAAAATTTAAAAAATCCTACTATGCATCTAATTGTTTTTATAAACATTTTGATGTGCAGTAGGATTTTTTTTTGAAGGTCTCTAAACAAAATAAAAATGCAAAAACTTATCCTCTTACTTTGTTTCTTATTCCCATCTATATTTCTTTTTGGTCAATGGACAAAACTGCATGATGTACCTTTCATAAATCATCACACCAATGGTTTTGGTCTTAATGGAAAAGCTTATGTAGTCCAAGGTCAATCAGAAACCATCAATGGACAATCTGGAAATATGATGTGGGAATATGATCCATTATCAGATAGCTGGACGGAAAAAGGACTTACTCCAGCAAGGTCGAGGGGTTTTGCCATAGGTGATGATATGAATGGTAAATATTATTTTGGTTTTGGAACTGACCGAAACGATGTTTGGGAATATGATCCTATCACAAACGAATATAAAGAGCTTCCAACATGCCCTTGTGAAGGTCGTGGTCATCCGGCCTTTGTCGCCCATAACAATAAGATATTTATGGGAGCGGGATCTGGCAATAATGGAGATCTAAAGGATTGGTGGATTTTTGATTTTGCAACTCAAACTTGGGAACAAAAAGAAGATATGTTAGGGGAAAGAAGACATCACCCCTACCAGTTTGGAATTGATGATGCAATATATGTTGGTGGAGGTCATCGTGGAAATTGGTTGAAGTGGGATATTATAAATGAAACTTGGTCAGCTATTGATGATTTTCCAGGAGGAAGAGTTGCTGGAACACAATTTAGTCATAAAGGAAAAGGCTTTATTTTATCGGGAGACAAAGTGGACCATACTGCATTAGAAGAAAATAGTTTTTTGATGTATGACCCAGGTACAGACCAATGGATTGATCTTCCTTTTGAAAGAGAAATGCATCGTTGGGCATGTTCCTCTTTTATCATTGACGATTTTCTGTATTACTTTGGAGGCATCGGATATGTTGATGGTGGTTCAGATGAACCTATGTTCAAATTTGACATCAGCACTGTTTCTTGTTTGGCACCAATTAGAATTTTTACAACGGACATTACAGAGAGTTCTGCTGGTTTGTTTTGGTCTGAATCTATTTCTGGGGAGATTGATCATTTTCAATGGCGAGAAGAAGGAGCAGAATGGCTTACAGTCGAAACTACTGAATCATTAAATACAATAAATGATCTCAGTCCTTGCACAAATTATGAATTTAGAGTGCATACAAATTGTGGGGATGATGGAGACAGTTATTCCCAAGTGGTTCCTTTCAGGACTATTGGCTGCGGAGTTTGTTTGGATAAAACTTTTTGTGAGCTTACTTCCTTTGAGTCACAAAATGCTTTCCTGGAATCTGTTTCGATTAATGATTATACAAATCAATCAGGAGATAACGAAGGCTATGAGGAGTTTACAAACTCATCTGAGGTAGAAGTTAGTATTGGAGGGAGTTTTGAATTAATGATAAATCCAAATATCTCTGGTTCTGCACAAAACTATAGGACAAAAGTTTTTATGGATTTTGATGGAGATTCTGAATTTTCTGATGAAGAACTTCTATTAGATGAAACTGCTGCTGTTGGAGCAGCTCTAGAACGTGTAGTAGACATTCCCCTATCTGCTGTAATTGGTTTAAGTCGAATTAGAATCATTTTTTCCTTAAATCCTATTTTTGGACCTTGTTCATCTAGCAGTTCTCAAGAAGGAGAGGTTGAAGATTACTGTGTTACAATAGTAGATGAACTAACAAGGGTAAAAAGTCTTGAGGAAGTAGTTAATTCATTAGTTGTTTTTCCAAATCCTATTCAGGATAATCTAAAAATAAATCTATCTGGTTTTGAGAATATTGGAACTGTTAGTTTAGAAAATATTCATGGTGTAAGTTTACTTTCAAACCGAATAAATAAACAAGATCAAACCGAATTAGTTTTGAGTACTGCTCAAATTCCAAATGGTATTTATATTATTAGAGTATCAACAATGAATGGAGAGCAGATAGCTGTTAAAAAGATAGTGAAAAATTAATTTGGAAATCTCTACTATTAAAGAATATAGATTAAAATCTAAATCCTACTCAGTAGTAAAATTAAATTCAGAAAATAAATTTACCCAGTTATCTTCACTGACTGCCATTAATGTAAATCCATATTCTGTGTTTGGTTCAAGAACAGTATTAGCCTTAGGATCAGTAATATTTAAAACAACATTATCAAGTTCATAAAAAGTGAACTTTCTTTCATAAGTATAGGTACCTGAAATCAAGTTCCCTTCACTATCAGAAATGATCTGAAAATAAATAACAGTATCATCTATCAATCCATCTTCCCATTGAAAGATTGGATTAATTCCATTAACATCCACCATTGCTAAAGACGGGTTTACTTCTGTCGGCTTAACATTTGTTTTCAGACGAATAGGCGTGCAAGTATGTAAGTTACCAGGCGTAATATAAGTGACCACGCCCATCCGTTCACCTTCAAAATCAAGATTATTAAACTTCCACAAGTAGCCGTTAAAAATGGGTTCTGCAACTAATTCTTTTTCTATGTACTTAGAAAAATCTAAAGAATCAGCAACATTAGTAGTTTCAAAATATCTAAAGTCTGAGGCTCCTGCAATTGGGTAAAAGAACACGGAGGTTGGTTCAAGTGCTATGTTAAATAAGCCGTTTTCTTTTCCTCCTGCACAAGCTATAAGATCAGCAGGGCTGCGATCAGCATTCATTTCGAGGTATTGCTCCAGGTTTGTGTTTTGAGTCAAAACATCATCATCTCCACAAGATAATAATGATAAAACAAGGCAGATCAGAAATATATTCTTCATTTTATTTTTAAACTATTGTAAAGTACATAAGTTAAATTATAACTAAAATCAAAGATACACTTAATTTGAATTGAGAATTCTTTGTGATGAAAATGCAAAAAAAATATTAATTCTCTTTTTTAACAAAAACTTATTATTTCTACATTGTTACTCCTTTGATTAATGCTTATTTTTATGGCTTATCCAAGAAGCCAAATATTTTGTTAAAAATATAAAAACTATGAAAAACCTTCTTTTCTTCTTGGTACTAAATTGTTTTTGTATCAATACTCTTTCTTCTCAAATCGTTGAAAATTCCACTGCAATAGATTTTACAATTACCGATTTGAATGGACAAGAACACCAGCTTTTTGAATATCTCGATCAAGGAAAAATTGTTTTGGTTGACATCTTTGGTGCATGGTGTCCTCCTTGTTGGGACTATGTGAATTCAGGAGCATTGCAAAAGATGAACAAAATCTATGGCCCCGATGGAAAAAAAGATCTTGTCGTTTTATTAATAGAAGGTTCCGGCTCAAGTGAAGATTGCATAAAGGGTGATCCGAAATGTAAAAAGATGACACAAGGTAATTGGCGAGAAATAGCAAATCTCCCTATCGCAGCGGATAAAAATTCTAAAATCATGAAGGATTATAAGGTCTTATATTACCCTACTGTTTTCATGGTTTTTCCAAATCAATTGGTTAAGGAAGTGAAGCAAGTACCTTTTGAGGAATTGGTTAAAATAAAAGAGCAGCACAAACATTATTTGGTAAAGAAAAAAAATAATGTGGCAGCAATCAGCCATCTGCTGAATGAGCTTAGTTGTGGGGAGATCAATCCAAGTTTTAAATTTCAAAACTTAGGTACAAGTCCATTAACTAGCTTTGATGTGGACTTATATATTAATGACAACTTAGTTAGTACTAAAACCTGGACAGGCAATGCTGATACTTACGATGTTATTGATCTGAGATTTGAATCTATTGAGGTCAAAGGTGAAATGGAAATTAAAGTTGTGTCTCGAAATCCAAACAGTAGAAAAGATCGAAGAAAAAAGAACAATATTTACAAACAAAAAATATATGGTCCTTCACACGGCAAGAACAATCAACTAATCTTTACCATTACTGATGTGAGCGAAAAGAATGTCGTAGATATAAAAATACTAGATCCTGATGGAAAGATAGTACTAGAAATCTTAGATAGATCTCTTGATGAAAATGGTTTTAGAATTGAGGCAGATGAAATAGAATTTACCCAAAAAGGATGTTATACATTTTTAATTGAAGACTCTTTAGATGACCGTGCTTACAATGAGAACTTATCTGTTCTTATTGAGAATAAGAAATTCACTTATCATACCTCCAGAGAACAATTTAAAAAAGCTGAAAAGAATATTTTGAAATTGGAGATTCCATTTATTTATTAGAATTAAACGCATTCTAAGAGTCCTAAACGAAGAGGATAAGTGTAAGATTGAGAATAATAGATCAGAAGAAATGAATTAAGATTATCGTTTCTTGAAAGGCTTTTTCTTGCCTTTGTAATTGCTATTGCCACCAGACTTTCTTCCTTTGTTGCTATAATTACCTCTTCCACCTCCACCTCTAGATATCTTATATTCTGGAGACTCTCCTAATTCTTTAGGCAATGGAATTTTTTGTACTGTGGTTTCAATCATCTTTTCGATGTCCATGAATTTTCCACAGTCTTTTTGGTTAATGAGCGTAAGTGCAACACCTGTTGTATTTGCGCGAGCAGTACGTCCAATTCTATGCACATAGTCTTCCGCATCCCCTGGCACATCAAAATTAATGACCAAGTTGATGTCTTGAATGTCAATCCCCCTTGCAAGGATATCAGTGGCCACAAGTATTTGAGTCTTTTTGTTTCTAAAGTCTAAAAGGACCTGTTCACGCTGTTTTTGTTCAAGATCAGAGGAAATGCCTGCGATATCATATCTTTTTCTTCTCAGTCCATTGGCAATGGTAGAAACGGCCTTTTTAGTAGAAGAAAATATAAGAACAGATTGGTACTTCTCTCTTTTACCCTTAAGTAAAAGATCTAGTAGTTCCATCTTGTCTTTTTCATAAATTAAGTAAGCTCCTTGAAGCACACCTGCAGCAGGTTTAGAAATGGCAATGTTTATACTTTTAGGCTTTACAAGAATCTTTTGAGTCAAGCCTCTAATTTTAGAAGGCATTGTCGCTGAGAAAAGTAGATTTTGTCTTTCTTTAGGGATATGGCTAATGATTGAAAGGATATCATTCATAAAACCCATATCCAGCATTCGATCTGCTTCATCCAGCACAAGGTGTTTTAGAGAGTCAAATTTGCAATAACCTAGCTGAAGATGAGCTATTAAACGTCCGGGAGTGGCAATAACAATATCTGCCCCTTTGATGAGTGCTTTCTTTTGATTCTCCCAATCTTGTTTTTCTCCTCCTCCGTATACAGGCAAAGAGCTTAATCCAATAAAGTAAGATAAGGCTTCAACTTGTTGATCGATTTGCAGAGCAAGTTCCCTGGTTGGAACAATGATCAAGGTATTTATACCTGTAGTCTTTTGCTTTGAGATTTTGTGTAAAACAGGAAGTAAGAAAGCGGCAGTTTTGCCTGTACCTGTTTGGGCGCAAGCTAGAAGATCGTGGTTTTCCAATATAATTGGAATGGCCATTTCTTGAATTGGTGTAGCCTCAACAAATCCCATTGATTCAAGCCCATTGTTCAATTCATCTACAAAACCAAATTCTTTGAATTCCATTCCCATGCAACACGTTTAAAAAATCAAAGGCTTATCACCAAAAGAGATGATAAGCCTTTGAAATATGATTAATATATCAGATTAAATTACTGACTAACACCTAATGCTTTCAATGTTTCCAAGTTAAGGTTACCAATTGGTAATCCTTTATCAGTTTGGAATTGCTTAAGAGCAGTTTGTGTCTTCATTCCCATAACACCATCAGAAGGACCTGGATTATAACCCATACCAGCTAATGCTCTTTGTACGCTAAGTACTTTAGAAGAAGTAGTTCTTTCAGCACAAAGGATCTCAGTCCACACTGTAAATCCACCTTTGCTAACTAGTCTCTTTTCAGTTACGTCAGTAAATTGTGCAGGAATAGTTTCTTGATTAGTTGATTCAGGAGAAACTAAAACTTTCTTAGAAATCGTCTTGTACTCTGCAGGAATTGGAATTTCTTCAACTCTAGCTGGTTGATCAATAACTTGCTTAGTTACAGTTTTGTAAACAGCAGGAGTTACATCTTGCTCTTGTCTAGCAGGCTCAGCTAAGACTTGGTATTTTTCTGTTCTATAAACAGCAGGAACTTCTTCGTAACAAGCTACATAACAATCATCAGGATTTTGAGAGAAGCAGTTAGGTGACTTCTTCTTTCTTACCCATTGACCTCTTGCTGGAGTAACTAATACTTGCTTAGATTCTGTAGAGTATCTAGCAGGGATAGTTCTGATCTTTACCTTTTCAGGGTGAACCATTACTTGTTCTGATACAGTTCTGTAAGTAGCAGGAATAGTTTTGTACTTAGTACCAGCTTCTTTTGCTAACATTGTCTCAGTTACAGTTTCATAAACTGCAGGAACTTTGATTAACTTAGTGCTTGCTTCTTTCTTTAGTTTTTGAACTGTTACAGTCTCATAAACATCTGGGATCTTACATTTTGCATAGCATTTTCCGTACTCAGATGTTGGAGGTAAATCTCCAAAAGGCGTCCCGTCTTGGGCATTAACAAAAACCAATGTAAAAGAAAAAACTAAGCTAAGAATAAGCTTAAATTGGTTTAGATGATTTCTCATACTGTTTATTATTTTTAAGTTTTGATAAAAAGATAATTATATGACGTTAGATTTTTAGCTATAGTCACTATTAACAATTAGTAATATTGCGACAAAGGTAAAATATTAGTGCAAATTTCTATAAAATAAGATGGAAATTTACAGGAAATGGTTGCAATACATGGATAGAATTTTTACTATATAGATAAATGGGGATGAATAAGATAAAAAATAGTGTGCATTTTGAGGATCTAGGGCTTATTGACTACAAGAAAGCATGGGATTATCAGCAAGAGTTAAATAAAAAACTAATTGAAAGAAAAAGATCTTACGAAAAAGAACATGGAAGTTTAGAAAACTATGTGGGACAACATTATCTTTTAATTTGCGAGCATCCTCCAGTATTTACTTTAGGTAAAAGTGGCTCAGCAAGTCATTTATTGTTAAATGAGACTGGTTTGGAGAAGGAAAATATTTCGTATTACAAAATAAATCGAGGAGGTGATATTACTTATCATGGTCCAGGCCAGCTAGTTGTTTATCCAATTTTTGATTTAGAATGTTTTTTTAGGGATGTTCATAAATATGTAAGATCTCTGGAAGAGGTCGTTATACGAACAATTAAAGAATATAATTTAGAAGGAATCAGAGAAAGTGGATATACAGGAGTTTGGTTAGAAAAAGGTGAGAATTCTGAAAAACACAAGATCTGCGCTATAGGCGTTCACTTGAGCAGATGGGTTAGTTTACATGGATTGGCCTTTAATGTTAATACACAACTTGAACACTTTCAGCATATCATTCCTTGTGGCATTGTTGACAATAATAGAATGGTTACTTCCTTGTCCAAAGAATTAGGAAAAAAACAAGAAATGGAACTTGTTAAATTAAAAATTAAAGCCCATTTTGCGACGATTTTTGGGTTTGATTACGCTTAAAGAATTCGAAATGAAAAAAGATATTCCAATAAAAAAAGTTGAAGACGTAGCAATTGCAATTATTCCAAGAGATGGAATAGTAGATGGGGAGTTATGGAATGTTTACTTAGTAAACATGAAAGGTAGTACCATGAAGAATGTATTGATCAATTCTAGAGGATATGGCAAACTGGAGGAGGAAGATATCAAAACAACAACCTTACGTTACTTTTTTGAGCAGATTGGTCCCAAACAAGCTGTTTTAATAGAGCCGATACAAAGAAAATTATTTGACATTACAAATGAATACATGCTCAGTTTTCAATTAGATGACTACATGTATGATAAAAAGTATGTTTTTGTCAAAGGGAGTATAGATCCCATGAACTTTACAAACATACCTTTTGTAGACTTATCAGGTGTAATGATCAAATAAAAATGAAAGGAAAGAAAATCACCGAATCAGCAACTATCATGACAGAGATGATCATGCCCAATGATGCAAACCCTTTAGGGAATCTCATGGGAGGCAATCTTATGCGCTGGATGGATATCGTAGCTGGAATTTGTGCTGGCAAGCATTGCGAAGCTCATGTCGTCACTGCCTCCGTTGATCATGTTTCTTTTCAAAAACCTATTCATATTGGTGATGTCATCACCTTAAATGCAAAAGTTACTAGGGCATTCAATACTTCGGTTGAGATTTTTGTTGAGGTATATGCTGAGAACATTAAAGGTCATGATTCTAGGAAGTCAAATCATGCTTACTTCACTTTCGTTGCTTTAGATGATGAGAAAAAGAAACCTCAGGCTGTTAGAGCGGTCCTGCCGCTATCTAAAGAGGAAATCGAGCGGTATGAAGGGGCATTGAGAAGAAGAGAAATGAGGCTTGTTTTAAGCGGAAGAATGAAACCGGAAGAAGCTGTTGAAATCAAAGATTTTTTTGCTGCCTTGTAGTGTCTGAAATTTTGTTTTGTCCTGAATGAAGTTGAATAATAAATAAGTATGGTCCTAAAAAAGTAAGAGCCGTTCATTTGAACGGCCCACTACAACAAATTATAATCCCATGAACATATCCGATTTTGAGGTTTTAGTTTTGCTCGATAATTTGTTTCCTTTATTTGTTGATATAAAGATAGGGGCGATTTAATTATAAACTGCATACAAAATGTAGCCTTTGTAATAATTAAAAATTTCCAATACGTAATATTTTAAATTTGTATAAGCTTTAATGCTAAAGCCTTAGGCAGGAAAATAAAAAAAGCGGCTGAATTAAATTCGCCGCTTTGTAAAGTATTGTATTAATCTAAGAATT
>CALIIW010000271.1 GCA_938018185.1 uncultured Saprospiraceae bacterium
TGGCTAATCAGCTCTTCAGTTCTAGACCAGACAAATACTTTTTCATCTCTTATGATAAGCTGTGCTCTGATGCCATTCCATTTTCTTTCAACCTGCCAATCTTTTATTTTGCCTAATTCTTCTATGGCAATATCTAAGGTGCAAGCTAGATGAAAAGGGTATGGCTTTGAAATAGACTCCGCAGGATTTTCTTGAAGAATTAATTCTTCAAAGCTGACACTTTCAGGTCCCCAATCGCTACTAAGAATATGTGCCAGTGATTTTTCATCTCTACCGGTAGCCTGTGATAGTGCTTTACTAAGATATTTTTGGGGCATCTCCATTCTGAAACCACCAGTTATTAGTTTATTAAAAACAAAACGCTCTTCAGTATTTAATTGATCCCAGGCTTTTACTATTGCATTTTTTAAATCAAGCTCTTTCGCATCGTATAGCGAAGTGATTAATTCAATCCAATCAGATAGAGCCAAGTCCGATTTTTTTGATGCGCTTGGAATTAAAAGGGCAATGGCTTCTGCCATGTCTCCAACAATTTGATAAGATTCCTCTAGGAGCCACTCCGGATGAAGCTTGACTGTGTCAGCAAAGTCCTTTAAGGTCTTGGTCGTAATCAAGCGCTTTGGTCGCTTTCCTGATAAGAGGGCAATACACCAGACTTTATCTTTGTCCCGAGCAGTTGTCAAATAATTTGCCAAGACAGCCACCTTCTTCTCCATGTCAGTGGTCATCTCCAGTATAGAGAATAGTTTGGCGAAAGTATTCATAGGACAAAGATAGGAAGAATGGATTATAGAAAAGATGAATTTAGACACTTAGGTTTTAGTTTGTCCTGTGATTTTGTCATCCCGAACGGAATGCAATGAAGTGGAGGGATCAATGGCAAGTTTAATTTTAAATTTCGACTGCAGTGTAACGGAATGGCGAAATCTGTACACGTTTAAGATTGGATAGTATTTTTATTGGGTTCCTCTTTCTGTGATTCAAATAATTTATTTAAGACCTTACGACTAATGCTTGGTCTAAGACCCTTAACTAGTTCTTGCCAATAAATATATAAATAGAACCCTATGTGCTTTCTTGTCATTTATTAGACGCCCTAACCGAGCCCAAACCCAATTTTTTTTCCTTAACTTTATTAGATGAATTTGAAGAATGCCATCATCCTTACAATACTCTTGTCTTTAACAAGCCTATTGGCTGCTCAAGTAGAGCCTGCCATAGCCACGGTATCTTCAAATAATATAACAGCCCAACTTACCTCCAATGGACTTTTATTCTTCGGAGAAGAAAAAGGATTTGAATATCCAAAAGGATCTAGTACTCATCTGATGAAGTCCTCAGGTCTTTGGATTGCAGGATACGATTTGCAAGGGAATTTGAGGGGAGCCATTCAAAAGTACAACACCGATGGGAAGTCTGATTTTGTAAACGAGGAAAATTGGAATAAAATCTGGAGAATTACCAAAAAAGAAATTGATGCTTTTAAAGCAGATTACATGGACGGCACATTGGATGAGGAGCACCTTTCTATTTTCGGCTGGCCAGCAAAAGGCAATGCGTTTTTCTTTGAGGAAAACGGATTTGATATGCCTAAGGCAAATGAAAGTTATGCACCTTTTACAGATTTAAATGAGAATGGTCTTTACGAACCGGATATAGGAGAGTTTCCAGAAATAGGAATTCGATGTGTGAACGAAGCAGCACCTAGTCCAGATGAAATGCTTTGGTGCAGATATAGTGATAATACAGAACATACAGAATCGGGATTGCTGCCTATCAATTTGGAAATACATACCTCTTATTTTGTTTTTAATTGCGAGAATAGAGAGGTATTGAGCAATACTATTTTTGTCAGACACTATTTGATAAATAGAGTAGATGGAATATTGGACGAAGCTTACCTAGGTGTCTTTTCTGATTTTGACATAGGTTGTCCGGACGATGATTACATGGGAGCATCAAAAGAATTTAGAACAGTCTATGGATACAATGCTGACGACGATGATACAAGTTGCTTGAATGGCAATGGTTATGAACAAGGCGCTCCTGCCATAGCAACAACCTTGTTAAGAGGGCCATGGACACTTTTGAATAATGCCTTGGTCTATATTAATTTTAACAGACACATGCCCATTCCTTATGGAGATGGAAACGAGGGAGAACCTTTCACCGGGCAAGACTATTACAATTATCTAGATGGCAGGTGGAAAGACGGATCGGACATGCCTTTTGGGGGAGTTTTTTATGATGGAAATCCAAACATCTCTCCCAATACGGAATACGCTTTAGGCAATCCTCCCGGTGATAGACGCGTATTGGGTTCCGTAGGGCCTTTCATTTTTAGAGGTGGTGGTCGCTATGAATTGGTCATAGCATACTCCGTCTACGACAAAGCAGGAAATAGTAATTTGGAAAATGTGAATGACATGTATCAGGGAGTCGGCTATCTAAGGTCGGAGTTTGGAAATTGTTATTCCGATTGTCTGCAGCCGATGCCAACTTCAAGCGAACAACTTCAAGAAATTGCAGAAGTAAATATTTATCCAAATCCAAGTTCTGGACAATTCACAATTGAACATGACGGATCTGTGGAAACTATTAGTATATATAGTAGTGATAAGAAGTTGGTGCAAAAGATTCGAATGCAAAGCCAAACGCAAACACAAACACAAACTTTCGCTTCAGGTGTTTATTTTGTGAAGTTGGAATCGGAAGGAAGAGTGAGGGTTGAGAAGGTGGTGGTTTTTTGAGAACGAAATAAGAGAAAAGAGAAAAGAGAAAAAGGAAAAATAAATGAATCTTTTTAAGTACAGATTAAATACCTATATTTTATACTGCTACTTTTGTATTAGTTATTTGATCTTTTTGGCGGCAGACCCTATTGATGGAGTGAAGATTAATACAATAAGAACTTATTTTATTGATAAATTGTCTTTTGATTTTTTATCTATATTCTTGCATTTAACATTCTTGACCTATCTATTTTTTTTGCTACAATTATTAATAGATAATTTAACAGTCAGAATTAGTAAACGGAGAAGCATTCACTACTATTTTGAGTTTTTTCAAACTCTTATTTATTGGATCATATTAACTTTAGTAGTAAGTTATTTTTATTCAAAATCAATTGACTTTGATGAAAAATTTATCTTGTTTATTCTCTTCTCATTACCATTGTTACAATTCTTAATGACTCCAACCATTTACATAAACAAGGATAATTCAATTACCTTAATTCATCCTTTTGCGCTTATTTCAAATTTTGCATTTGAAGATGTGATGTTGAAATATGGGAAAATCCATTTTTATAAAAATGGGCATTCCAAGAAACCAATTGTAGTTTTAAAAGTTAAAAATATTTCGTTTGGAAATAAAAGTGAATTTGTTAAAAAAATGGAATCGATTTTAGGTATCGTTTATTTGTAGTTAGTTCTTCAAAATACTCAAGGGCATGCCCTTGAGCTACAGAGTTATAATTTGATAAATTTATTAGAATATGTGATATAATTTGATTTGACTTTTATGTGATATAAGCCTTGTTTAAGGTAACTAGTATTTATTCTACCTTCATATTTCCCTCTCATTATTTCGATCCCTATGTTATTGTAAATTACGTAATCAGATTGAGGCTCGCAATCTATGTATAGAATATTGTTATTTGGATTAGGGTAAACATTTATTTTGTTAATTTGAATAGATTCTATTTTTAAAGGATCACTCAAATCATAAACTAGCATTTGTCCTCCGCCTCCATTCTCAGGAATATGAAAAGGGCAACCAATCGAGATAATATTACCATCTGCTGAAAGATCCAAGGATGTACCACATTGATCATTTTCATTTGTACCATAAATATCTTTTCCTACCTGTAGCCATTTATCATTGAGCCATTTATAAACCTCTACATGTCCACCCATATTATGAACTTCAGAGTTATAAATTCCGCTAATTGCTACTACATTTCCATCTTTTGACATAGCAACTTTGTATCCGTAGAGATCAGCTTTGCTTGAAGCTTC
>CALIIW010000272.1 GCA_938018185.1 uncultured Saprospiraceae bacterium
TCTTTAAGATCTAGATTTAAGCCCTGTCCAATATTGATAAATTTTTCTCTAAGTTCTTTTGAATATGTTTTGAGCATATCCGGAAATCTAGAGCCGAAGCGTTCATCATTATTTCCCCTTAGTGGATTTTCTGGATGCAAATTGATGTGATCTTTGACTAAAAGAATGTCTCCAGGATTGAAATTTGGGTTTACTGAGCCCGAAACATTGGATTGAATGAGCGTTTTTATTCCTAGATATTTTAATACCCGAATAGGAAAGGTCAACTCCTTCATAGAATAACCTTCATAATAATGGAACCGTCCGGCCATAGCAATAACAGGATGGTCATTTAGAAATCCAAAGATTAATTTACTTTGATGAGACTCAACAGTAGAAACTGGAAAGTGTGGTATGTCTTTGTATTGGATTTCAAATTCAACTCGGATATGCCTACTTAGGTCTCCTAGTCCAGTGCCTAGGACAATTCCTAAATCGGCTTCAAACTTTGTTAGGTTTCTTATAAAAGATACCGTCTCTTGTACTTGATCATATAACATTAGAAACGAAGGTGCTTGACGGTAAGAGATTTATTTATTAGTTGCTTTAGTGAATCTATACCGATTTTTAAATGCAAGTCAGCAAAATTCGCAGTGACTACTTTGTCCGAAGCTTCTGTCTTGACACCTTCCGGAACCATAGGCATATCCGAAACAAGCAATAAAGCGCCAGCAGGCATTTCATTTTTAAAAGCAGCAACAAAAATAGTCGCGGTCTCCATGTCAACCGCTATAGGTCGCAAGGTTCTTAAATAAGCTTTAAAATCTTCTCTATGTTCCCAAACTCTTTTGTTGGTAGTATACACAGTACCAGTCCAATAATCTTTTTCGTATTCTCGAATGGTAGTTGAAATCGCTTTCTGAAGTGCGAAAGCCGGCAAGGCAGGAACTTCAGCCGGCATATAGTCATTGGAAGTTCCCTCCCCTCTTATCGCGGCAATTGGAAGTATCAAGTCCCCAACCTTATTTAGTTCATTTTTTACCCCGCCACATTTCCCTAAAAAAAGAACTGCTTTGGGCATGACCGCAGTCAAAAGATCTATGATGGTTCCTGCATTAGGAGAGCCCATCCCAAAATTTATCATGGTTATATCGCCTGCAGTAGCAGAAGGCATTGCTCTCGAGCTCCCTTTAATTTCAACATTGTTCCACTCTGCAAAAGTGTCCAAGCTAGATTGAAAATTAGTCAAAAGAACATATTGTCCAAAGTCTTTAAGTTCTGTCCCTGTATACCTAGGCAACCAATTTTTTACTATTTCTTCTTTTGACTTCATCGAGAATCTTTTTTGGTTGTTCGTTGTTCGTTACTCGTATCGACTCCTAGGTCAATTAGAGCAATTCAAATATTATCTAGACAAATAGAGTGATCTTTTCTTATCAAGTTCTCTAAAGTATGGATCTCTAAGGTCGTCAATAAATCTAATAGCCTCCCCTGTTGATTTCATTTCAGGTCCTAAATTCTTATCAACATTTGGAAATTTGCTGAAAGAGAATACAGGAACTTTAATAGCAAAACCATCAAGTTTTTTGATTATTTCAAAATCCTTCAATTTGTTTGCACCGATCATAACCTTTGTTGCAATATTCAAATAAGGAACTTGATATGCTTTAGCTATAAAAGGTGTTGTACGGGAAGCTCTTGGATTTGCTTCAATAACATAGACTTCATCTCCTTTTATTGCAAATTGTATATTCATTAAGCCAATTGTATTAAGCGCGAGGGCTAATTTTTTGGCGATAACTTTCATTTTTTCAACAGCTACATCCGAGAGGCTATAGGTTGGCAAAACAGCTGAACTATCTCCAGAATGTATACCTGCAGGTTCTATATGCTCCATTATTCCCATAATGTGCACATCTTCCCCATCACATATAACATCAATTTCAGCTTCTTTGGCTCTTTCCAAAAATTGATCTACCAAAATTTCATTGTCAGGCATTTGCTTGAAAATACTAAGCACATGCTTTTCTAGTTCAGCATCATTAATAACAATTCTCATATTTTGACCTCCAAGTACATAAGAAGGTCTGACTAATACTGGGTAGCTGACTTTATTTGCTACTTCTAATGCAGCATCTGTATCTTTAGCCACACCGTACTTTGGGTAAGGTACTCCTTGCTCTTTCAAAAGGTCAGAGAACCTCCCTCTATCTTCAGCAAGATCCATTGATTCGTAATCTGTCCCAAATATCTTGACACCTTTTTCTTTTAGTTTTTTAGCCAACTTAAGAGCCGTTTGTCCACCAAGTTGAACGATGACGCCTTCTGGTTTTTCAAAATCGATAATTTCTTCTAAGTGCTCCCAGAAAACAGGTTCGAAATATAATTTATCTGCAACATCAAAGTCTGTTGAAACCGTTTCAGGATTGCAGTTGATCATAATAGATTCATAACCCGCCTCTTTGATAGCGAGTAATCCGTGCACACAACAATAATCGAATTCTATGCCTTGTCCAATTCTATTTGGTCCTGAGCCAAGAACGATAATCTTTTTCTTATCACTTGAAATTGATTCATTTTCTGAATCGAATGTAGAGTAAAAATAAGGCGTATATGATTCAAATTCTGCAGCACAAGTATCTACCATTTTATAGACCCGTCTGATCCCTAGTTCATTTCTTCTTTTCTTAATGTGTTTCTCACCAACCCTCATCAACCAAGCTATTTGCGCATCTGAATAACCTACAGATTTAAGTTCAAATAGAAAATCATAGGTAAGATCTTCTGCTACATTAAATTTCAGAATCTCTTTTTCAAGTGTGACAAGTTCTTTTATCTGTTTGATGTACCAAGGATCGATTTTAGTTAAGTTGAATATTGTTTTTTCTGGAACACCTAAGCGAAGGGCATCTTTTAATCTATAAATTCTATCATCAGAAACAACTTCAAGTCTTTCTAAAATATCAGTAGTTTTAATCCATTCTTTTTTATCTGCTCCAAGTCCCATTCTATTATTCTCCTGAGACTGACAAGCTTTTTGTAAAGCTTCCAGAAAGGTTCTTCCTATTCCCATAACCTCGCCAACTGATTTCATCTGCAAGCCAAGTGTGTGATCGGAACCGTAGAATTTATCAAAATTCCACCTAGGCATTTTGACAATCACATAATCCAAAGTTGGTTCAAAATATGCTGAAGTAGTTTTGGTAACTTGATTTTTTAATTCATCCAAAGTATAACCTAAGGCAAGTTTTGCAGAAATTTTTGCGATAGGATAACCCGTTGCCTTAGAAGCTAAGGCTGAAGACCTAGAAACTCTAGGATTGATCTCTATGACAATGAGTTTTTCGTCTACAGGATTAATTGCAAATTGAATGTTACAACCTCCAGCAAAATTCCCTAAAGATCGCATGGCCAAGATGGATTGATTTCGCATTTCTTGATATGCGGTATCAGAAAGAGTCATTGCTGGTGCTACCGTTATACTATCTCCCGTATGAATACCCATTGGATCTAAGTTTTCAACGGTACAAATAATAATAACATTATCATTTGCATCCCGCAGTAATTCCAATTCATATTCTTTCCACCCTAGAACAGCTTGCTCTACCAAGACTTCATGTGTAGGAGAGGCATTGAGTCCCATTCTTAAAGCCTCATCAAATTGTTCTTCTGTATGAACAAAGCTACCGCCCGTACCTCCAAGTGTATAGGAAGGTCTTATCACAAGAGGGAAACCAACTTTTTGTGCCCCTTCTTTACCTTCAAGAAATGAGTTGGCGATATTTGATTTGGCAACACTCAGCCCAATAGAAACCATTTTTTCTTTAAAAGCCTCTCTATTTTCTGTCAATTCTATCGCTTCTAAATCTACCCCAATAAGTCTTACATTATATTTCTCCCAAACACCTTGTGCTCCAGCTTCGATGGCTAAATTTAAGGCTGTTTGTCCACCCATTGTTGAAAGAACGGCATCAATTTGTCTTTCCTCAAGTATTTCTCTGATACTTTCAACTGTTAGTGGTTTTAAATATATATGGTCAGCAATAACAGGATCCGTCATTATAGTTGCCGGATTAGAGTTTATAAGCGTCACTGAAACCCCTTCCTCTTTAAGAGATCTTGCAGCTTGAGATCCTGAATAATCAAATTCACAAGCTTGCCCTATAACAATAGGTCCACTCCCAATTATTAGAACTGATTTTATACTTTTATCTAATGGCATTTTAAAGTAATTTTTTTGAAGAATTGTGGCACAAGATATGATATTGACCTTCTATATCCAATTTCATTCTAGCTATAATTGAAGTAAATTGCCTTGAATCTAAAGGACGAATAAGTATATCGGTATAATTTTTGCCTTCACTTAAGATATTACCTACCCTCCATAGTGATTTTACCTTCGTTTTCTACAAACAATTAAGGAAAATATCCAATGAACCGTAGATTTAAACTGATTTCAATTTCGTTGCTTTGCATGATCTTATTTAGCCAATGTCAAGATGATAGTGGAGAAATAGTGAAAATGGGAATAGAAGACTATTCTGCTGAAGAGCAAAAAGTAATTGGGGATAATTTACATAAGTACATCCAGGATAAAAACACAGATCATATTATTTTGGCCAAGAATCAAAACTATGGTCCTGCGTATGATTTTGTTGAAACAGTATTTCAGCAAGCAGTTTTAACAGATGTTGTTGCCAATTTAGATTTTTATGATTGGAGCGTCCATATTTTAGTAAACGATCAATTCAAAAATGCCTTCACCTTGCCAGGAGGACATCTATATATTTACACAGGATTACTGAAGTTCATAAAATCTGATGCTGAATTATTTGCAGTAATTACAAGAGAGATAGCTTTGGCCGATTTAGGTACTGTAGGAATATTTTTGGGAGAGGAGCATGGACCATCAAAAATGGGAGATATTTTTCTAAAGAATGTTGAAGAGCATGGACCAGAAATTATCGAATCTCTTGAACAAAAAGCATATGACTCTGATGCCATCCTGGAAGCTGATCTGTATAGTATAGACTTAGCTTGTTTGAATTATAATTACGATGACCAAGCTATTGTTGATTTAATAAATCGATCAAAAAACAAAGAAGTTGAATGGTTTGGTACCCGTCCAAGTTATCCAGATAGAACTAAAAAAATTCTTGAATTAACCTCAAATTGTCGTTCTTCCAGCCCTAATCTAACAGCTTATAAAAATGCAGTAATTATGCATTTACCTTAGCTATTAGCTTATTGTGGGCAAAACTTGCAGCACCTATAATGCCTGCATTATTTTGCAAAATAGCTGGCACTACCTTCGTATCCAATTCCAGTTCTTCTTTAAAGTTATCAAATCGTTTAGAGATACCTCCACCAAGAATGATTAATTCTGGGGATAGCAGAAAAGCCATGTGCTCTAAATATTCATTAAATCTTTTACCCCATTTTTTCCAAGTCATATCATGCTTGGTTCTGACAGCATTTGAGGCATATTTCTCTGCAATCTTTTTATGATCCTTTAAATAAATGTGTCCGAACTCCGTATTTGGAACTAATTCTCCGTCAATAAATAATGCAGAACCTAGACCTGTGCCAATTGTAATCATTAAAACGACACCCATTACTTCTCTACCAATTCCATATTTCATTTCAGCATAACCGGCAACATCTGCATCATTGACTACATTGAAATCAAAAGATGGATTAAATTTATTGAAAGTCTTTTCAGCTGAAATTCCTATCCAGCTTTTATCAATGTTAGATGCCGTTTCAGCAATACCATTTTTTATAACTGCAGGAAAACCACATCCTATCGTTTTTCCTTTATAACCAGATAATGAAATTATTTTAGAAATGGTTTCTGATATATTTTCTGGAGTAGCAGGTTGAGGTGTAGCCACTTTAATCCTTTCGGAGGTCAATTCTCCCGATTCCACATCAACGAGTGCTCCTTTAATTCCAGTGCCTCCTACATCCAATCCAAGAATAGTATTCTTTGCTTCGCTCATAGCCTAATTAATTGGAATTATTTTCATTTTAATATCATTTACTGGTCTATCGGTCTTTGAGGTTTTTGACTCCGCTATCAGATCGATTACATCAAGTCCTTTGATAACTCTACCAAAGACAGTGTATTCCATATCCAACTGAGGCGTTCCTCCCAGTTCTTTGTAGAGTGTTTTTTGCTCTTCTGTATAATTCATACCATTGCTAATTTGCATTTGCTCTAAAGAAGCATCGGTCATTTTCTGTCCATGTACTATATAGAATTGAGATCCTGATGATTCCTTTTCTGGATTGACTTCATCCGGTTGACGCGCTGCGCATAAAGCACCTCTTACATGAATATGTTTTTGCGATATTTCTGCTGGGACTGTATAACCTGGGCCTCCGGTACCAATTGAAGAATTAGGGCTTGCATTTTTCGATCTTGGATCTCCACCTTGCAACATAAACCCTTGTATCACTCTGTGAAAAAGGAGACCGTCGTAATACCCTTTATCAACTAACTTTGAGAAATTGTCTCTATGTTTTGGCGTATCGTTATAAAGTTCAATAAGCATTTCTCCAAATTGAGTTTGAAGAAGCACTAAGCATTCTGTAGGTGCTTCAACAATTACTTTTTGTGAAAAGTCAGAAGACTTATTACCTTTTGATGCTTTTAATTTTACTTCGTAATTTCCCGAAGAATAATATTGATGTACTGGAGATTTTTGATCTGACTTATTACCATCCCCAAAGTCCCACTCGAATACTTCACTTTGCAAAGAATTGTTTTCAAAGGAAACTTCTGCAGGTGCATTTGGCTCTGCTGAGCTAATTGCAAATTTTGCAACAGGTTTTGCACAAGAAAACAAAGTGGCAAAGCAAAATAAAAATAAAAATCTCCAGTACATCCAATCAATATTAAGTAGTTCACGTTTTCTTCGTGACTTATTTCTTCAAAACTTTTACCTGCATTTTCAAATCCTCTAAAGGTCTATCACCTTGTGCCGTAGCAACAGCAGCTAACTTATCAATGATCTCAATTCCTTCAACTACTTGTCCGAAAACTGTATAATCATTATCTAGTTGTGCCGTACCACCTTCTGTTAAATATCTTTTTGTCTCTTCTTCGGTGTAGGTAATTTTTTTCATTTGAGCAATTCTATCAAGCTGATCTTTGGTTTGCGGTCTTCCTTGTACTAAATAAAATTGAGAACCAGAAGATTGCTTTTTAGGATTAACTTGGTCACCTTGTCTTGCAGCGCAAATTGCCCCTTTAAAATGCTTGGCTCCTATTTCAGCATCGATTTTATAGCCAGGTCCACCGCCACCAAGTCTGGCTCCAGGAGCAGCATTTTTTGATTTAGGATCTCCACCTTGTACCATAAAACCTTTTATAATTCTATGAAAAAGAAGGTCGTTATAATACCCTTCATTTGCCAATTTAATGAAATTGGCTTTGTGCTTTGGACACTCTTTAAAGAGCTTAACCTTCATTGCACCAAAAGAAGTTGAGATTTCTACAAATGCATCTTTCCCATCATCTGGAACAACTGCAGCAGCTGTAGCTGAAGCTGCTTCTTTTGTGGCATTTGCCGCCGCACTTGCTGCATTACCAGCAGCTTCAGTAGCACTTTTAGCGGCATCCGCAACAGTAGAGCTAGCATTAGAAGCCGTTTCTTTTACTGCCGAAACAGCATCCTTAGACTTAGACGATTTACAGCTGTTTAAAGACATAGCAAAAAACAATAATGTAAAAATGCCTAAGCACATTTTAAGTAAGTTATTCTTCTTCATCGTTTAATAGTTGTTCTTGGTTAAAGTATTTAATTATTTTAATTTTAAGATAGTCTTCTTGTTCTTTGACCCCTGTAAGATTGAATTTTTTGATCATGTTGTAATGCGGCCAGCCATCTTGATCTCTACCTTCAAATTTGTAGTAACCTTCTGAACTCATCAACTCACATATAGCGATATGCATCAGATCTTGTTTTTCTTCCTTTGTAAACTTACTTTGCCAGCGGCCAAGTACTTGTATTCCTAAAAGGAAAAGAACCGCATTAAAGTCAGGTAATTCACTTTTCTTAAATGTATTCTTTAGTAAAGTCCTGAGTTTTACCCATTCAAAATCTATTTGCCAATCTTCCATTTTTCAAATATGGGCATGAAGATAGGGATTTTTAGCATGAATCTTTGCCTTAGTCGATGCTTGTTTATGGATCCTCTTGCGTCTAGCTTTTTTTACAAAAAACAATTAAAACCCTGTCTGTTAGCACTTTTGACTCTATAAATCCCTCATTTAGCTATATTTGGAGCCAAGTTTTCAATTCGCAATTTTCAAGCTATCTTTGATCATGGCATTTTTCAAAAACAAGACTGTATGGATTACTGGAGCATCTTCTGGTATAGGAGAAGCCATAAGTTATTCCCTAGCTAAGCAAGGAGCAAACCTGATTCTTTCTTCAAGAAAGGAAGCCAGTCTAATGCGGGTCAAACAGAATTGTGCCTTTCCTGAAAAAGTCCAGATTGTAA
>CALIIW010000273.1 GCA_938018185.1 uncultured Saprospiraceae bacterium
AATGATTGCCAGACTTTCATCAATATCTGAAATCTGATTCTTCCATTTATGAGCGGAAACCATAAGCAACCTTCCTAAAGCAAAAGGGACTGTATGTATTTGATCTCCCTCTGAACCAGGATTTATTTTTGTGGTAAATCCTAAATAAGTCATTACTTCATGCAATATCAGAGAAGCAACATGCACCGGTGTAAACCAATTATGATTCAGACAAGAAGTTGGCATCCAAATAATCGGATTTGCAAGCATCTTAAAAGAAGAGATATCTTTTCTATTGTCACAAGGTAATAAGCCAAAACAATTTTTCATTCCTAGGTCCTCAAATACTTGTTCACAATTTTCAAGTTTTTGCAATACCTGACTATTAGACAAGCCATTTGACATCAAAAACCTTCTGAAGGTTCGACCTGTATTATTACTCCAATGATACTGCAAAGCTAAATCTTTAAAATGCTCATGCACCACCAATTTTTGGTAAATATCTATGCCAGCCTCAAGCTTTGCTTTCTGTTCTCTGGTAAAGAACTTGTTACGCAACCTGCCAATCTTAATTGTAATCATAATTAAACATATTAATACATATGTTATATATATGAAAGTAAGGGATTTGTTGCGTTTTGTGTAGATTAACTGATTTATCATACAAAATCATCAACAAGACTAGGTGAAATTTTTAACTTTTACCTAACTGCTACACGCGCTCCATCATCTGGAAGCCTTTCACAACAAGCTGAACTGTTTCCTTGATACGTTGTTCAAGCAAAATGATCTTGCCCTTCTTCAAACTTTCAATAAGCGCCTTTTGATAATGACGAATAGTAATGAGTTCCAAATCCTTATCCACGGTAGTTTTAAAATCAGCAGATATGCTATTGCAGAAATCTTCAATTCGGTTTTCTTTATCAGTAACACAAACGGCAAAACTAATGGCAGTATTTTGCATCATATTTACAGGCAATCTGAATTTAGCCAATTGTTGAAACAAAAAACTAAGATGATGTTCTGCAACAAATGAAAAATCTTTTGTCGAGATGTAAACAATCGATTGATTGTCTTCAATTGAAACTATTGGCGGATAATTTTCTTCAATTTCGGAGCTAATTAAAGTTCCATCTTCTTCTGGCTGAAGAAATGATTTAACATGAAGCGGTATAGATTTGTTTTGCAACGGTTTTATCGTCTTAGGGTGTATGACCTTTGCGCCATAATAGGTCATTTCGATCGCTTCTCTATATGCCAATCGATTCAGCTTTGTTACATTGTTGAATTTTCTTGGGTCAGCTGTCAAAACTCCTGGTACATCTTTCCAAATGGTCATGGATGAAACATCTAAACCATAAGAAAAGATTGCAGCTGAATAATCAGAACCTTCTCTACCCAGTGTAGTAGTATGGTTGTCTGAAGTACTTCCAATAAATCCTTGGGTAACAACAAAGTTGTTTTTTTCAAGAAGTGGCAATACCCGTGTTTGCATATTCTCCAGAGTCTCTTCCCAAAGAACAGTACTTTCTCTATAAAGCTCATCCGTTTTCACAATATCTCGTGCATCTAGCCAAGCGGTTGACAGCCCAGCCATCTTTAAGCCATGATGCAATATTCTTGTAGAAACCAATTCTCCAATTCCTACTATTTGATCATACACAAAATCATATTGGGAAGCATCTTCGTCTAATGCCCACTCTACTTCAACAAAAATATCGTTGAGGATTTCATTTAATTCAGTTGGATCTTCAAACAACTCATTGATAACAATATTGTGCGCATCTTTAACCTCTTGCAATAATTCAAGTGCTCTATTTTTATCTTTTATCGCATGAACCACCCGCTCCATTTTATTGGTCGTTTTGCCCATGGCAGAAACCACAATTAAGATTCGTTGTTCCTTGTTTGTTTGTAGTATTTCTATGACGTTATTAATGGCTTTAGCATCTTTAACTGAAGCACCTCCAAACTTAAATACCTTAATTTCTTGTTTCATCAGAAAATTTTGCCAAAACTAAGTTAATTTTTAGACAGCTACTAACCTGTTTTTACCCAAAATTAAAGGATATTACTAATATCTTTAATCTTTAATATTGCCCTTTACGTATTAATTTAGTAATTTTACAAAGTAAATCCTCTTAAATGGGGTCTTTAGCCAGTCTAAAGTATTTAATGAATTATATCCTATCAAAATTCCCATAGATGAGAGAACATACAATGTTTCCCTTTTTATATTTATGCCTGTTTGTTTTTAATGCACATTTTTGTTTTGCAAATTCAAATAGTTCGACTTCGGTTCCATTTGTTTTTACAGCTGAAACAATGACTGCTTTACCCGGATCAAGGGTTTGCTCAGAATATACTGTTGAAAACTTCAATGATGTTCTTAGTTATCAATTTGGTGTTAAATATAATACAGAGGTGCTAACTTTTGTTGAAGCTAATTCAAACGTCTTAGAGCCTTCTGAGTTATTTGCTAATCTACCTGCAACAGGAGAGCCTGTAATTTCCGTTTCTTGGGGGTCTTTGAGTGGTATTCCTTTAAGCATTTCAGATAATACGGTATTATTTTCTTTATGCTTTGATGTTGTAAATGAAGAATGTGTTTGCTCTCCTTTAGAATTTACCGAACTACCTTCTGCAGCTCAAGGAGCTCAAATTAGTGTAGCTACTGTTGGACAAGAATATTTTCAAGACAACATCACATTTATTGACGGACAGATTTGTGCACAATCAGGTGATGGAAGTATGCAGTCCGAAATTGTAACTTTTGATGCAGATAACGATGGAACAGCTACTGGAGCAATGCACTTAGAAGTTACTTGTGGTCAAGGACCTTATACGGTTAATGTAATGAATTGCAACACAAATGAAGTGCTCTACACTGCCATTATGGAAGATCAAAATATTATTATCAATGATCTTTTATCAGGAAATTATTGCGTAGAAATCCTAGACTCCTCAGCCCCTAATTTTGTCAATTCATCTACAGAACAAATTGGTTCTTGCAACATCCCTGTTCTATCCGAATTTATCATGACAAATATTTCTTGCCCAGATGGATCTGATGGCGTACTTGAGTGCATAACAGAAGCAGCCTCGATTCCAATTAATTCCTATACTTGGTCAGATGGTTCACAAACGTATAGCGGAAATCCAATATCAGAAATTCCTGCTGGAACTTATACCGTGACTATTTCAGATGCCATTGGTTGCAGCATTATTGAAACAGTTTCCCTGGAAACACCAGCTAATTTTGAAATTAACTTAAATACTTCTTTTAATATTAA
The DNA here is from genome assembly GCA_938018185.1 of uncultured Saprospiraceae bacterium. Taxonomy (GTDB): domain Bacteria; phylum Bacteroidota; class Bacteroidia; order Chitinophagales; family Saprospiraceae; genus JALZVN01. The sequence continues at coordinate 3,273 of CALIIW010000273.1, forward strand.
TCCTACGTGTAATGGTGATTCAGATGGTTCGCTGCATGTCTTCGTAAACGGAGGTTCAGCTCCTTATCAATACACTCTTCAAGATGGAACTTCCTTAAGTGATGGAAATGAGACAGTATTTGAAGGATTAAATGGTGGTGATTATATTGTTTCTGTTGAAGATGTGAATGGCTGCCAAGTTACATCCCAAACTTTTACTTTAGAAAACCCAGGAATTATTTTCGAAACAATCCAACAATCAATTTGTGAAGGAGAGACATTTGAAGGATATTCAATCGCTGGTTCCTATGTGGATCAATTAACTTCAATGGCAGGTTGTGACTCCATTAGAACACTTGTTTTAGAAGTAGCAACAAATGATTCTGTATTTATAGAGGCTATTATTTGTGAAGGAGATGATTTAGAAGGCTACACCCAAACAGGGACTTATGAAGATATTTTACAAGGAAACGATGGATGCGACTCTGTACGTACTTTGGTTTTGAATGTAAATCCAAACATCAATGTAATTTTGCAAGACACAATCTGTGAAGGAGAATCTCTTGAAGGTTATACTGCAACAGGCTTATACGCAGATGTATTTCCAGCTTCTAATGGCTGCGATTCCACTCGTACCTTAGAATTAGTTGTACTACCACTAAGCGATGCATTTTGCATGAGTAATCCTACTAATAATCTCAGCAAAGAAAATCATTTAAAGATATTCCCAAATCCTGCTCAAGACGTTCTTCATATCGTCGATGAAACTCAGTTTAATGATAAGATCCAATTAATTTCCGCAGAAGGAAAAATACTGAAGCAATTTAAAATACAAGGAAATCTGCTACTCCATATTAATGACATTCCACAAGGTGTTTACTTTTTAAAAGGTTTGAGTGAGCGTGGCTCAGAAATATTAAGATTCGTAAAGTTATAATTCAATAGAAAAGAAAAATCTAAAAAAGGGTATCAAACATTTCGTGTTTGATACCCTTTTTTTCATTCTTAGAGATAAGGATTCTTTGGCCTTAAAACGCAATATAATTTGCCCATATTACAAAAAGAGATAATTTTCCATCTTAATACCTTAATTATATAAAATTGAGAGCTGTTTATTAAGCCTCTTTTTTGTTAAGAATGTTAATGTCTTTTCTTATTTTGGGCTAATATTCTAAACTCAATGGATCAATCGTTATCAACTGCACTGTCGGTTCTAGTAATCGGCATGTTTACTGTGTTTGTGGTACTTCTTTTAGTAGTTGCCACTGGCAGCATATTAATAAGACTTGTCAATAAATATGCATATGACAAGCTCGACGCTAGCTCCTCTTCACAATCTCCAATAGGAAGTCTAAGCAATTATACTGATCCAAAGCGTTCCTTTGATAAAAAGAAGTTGGCCGCAATTGTGGCTACTGTAGATATTGTTACTGCAGGCAAGGGTAAGATTTCAAAAATTGAACAGATCTAGTTTAAATTATGGGAAAAGAAATAAAATTAGCTCTAGTATATAGAGACATGTGGCAGTCATCTGGCAAGTACTTGCCAAGAGTAGATCAACTGGTCAGAGTAGCACAACCCATCATTGACATGGGATGCTTCACGAGAGTAGAAACCAATGGCGGTGGCTTTGAACAAGTGAACCTATTATTCGGTGAAAACCCAAACATTGCAGTAAGAAAATGGACCCAACCCTTCAATGATGCGGGCATCCAGACACAGATGCTGGAAAGAGGTTTGAATGGTATCAGAATGAGTCCAGTTTCTGCAGATATTCGTCGCTTGATGTTTAAGGTGAAAAAATTGCAAGGAACAGATATATCGAGGTCTTTTGATGGTTTGAACAATCCTCAAAATCTTGAGAACTCCTTCAAGTTTGCCAAAGAAGGTGGCATGATCGCCCAGGCAGCCTTGAGTTTGACCGTTTCTCCAGTTCATACCATAGCATATTACATTGATCTTGCTGACAAATACATTGAAAAAGGTGCAGAGGAAATTTGCATCAAAGACATGGCAGGTATCGGCAGACCAGTTTCTGTTGGCAAAATCGTAAAAGGAATCAAAGACAGACACCCAAAGGTTCTGGTTCAATACCATGGTCATTCAACCCCAGGCTTTTCTATAGCTTCTTCTTTAGAAGCTGCAAGAGCTGGAGCGGACATCATAGATGTTGGAATGGAACCACTATCGTGGGGTACCGGACATGCCGATCTTTTGGCAATACATGCCATGCTCAAAGATGCTGGCTTTAGTGTACCTGATGTGAACATGGATGCATACATGGAGGTGAGAGCCTTGAGTAAAGAATTCATGGATGACTTTGTAGGTCTTTATATCAATGATAGAAACAGATACATGAACTCCCTTTTGATAGGTCCTGGTTTACCTGGGGGAATGATGGGCTCTTTAATGGCCGATCTAGAAAAGAACCTAAGCTCTGTCAATAAATGGTTGACTAAAAATGGCAAAGAGAATGTGACGCAAGATGAACTCTTAATCAAGTTGTTCAATGAGGTCGAACACGTATGGCCAAGACTTGGGTACCCACCTTTGGTGACACCATTCTCCCAATATGTGAAGAACATCTCCCTGATGAATGTCATGCAGATGTTGAAAGGAAGAGAGCGTTGGTCCATGATTGATGAAAATACCTGGGGTATGATCCTGGGTAAATCAGGTAAACTACTTGGCCCGCTAGGAGAAGAGATCCTCAAAATGGCAAAAGATCAAGGTCGTGAATTCTATGAAGGCAAGCCTCAAGATTTATATCCTGATGAGTTGGAATTATTTGCGGCGAAGATGGATGAAAAAGGTTGGGACTATGGTCAAGACGATGAAGAACTCTTGGAATATGCGATGCATCCAGCTCAATATGAGGCTTTCAAATCTGGGAAAGCAAAGAAAGATTTTCTTGCCGATTTAGAAAAAAGAAGAGCTGCAAAAGCTGCGAAACAAAATGCCATCTCTGCAACACCAATACCAGTTCCGATTCCCGTTTCAAATGGTTCAGGGCAACAACAAGCCTTTAAACCTAAGCAACTGGAATTAGACATAAATGGTGAGAAATATAAAGTGTCCATTTCTTATGATGAAGAAGAACAAGCTGTTGTTAGCAGTACTGCCAATAGCAATGGAGAAAAAATAGGCATTGCCGCTCCCCTGTCAACTGCGGCAGCTACTTATCCACAAAATGATGGCCTACGAGTAATAACGGCGCCTTTGGAAGGCAAGTTTTACTTGACCAAGGATTCTTCAGATGTGGCAGTAAAAGTCGGCGACAAGATCACTGAAGGCCAAACCGTTGCTTACATTGAATCCATGAAAGTTATCAACTCTATTACCTCTGACAAGAGTGGTACTATTGTAGAAATTTTAGGAAAACACGGAGAAGAGATTGAAGAGGATGATGTTATCATAAAACTACAATAGCAAGCTCAGAAGATGGACGCATTGAATCAACTTTATGAAATGACAGCCTTTGGCGAGTTGTATAACTCACCAGGTACCCTATTGATGCTGGCCATCGCTTTTTTCTTGTTATACTTAGGCATCTTCAAAAAATACGAACCACTTTTGTTAGTTCCCATCGCCTTCGGCGTTTTACTTGCAAACTTACCTGGTGGAAACATGTCTGTTACGACTGTTGCAGAAGCCCCGGGTATAGATCACCTGACTATAATTGAAATTGCCAAAGATCATGGCATCATGAATTTGCTCTATTACGCCTTGATCAAAACGGGTCTTTTGCCTCCGCTTATTTTTATGGGTGTCGGTGCTTTGACTGATTTTGGTCCAATGCTTAGAAATTTAAGGTTGGCTTTTTTCGGTGCTGCTGCACAAATAGGAATTTTCACTGTATTGATTTCAGCTGTGATGATTGGCTTCACACTCCCACAAGCCGGTGCACTAGGAATCATTGGTGGTGCTGATGGTCCAACAGCAATTTATACGGCCATCATCCTTGCTCCAGAACTCTTAGGCCCTATTGCAATTGCAGCCTATTCTTACATGGCCCTTGTACCTGTTATCATTCCTTTGGTGGTTAAGTTTACCATCACTAAAAAGGAATTGTTGATTAACATGAAGGAAGAGGAAAAGAAATTTCCTAACAAGCAGAAGATCAAAAATCTGAAGTTGGTGAAGATTATCTTTCCAATTGTCTTAACAATACTTGTGGCCTTGCTGGTCCCTTCTTCAGTTCCCCTTATCGGAATGCTTTTATTTGGAAATTTGATTAAAGAAATAGGTACAGACACCAACCGTTTATTCCAAGCTGCTTCCGAAACCATCATGAACACAGCAACCATATTTCTTGGCCTAACGGTAGGTGGTACGATGACCGCGGTCACCTTTTTAAATTCAGAAACATTGATGATCGTTGTCGGTGGTTTTATAGCTTTCGCCATCTCAATCATGGGTGGCATATTTGCCGTAAAGATTTACAACATCTTTGCAAAGAAGAAGATCAATCCTTTAATCGGTGCTACTGGATTGAGCGCTGTCCCTATGGCCTCTAGAGTTGCTAATGAAATTGCCTTAGAGCATGATCCTAGAAACCACATCTTGCAATATGCCATGGCTAGTAATATCTCTGGAGTGATTGGTTCTGCTGTTGCTGCAGGGGTTTTGATTTCGTTTTTGGGGTAG
>CALIIW010000274.1 GCA_938018185.1 uncultured Saprospiraceae bacterium
TGCGTCGTTATACTCCTTGAAAGCATATAAAGCATCCTTATTCTTAGATTAATTGTTTAGAAATATAAGTAGCCGTATATAATTCATGACTGAGTTATATATGTTGTGTTAATTTGTTTTTAAGATTTGTTATTTGGGTCTAAGTGTTTCAATAATCTGTGCATCTACCCAATAAGGATTTCCTACCCAATAAGTACTTCCATCTTCTCTAACCTTTTTATCACCCCTCCAAAAAAATAAATATTTTCCGTCAGGTGTCACCCTTAGGCGCTGTTCATAGGCTGCTGTATTAATCTTATCTCCCATGTTAATTGCTGTTCCCCACGAACCGTCTTTCTGTCGAAAACTTATATAGACATCAGGAGTAGATTCGCCTTCTATTTCTGCATCCCACATTAAATAGGATTCATCTGGAGCAATGAAGGGGTGAGCAATATATTTTCCTGTGTTAATCGCCTTACTCAATTTTTGAGGGGTTTCATATTTGCCATCTATTAGGCGTGAATAACTCATATGACCATTGCCGCCTCTTTCGAAATCTATAAAATAAAAATAATAAGTTCCTTTAGCAGATACGGTGAAACCAGTGATGGGAATGTCTTTGAAAGCTTCATTGCGTTTCATCTCAGATAAAGCAGGGTTGAATCGTTCCTCATATTTCTTTTCATCGGTTGGCAACACAAACTTCCTACTCCATCTATTATTTTTGTATTGCATAACAAACAATGTAGGTTCTTTATATTTTCCACCAGACCTGGTGAAAGAGAGCTCACTCATATCTGGTAAAAACGTTACAACAGTTTCAAGATGTTCTTCAGTCGAAACAATGCCAGGAGCAAACAATTCAGGAATTAAGCCTGGTGGTTTTTGCCCAAAATAGGGCCCTTCGAGAACTGGGAAATTATTTATATCTGATAACCAATGCATACTGCGTACAGCTGTCATTGGAAACGCTGTTTCATGGTTACCTTCAATCACTATATGCTTTAGGGATAAACGCTCATCGTTTTTATTTTTCAGCATGGCAATAATTTCATCAGTATACGGGCTTGACTCCCTTTCCAAATCACCATAAGAAATGAAAACATTGGCATTTAGGTCCTTAGCATTTAGAGCTTCATTAGCTCCAAGCTCAGAAAGAATGGGAACATCTCTCCCTCTCGAAAGCGATGGACTACCTAGGATGTAGTTTTTAAAGGTGCTGGGTTCTGTGAGTAATATGTAAACACCAAATTTACCGCCCATAGAATACCCAAAATAAGCACGTTTTTCAGGATCGGTTCGGTAGTTGTTTTCGATGTACTTGATTACATCGTTGCGAATGAAATCCAGATGATTGCTGGCCTGCCCCAATTGATATTTTGCTTGATTCTCCGGATTGCTTGATGGCTGTATTGAGTAATCTCGAAATCTACTTGCATGCGCTCCTAATGCCCCTAATTCTCCTTTTAGATCTTTTTCCCAGGAAATTCCAACCAAAATAACTTCTTCCATTATGAATGCGGCGGAACCAGATAATACTTCGACATGCCACATAGCATCAGTATAATATAGCACAGGATATTTTTTGTCCTTGTTTTCTGAATACTCTTCAGGAAGCTTAATATACAATTCATACTGTCTATCAGCCTGAGAGTCTTTGATAGGTATTACCTCTATGCTGGGTAATTCTAAATAAGATTTATCTACTGTATGGGTGTTATCGTTTGCCTTATTTTCTTGAGCAAAGACACTGTTTAGCGATAAAGCACATGTCAATATTAATAATTTCGTTGTTTTCATGTTTTTTTCTTTGTGTTTGCAATTTATAATTCCAACCCGCCAGCTGGCTCGTTCACTAAAAAGTTCTACTCACTGCTGGATCAACTGGCCCATCATTCAAATGGTAAATCATTACCATTTTCATAATGTCCTCTATACGTTCCGACCTATTTGGGTCTTAGGTTCTCAATAACGTCTGTACTCACCCAATAGATATTTGCTGTCCCATCTTCTTCGTCTCTGCCAAAAAACAAATATTTACCATCTGGCGTGATACTCGGGCACGCATCGTTAAAATTAGAATTTACTTCATTTCCTAAGCTAATTGGTTTTGTCCATGTCTCGTTTTTTTCCTTAAAGCAGACATAAATATCTTGGTCTTTTCTTTTTTCATTTTCTTTGTTTCGTGCATATACCAGCATATACTCTTGAGATGGGGAAATAAACCCGTGATGACCAAATTCAAGTTCAACTTCCTGTACTTCGGGAAACTCACCGTTTTTGTAGGGTGCATAATACATTTTCCCTTTTGAAATACTTGTATAAAAAAGATCTCCGTTTTTAGCTTGATTAATATAAAAAACTAGGTCATCGTTAATTGGTGAATCAAGTTGTATTGCATCACTCCAGGAATCTTCTAAACGGTTTACGTACCAAATTTTCTCATCCGAAAAAATAGAATCAAAAGCTGTGAAGTATATCCTTTTGTCATTAAGACTAACGAACGGATATAATTCCTCATTTTTTCCCCCATTGGTGAAATTTGCTCTTTTAACGGGAGTCCATTTATTATCTTTAAGTTTTGAGAAATAAATAGATGTTTCTTCATCTTTTTTATGAGCCGTAAAATATACTTCGTCTAAATCAGGAGAAAACGAAATACCCGCTTCATTCCTTCCATTGATTGAAACAATACCAGGCGCAAAAACTTCAGGAATTAAGCCTGGTGGTTTTTGTCCAAAATATGGACTTACTATAGTTGGTGAATCATTGTTTTTTGATTCTTGCTTTTTAGTAGTACAAGCGCTTAAAAAGAGGGTAATTATTAAAAGTATACTATTGTGATTTTTCATTGTTTACTTATTTGAATTTGCAATTTATAATTCCAACCTGCCAGCTCAGATCGGTTTTATGCTTCGGATTGATTATAAGTCATCCGGTCTCAACCTGTGAATAACTTCTGTGCTCACCCAATAAATGTTTGATGCCGCATCTTCGATATATCTACTGAAGAATAAATATTTACCATCTGGAGTGATACGCGGGGATGTATCAGAAAAATCAGAATTTACTTCACTTCCAAGGTTAATTGGTTTTGTCCACGTTCCGTCTTTCTTCTTGAAATAGACATAAATATCGTTGTCTTTTCTTGTCTCATCTTCATGATTATCTCGATCATCCACCAATAAAAAGTCTTGAGATGGGGAAATAAAATTATGAACCCCAAATTCAATGTCGACTTCCCGTACTTCGGGAAATTCACCGTTTTTGTTGGGAGCATAATACAGTTTAAATTTTGACATATTAAAATAATAAAGATCTCCGTTTTTGGCTTCATTCGGACTAAAAATTACATCATCATCATTTATAGGTAAATCAAGTTTTATTGCATCGCTCCAGGAATCCTCAAAACGATTTACAAACCAAATTTTATCATTGTCATCTAAAAAGTAAATTCTTTTACCACTAGGGCTCACAAATGGGCTCCCTTCAGCACTACTCTTGCCTTTTGTGAAATTTGCTTTGTTAAGATCAGTCCATTTTTTGTTTTCTAGTCTTGAGAAATACACAGTCCCAGTCCAATTTTCGCTTTTTTTCTTAGCCGAAAAATACATTTCGTCTAAATCAGGAGAAAAAGAAACAGACCCTTGAACTCTTTCTTTTAATGAAACAATACCAGGCGCAAAAACTTCAGGAATTAAGCCTGGTGGTTTTTGTCCAAAATATGGACTTACTATAGTTGGTGAATCATTGTTTTTTGATTCTTGCTTTTTAGTGTTGCATGAATTGAAAAACATTGTAAATACAAATATTAAAAGCAGAAGGCCAATTTTGTTTTTCATAATTCTTAGAATTTATAAATGTTTGAATAAATGTATAGTATATTCAATGTATAAGTTCATTAATAGGATAAACACAACAATTAAATGATAAAGTCATTTCGTCATTGATATCTCGCTTTTGTAAATGAATTATGAAAATTTGTACTTATAGATATTATATTTATCAGATATTTAATAAAAGTGTTTATGCTTGAAAAGTCATTAAAGAATACAATCCTCATAAATATAGGCGCCTTTTTATTGGTGCTTATTCTTGAGATATTAAGTATGTGGGCGATTAAGGATAGATTTGATTCTAATTATTCTTTTTTCTTACATGGTCTTAATTACACAATTGCCATTATGGCTATCATATGGGTAAATCATTTTATTTTCATTCCATCTTTTTTTGATAAGAGACGCTATTTTTTATATACCATACTTCTTATTGGGAGTGTATTTATTGGGGCATATTTGAAAGGATATGGGAAGGA
>CALIIW010000275.1 GCA_938018185.1 uncultured Saprospiraceae bacterium
TGAAGCAAACGAACAATCAAGTAGGTTGCTAAAGCTACAAAGGTGGCGTTTAGAAAGAATAAATAGAATGAATTTGACATGACAGAATACAAATTCAAACCATCCCAATTGCCTCCATGTTTGAGAAAGGTTGCAAAACCAAAACCTGTTACACAAAGTGGTGGCATCAAAGCCGTGGCAATGGCAACGCCCGGTATGGCATTTGATTTATCCCTTCTAGAACCTGATATGATTCCGGCAATTCCCCCAAAAAAAGCAACCATGACATCCAATAAGGTTGGTTTGGTCCTAGCGCTTATTTCTGAAGTATATTCTCCTAATGGAGTAAATAAAAAGTACAAGGTACTGGTGACCAAAGCTATCGCTATGGCTATCCCAAAATGCTGCAGGGATATTTTCAAAGTAATTCTATCATTGATACCTATGCCCAGGCCTATGCCTAAAATTGGGGACATTAGGGGAGATATCAGCATGGCACCGATTATTACCGCAGGGGAATTCAAATCGAGACCAAGAGAGGCGATCATTATAGAACACATCAAAAGCCAGGCATTGGCTCCACGCATGCGTTTGTTGTTCTTAATATTGACGATGGTACCTTCTCGGTCCATGCCTTCTTGCAAATTCGTTAGGTCTTTAAAAAAACTTTTTAGTCCGGACCAAAAAGTCTTTGCACCGTCCTTAATTTGTTTGTCAGCTGGTGTTGACATTGTTTGTTTTTTATCTATGCTTTTGCTTTTTGCTTTTCTTCCTCCTTATTCATCAAATCTGCATAAATATTTATAAAGGCATCTTCATTTACAGCAGTGATTTGCTTCAGAAGGAATTTTTTCTCTAGATGATATTTATCATTTACTTCTGGATAAAAATCAGCCAACATGATTCCATGCTCTGGCTGATAATGATGGAAAAACTCTTTCCCTAAAACCAATCCGATTTTTTCAGAATCTCCATCAAAGTAATCAATTAACAAAGGAACTATTTTGCCAAAAAATATCATTTTAAGGTGCTGAAAATTCTGGACATTCATTAGGTAGGCATGGCCTACACCATGATCTTCCCCTAGTAAGATATGTATCCTTCTATTAATTACAAAAAGCATTTTGGCTAGATCTATTTCTTTGCCATTTTCAATAATGGTCGGAAGCACTTCAGGTCTTGGCTTCAGTCTTATAAACTGAAATCTAGATCTTAGGCCTGCATCCATTCTTGCCAAATCAGAATCTTTGATATTCATGGTTCCGATTAAGTACAAGTTTGGAGGTATACTGAAATAAGTCTTTGAAAAAGGCAAAATAACAGCCTGTGCTTCTGGGGCTCCTTCTCTCTTTTTAGAACTTAAAATAGAAAGTATTTCACCAAAAGTTTTGGCAATATCTCCCCTGTTTATTTCATCCAATATCAGCACATGTCTCTTAGATTGAAAGTTTGCAATGTCTTTCATCTTATTTAATTCAAATTCCTGCACTTTTTCATCATCCACATCCAAACTGGAATTATCATCTTCTATTGTTTCTCTGAAGGTAACTTCAAATCTTTTAAGCTCTGAGAAAACGGCCCAGACGGTCATTGGATTTGCTCCTCCAACTACTTCTCGTATTTCTTCTTGAAGGTTTTCAGATTGATGCCCTTCTTTAAAATGATCGTAGAGTTTTTTGATTTTATGTTTACTTACAGTATAAACAGAAAATGAATTCTGTGGACGTACTGCAATGTGTCCAAACTGAGCGATTTTATGTAAAATTATCTTTTTGTCTAAATTGGTTTGAAAAGCCTTGAAAGATTCACTTCTCAAATAAGCTAGAAATGCTCTATACAGTTGATTGAAATCCAATTGGTTCTTTTCCTCTGGGATATTTTCTAGCAAACTTTCTACGATACTCCGTTTTGCTTCAATAGCTACTTGCTTGAATATACCGTCTTGGATTTCCTCCGTTCCTTTTAGCACATTTACTCTTGAACTCTCGACAAAATCTTGGTAGGTAAAATTTTCATGGAAAGTCACAAAGTGTATATACCCTGACTCCATGTATTGCTCATACCTTGCTCTTAGGTCCCTTCTACTCTCTTGAGCGATCAGTTCCAATGGTTTTTGCTCTATAATAGCAAGCGCATAATTAATTGTTCGATAGGTTTTTCCTGTACCTGTTGGTCCGTATAAAATAATATTATGAGGATAAATAGGCTTCCCTAGGCCTTTCATTGATTCAGAAACATCCTCTGCAAGTCCGTTTTCTTGAATCACTTCTAACAAAAGGTTGTATTGCGTTTCTGTAGCTGGATAGGTATCTAACTTCAGTTTTTTGTAAAATTTACTAAAGTCTTTTACCGTACTACCTAATTGCTTTTTGGAAATCGGGGTAGTTCTTAGATTAAAATTGATGAGCAAAGTCAGAAAAGTTCTTTCACTGTTATCATCTTTGATAATCTCAGAAATAACAGATCCTAATCCGAGACAACCGGTATTGGAACCTGTGACCCAAATGATGACTTTATCCCCTTTTTGAATCTTATCTTTATTATTTTCAATAGGAACTGTTAATACATGTCCTTTTTCTAAAAATTCAGTGATATTTACAACTTCGTCATTGTAATTGAATAACCAATAATTCATTGATGCTTGTTTTCTTAAGAAAGGCTAAAAATAACGGATTGTACGACAATTAAAAATTAAATTGGCAATGGAAGAAATACAAACTATAATTCAACCCATTAATAATGGTTTAGGTGTTGCTCATTATACTGGAATAGTACTTTTTATGTTACTCTGTATATTGATGTTTGCCTTGATCCGTCAGCTCATTTTGAAGAATGATGCCAAGTATAGAGCACTATTTTCGATGCTTTGTGGAATGTCTTTGATGATATTGGCTGCAACCCTGATTCTTAATCAGGTCAATGCGTCAAAACTAAGTGCCATTATATTTGATGAGCAGACAATGAGTTTTAGGGGGAAGGAAATTAATTATGATCAAATCAAACAAGCTTTTATAGAACCTACTTTTCAAAAGTCTAGGTATAGTAGCCAACTGAATAAGGATACCATTTATATGGGAGTGCTTGAATTGAAGGATCAAAAACCTTACATTTTCTCTGAAGAGAATTATGATATTGAGGAATTGATATCAACGATTAGGGCGAAGATGTGAAATCATTAGAATGGTTTTTTTTTTAGGTGTACTACAGGCCACGTCCTGCACCTACACCTAAAAAAAATCTAAACCAATTGAATTGGTGGAACCTTAATCTCTATTCAATTTCAATATGCTTCTTCAAAACGCCATTGATAGATCTCAATTCTAATTGATATTTCCCTTTAGGGTAGCTGCTATAATCTAATTCATAGATTGAATTCACAGGCAAATCAAAAACAGATTCTTCCCAAATAACCTCATCATTAGCCTTATTCAAAACTACAATGTCTTGGATATTATGCCGAATGGTCTCAAAGTCTATTAGGAAAAGTTTGTTCTCTTCATCTTCATAAAAAGACCAGTCATCTTGTAAATCAACAGTTGAGTTGGTCAATGAATTAAGAAATGCAGTGCCGTAATCATCAATTACATGTCTGTCTTGTGCAACTAGTGTCTGACTTGCTGCAAGGCAGCAAAAAAGAAACAATAGGTAAGTTTTTCTCATTTTTCTAAAGTGTTTTACGTTTCATTTGACCAGATGTGGGTATCTAGATTTAACCTCTCTTATAAAACAGCTATTAGTTAACAGGAAAGAAGTTTGATACTTCTTATAAATACTACCTAAAGTTATGCTTTTTTTCAATTACTTCCAATATATTATTGAAAATATGACGTTGACCAAAATTATATTCTTGGGGATTAATCCACAGTACTTCTTCTATATCTTCTTCTGTTTGTGGCGTAGTTGCTTGATTATGAGTGGACATATCATACCAATAGGTCTTTTTTAGTATGCGTCTATTCTTCCGATCTTTGTACGTGTGGAAAGTCTTTAATAATTTTTTTGAAATATGTAAACCATTGATACCAGTTTCTTCTTCTACTTCTCTGATAGCTCCTTCTCTTTTACTTTCACCTTTTTCAAGCTTGCCTTTCGGCAAATCCATACTTTTTCTGCGATAGATCATTAGAATCTGGCCCTTTTCATCATGAACCAGGCCACCAGCGGCTTTTATTATTTTATAAAGATTTTTAAAATCGGCCCAAAGCTTATCAAAATCGGGGCTACTGATAACAATAGCATGATAATTATGCTCTTTTTCAAGGTTATCGATGTAGTTCAACAAGCTTTTTGACTTCCCTGTGTATCTACTAAGCAAGACATTTTCATTTTTTTCATACTTTTGCGGGACTTCTTTAAAGTCGTGACATAAAATTAATGGTGTATTATTTATATAAACCTTTTTCATACTTAGAAAAAATTTCAAATGGATATTAGTATCGCAAGCAAAATTGCAGAAAATCTATTAGAGATTAATGCCATTAAATTAAACCCTAAATCTCCTTTCACATGGGCTTCTGGTATTAAGTCACCAATCTATTGTGATAATAGAATGCTGCTCTCTTATCCAAAAATAAGAAATAATGTGAAGAAAGCATTGGTTGAATCTTCGAAGCAATTTGGTGATTTTGATGTTGTTGCTGGAGTTGCCACCTCTGGAATTCCTCTTGCTACATTGGTTGCCGATGTCATGGAAAAACCATTGGTTTATGTCAGAGGCAAAGCCAAAGCACATGGTCGTCAAAATCTTATAGAGGGTCATTTAAGCAAAGGCGCTTCCGTATTGGTTATTGAAGATCTAATTTCAACTGGTGGTTCTGCCTTAGTAGCTGTCAAAGCCCTTGAAGAAGCTGGTGCCAAAGTAAATGGTGTTTTAGCAATATTTTCTTATAGTTTTCAAAAATCTATTGATAATTTCGCCGCAGCTGAATGTAAACTAGGAACCTTAACCAACTTTGACATCCTATTAGATGCCGCCTTAAAACAAGATTACATTAATAAAGAGGACCTTAAATCAATCCTTAAATGGAGAATTAATCCAGAACAATGGTTGATTCCATCCGTACAGTAGTACTTAACCTCATTTGAAATACTGAAAAGTAAAATATGCCTATTTTAAACACTAAGTCAGAAGCTTTCTTAAAGACATACCTTGATAATGCTTCTCCAACTGGTTTCGAGTCTTCAGGTCAAAAACTTTGGCTAGATTATATAAATCCATTCGTTGACGAGTCACATATAGATAACTATGGTACCGCTTACGCCATAGTCAACCCTGGTCAAGATTTTAAGGTCGTGATCGAAGGTCATGCAGATGAAATTTCCTGGTTTGTTCACTATATCTCCGAAGAAGGATTTATTAGTGTCATTCGAAATGGTGGTTCTGATCATATGATAGCTCCTTCAAAAAGGGTTAACATTCATACGAAAAAAGGAATGGTCAAGGGCGTATTTGGCTGGCCAGCCATTCACATGAGAAAAAACAAAGAAACTACGCCTGTATTAAATGTAGAAAACATCTTTATCGATGTTGGTGCAAAAAATAAAGCCGAAGTTTTAAAGATGGGCATCCATGTTGGCTGTGTCATTACTTATGAAGATGAGTTTATAACCTTAAACAAAAACTTCTACGTAGGTAGAGCTTTAGATAATAGAATTGGTGGATTTTGTATTGCAGAGGTTGCAAGAATGTTGAAGCAAAAGAAAAAGAAACTTCCTTTCTCCCTATATATAATAAATGCCGTCCAAGAAGAAGTAGGCTTGCGAGGCGCAGAGATGATCGCTGCAACCGTTAAACCTAACGTAGCGATTGTAACGGATGTCACACATGATTCTAATACACCACTGGTCAATGTCAAACGGGTTGGAGACATTAAATGTGGTAAAGGTCCATCTGTAACTTATGGACCTGCTGTTCACAACAAGCTTTTAGATCTAATTATTAAAACTGCTGAAGAAAAGAAGATACCTTTTCAAAGAGAGGCTGCTTCCAGAAGCACTGGTACGGATACAGATGCTTTTGCTTATTCAAACGGTGGGGTACCATCAGCTTTGATTTCACTTCCACTAAGATACATGCATACCACGGTCGAGATGGCGCATAAGTCTGATGTCGAAAACGTAATCAAACTAATTTATGAGACTTTATTAAAAATAAAGAAAGGGCATAACTTTAAATACTTCTAGCTTAACTTACAAGATGAAGCTCCTTACTAAATTTGTAGATTTCATCTTGTACACCAATATTTGGATTGGACTAGGAGCATTCTTATTGTACCAGCAAAGTCTTTATTTCTTTGGAGCTGCTTTCGCTCCTACTCCATTAGCTTTCTTGGTTGGTTGTTCAACCGTATGGCTCTACTCTTTGCATAGAGCTGTAGGAATAAGAAAAATAAAGTCTATACAAAGTGGGTCTAGATTTTACAAAATCCACCGCTTAAGAATACCTATCTATCTAATCGGTATTTTAAGTTTATTAGCAAGTTTTTACTTCTTACTTCAAATAGATTTTCGTTTCGTCGTAGCGCTTTCTTTTCCAGGATTAGTTTCCATTCTATACGTACTTCCAGTATTTAGCAAAAATCGGAGATTAAGGGATCTAGGAATTGTAAAGATATTCCTAGTAGCGCTCACCTGGAGTTGGTTGACTGTGTTAATTCCATGGCATGAAACCGGCGAAGTCTTCGGATGGTCGGTTGTACTTGCACTTGTGGACAGGTTTTGTTTCATCTTCGCCATCACCTTACCTTTTGATATTAGAGATCTTAAAATTGATGCATTGACTTCCGTGAAGACAATTCCTTCGATTTTAGGTGTGAAGGCTTCCCAGAGATTGAGTTATTTTTTGCTTCTTATTTCTTCTCTGTTTTTATTTTTTCAATACCTATCTGGCTTGCTAAGCCTGGGCTATTTATTTGCTTGCTTGTGTTTTTATTTTATTTGCCAGGCTATTATTTATTTTATTCAGAACAAAGAGGAAGATTATTATTACACGGGGCTGTTGGATGGGACGATGATACTGATGCCGGTTTTTGTTTATGTATTTTGTTTTGTTTTTGCTTGATGTATATCGTTTCAATAATGCCACCTTGCTATAATAATATCACCCCGCTGGGGTTTTTGGGTGGTTTGTAATTCTTTTTCTACAATAATATCACCCCGCTGGGGTTTTTGGGTGGTTTGTAATTCTTTTTCTACAATAATGTCACCCCGATGGGGTTTTTGGGTGGTTTGCAATTCTTTTTCTACAATAATGTCACCCCGCTGGGGTTTTTGGGTGGTTTGTAATTGTAGCAGATGAGTAAAACCGATTGGTGAACTTTTACATTTTACATTTAAAATTTTACATTTTGCGGTTTAAAACCGTATCAACCATAAAAAAAGATTAGGGTATAGCGACTAGCTATACCCCAATTATCTAACAAACAAAACCAACTAAAAACCAAATATTCTTGTAACTCTATGTTTTTAAATTGTTTTCCAATATACAAGCAAAACGGGATGAGAATTAAATACGATGCTTGGCCTATTGGATTTTAACAAATTATTAAGAATTGTTATATAAGGATCCTAAAAGAGTCAAATGGCTTAAGTTTATATGTTGATTGAGTTTTTAATCCTGATTAAGACGATCCTGTTCATGTTCTTTTGCGGATCTTATTCCAACTTTATTTCCGTCTGGATCCTCAAACTTAGCGAGCTGTCCCCAATCAAATTCATTATAAGTATATGGGATATTGTATTTATCTAATGACTTGCAGGCCTCTTTTACATTTTCTACATTGAATCGCATACAGAACTTTGGTCTTCCTTCGAGCTTATTATCCATATTTTCGTCATCAATTTCAATCATTAAATAACTATCAGAAAATTTCAAACAAGTTAGGGTCTCTTTTGCATACAATGTTTGGAGTTGAAACACCTCTGTATAAAACTTGACAGTTTCTTTATAATTGATAGTGTAAAGTATGATTCCAGTTCTTTGAATATCCATATTGCCTAAAGGTTTAACTTGTTGAGTCTATCCCCTATAACAAATTCCTTCATCTCATTGTTGAGTGACTCGAAAGAATCTTTAGTGGCATGCTTGACAAATTTTCCTTCTTTCAATAAATGAATCTCATCACAGGAATCACTTAAACTGGAGAAAATATGAGAGGAAATTAAAATGGTTTTTTTAGATGCTTTAAGTTTATTGATTATTTCATTAATAAGGATATTAGAGTGAATGTCTACCCCATTGAATGGTTCATCCAAAACGTAGAGGTCATTTTTCTGGAGTAGCACCCCCATCAAAGCAAGCTTCTTTTTCATTCCCGTAGAATAGTTTTCAGCATATTCATTTAATGGTAGTTCAAAGATATTTTGCGCTTCAAAATCTTCCGTATCTATTTTTCTGGCAATACACAGAAGTTTTAAGTATTCCCAGCCGGTAATTTTGGAAAGAAATTCAGGATTTGTGGTAAGAAAACCCATGTGATTTTTAATTGGATAATATTCAGACTTTATAGTCCCTTTATAGTTCTCCATTCCCGCGATACATTTAAACAAGGTAGTTTTGCCTGCCCCATTCTCCCCTACGATGCCATGAACCATACCAGAAGTAAAATTATAACTTATACCTTTTAGTACTTCTTTTGATCCAAAGCTTTTATGCAGTTCATTGATTTCAATCATTCCAAAATTTGTTTTAGTTGACGTACAGATTTAAAATAGAATATTGGAATCACGAAGAGCAACATCGGTGGAAACCATAAACTTAAACCATAAAGAAGTCCTTGTGGAACATTCATTTCATTTGGGTATGCAGAATACTTTGCAAAAATCATGGAAAGCAGAAAAACATATCCGAGCATTTGGATCGCAAGAATCCAAAGATAATTAGAAGGAAAGCTCAAAAGTAAAAGAAGCAGAAATGGCAAACTCATAATACTCACACACAGAAAAGCAAGCAGCACTTTATGTTTTAAAAACCCATTGGCATTTCTCGTATGAATCCATGTAAAATAGATCTTTTCAGGTTTAAAATAAAAAGTCATTGCGATCAAAAAAACAAGACCGAGACAAAATAAACTTAAATTAAAGTTGTCAACCTGTACCCCAATGATGCAAAGAACAAAACTCAAAAGTAGTAAGGGAAAGGTCTTTCGAAATCCCATTATAAATTCAAATGGCCATTTTTTAAATGGCGTAGGAATTTTGACCCCTTTTATTAAATTTGATTCAAAGAAAGTCAAAGGCACAGCTATCGACAAAACACTAGCTGCCATCAAATGTTGAGATTCATAAACTAAGTAAAACACAAAAGGTAAGCTGAGTGCTAAGTTCTCTATGAATCTAATTTTTCTATAATCTTTGGCAGAAAATATTGCTTTGATTTTGTCGACATGTTTGATATCACTCAAATTCAATAGACTGATAATAGCAAAAAAAACATAAATGTAATTAGCAAAATCAAGCTTATAAAATAAATATTTTGAAATGGCTATAAAAATAACAATCCCAAGAAATATCCCTAAGGGAGCAGCTATCCCGAGTTCGGATAGGGTTCTTTGTAATCTTAGGTATTGTAATTTAAAATAGTATTTCATAAAAGGAGCTCCCGATAAATTTTAAACTGTCTCTTTGCTTATTATTGATATGATCATTCAGTTATATGATTTTTGATGTATAAATTTTCTATAAAAAAATTAGCTGTCCGGAAGATTCTCAAATTCCAGTTTCTTATCTGCAAACCACTGCCGCATCTTTTCCTGTTCGTGCATTAATGCTCTCATTTTATTCATGGCTTCTAGGTGAGCAGCGTCTCCTACTTTGAACATTTCTGTTCCATGTTGTTTTGACAATTCAGCAATCTCTTCGAAACTGTTGGCTTCAAATACTTTATCACAGGCACCCCCTAATTGAAGACAAGTCATTTTTTTCATGTTATACTATTTAAATGTTTGATTTGCTAATATAATTTATTAAATCATTTTCTTTGCCCAGTTATCATCAGCTTTAAGGAGGTTTCTTAAAGCATGTTTGATGATCCATTTGCGTTCTTTTCCAATATCCTTATTATTCCAATCTTCGATCAATTTTTTACCTGTACTTAAATTATCTTTCAGAATATCATTGATACAGTTTGCTACAGATTTTTGGACATATTTTGAGGGATCATCTTTCAACTGTGCCAAAATAGGCAAAATTGGCTGGGGATCTTGTATGAAAATATCCAACTTTTTTGCCCAAGGAAGCCTAGGCCTCAATCCTTCACTTGAGAGCCTTCTAAGGTGTTTGTTTGGGGATTTTGACCATCTCTTCATTCTAGTCAAAGTCTTTGAGGTATGCTGCTTTAAATAGGGTCTTATGGCATATTCTCCTGTGTTCCTCTTTGTAATCTCCTCTATTGCAGTCATTGAAGCGTTAAAGTCATTCAAACCATACTTTTCCACATACTTTGCCAAAGGCATAATCCAATAATAATTCAAAAACATTCCCGTCTCTTCTTCATTTTCAGGACCAAGAATATTCCTTATTTGGCTTAAGCCATCTAAATAAGAAGCTTCATACTGGTTATACAGTTCATCTGCCATCAATTCAACCCGATCTTTTAATTCGAGTTCGTTAACCCGTTTGCTAATTGCACTTACAAAAGCCTCGGCATTAAAATTTTGATCG
>CALIIW010000276.1 GCA_938018185.1 uncultured Saprospiraceae bacterium
TATTTCTGGAGATAGTAATTTTAAGCCATCGGCAGTAGCGAAATACCAATCGCCTCCAGGAAATTATTCCGGAAAGTTGATCTTTGCAGGAAAAGGTACTGCAGAGGAAATTGGAAAAATAGCAAATACAATTGCAGGAAATTTTGTTCTAGTAGAAACGGATCTTTGCTTGGATATTGCAGGACTCTTTGCAGAATATACGGCGGGCTCCATAACAGAAACCGCCGCACGAAAAGCTGGTGCAAAGGGAATTGTATTTATGGCCTCTCGTCCAAAAGGATTGCTGTACAGGTTTATAACTTCCAAGGCTACGGAGGAGGACTTGCCTCACTTGGTTATGAGCAGAGAAGATGCGAAACGTTGTATAAGACTTTTAAAGGAAGAAAAGAATTTAAACTTGAATCTTGATATTAAAGCCACTACAGGTGGAGAATTTAAAAGCCACAATGTCATTGGAGAAATAAAGGGGACAGAAAAACCGGAGGAAGTTATAGTGATAGGGGCTCATCTTGATTCGTGGGCCTTAGGCACAGGAGCAAATGATAATGGATGTAATGTTAGCATGATGATAGACATAGCTCGGCAAATGCAAAAACTGGGCATTAAACCAAAACGTACCATTCGTTTCGCGCTTTGGAATGGAGAAGAGCAGGGGTACTTTGGAAGTTGGGACTATACCAAAGATCATCTTGGTGAAATGGACAAGCATGTCATGGCTTTATCTGTAGATATTGGTTCTGGTCCTATCAATGGATTTTTTACAAATGGTAGAGCGGAGTTGATTCCTGCTGTAGAAAAAGTTTTAAGACCAGTTGCAGCTTTGGGTGATTTTCCTGCAATCAATGTTCCAATAGTAGGGACAGATAATTTTGATTTTATGCTTCAAGGTGTTGGGAATTTAGTGGCCAATCATAGATCTGCTAATTATGGACTTAATTATCATGCCGCTTCAGATACCTATGATAAAGTTGATCTTAAATCCTTAAAAATTAACTCTGCAATAATTGCAGCCTTAGCACTTGGATTTGCAAACTTAGAGGAAAATGAGATTACTTGGAAGCAACAAACAAGAGCTGAAATTCAAGAATTGTTTGATGTCAATAAATTGGAATTCACCATGCGTATGTTCAACGTATGGGATTCGTGGATAGATGGGGTTCGTGGTAGAAGATAATTACCAAATGTAATCTTCTCTAATCAACTGAGAGCCAAAAAGCAAGAGAAATACGATTAAAAAGCCTAAAATAATCATGGGGATTTAGATTTGTTCTATCCTAACTACGGCCAATATTTTCAAGGGTTACGTGTAATTATTACTATTTTCCTATCTTTATTCTTATTAAATAAATTATAATCAACAAAATGTTAAATCTCTTAAAACTAGTCGCTGTTTTCCTTTTTTCTTTAGGAATGTTTTCATGCGGTTCCGATGTTAATGTAAATCTTAATATAGCCGAAAATGCTCCTTCAGCGGCAGAGGGTTTTGATTTAGAACAGTTTCACAAGCTCTTAATTGAAGAAGGTGAAAGTGCTGAACAATGGGATGCACAGTTTTTGGCAGACTTAGTCAATAGAGAAGACATTAATAACCTGGATCTTAATCAAAATAATCTTGTGGATACCATATTGGTAGAACCATTTGACGGTGGCGAGACCAAAGGTTTTCAATTGTATACAAAAGTAGTTGACAATCCTGGCGATGATAGAGATGAGGAACAAACAATTGCCACGGTGACTGTTGCCCAAGAAGGGGAGACGGGTAGTCTGACCGTGAGTGGCAATGAACAAGTCTATGGAGCGCATCACCATTATCATAGTAGTGGCATGAGTAATTTCTTTTTAATGTATTGGTTGATGTCACCGCGTATGATGTACGGTTCAGCATATAATAGAGGTTACACTAATAATCATGGTCCAAGAAAAACAGCAACGACTTCTCAATATAAAGGGAAGATGGCATCTAGAAATGCTAGTCATACTGGTCAAAAAGCGCCAGCCGCATCAAGACCGAATACTGTTGCTAAATCTGCTGCGACACAAAAAACAGCTGCAAGAGGAATTAAGTCAAAGTTGAATAATCCAACCAGTTCTCAAAAGTCCTTTCGTTCTCAAAGCCAGGCAAAAGCAAAAGCTTCTTCTGGTTTTGGAAAAAAATCTACAGGAACAAGTACGAACAAGTCTTCTGGCAGATCTAGAGTGGGTGGAGGAAAATAAAGTTTTAAGCTTCTGGGTAATTCGAAGCTAAAAAAATATTGATGAAGCAGAATGATAAATTAGCGCGAGCTACTCCCAAAAATTGGACCTTGACTGATGCCCAACAGCTGAATTTTGAGGCCTTGTATCTGCTATATCTAATAGCGGAGCGGAAGCTTGTCGTTCCTATTTATTTAGCTGGCAATTTGGCTTACGCCGAAAAAGCAATCGATTTTTTAGAATCTAAAAAATTGATCTTTAAAAAAGAAGAGCTCATAGAAGGGAAAAAGATGCTGGGCGTCTCTATCGAAAAATCAGATGTAAATTGGACTTATCAGGCTACGGACGAAGCGAAAGTCATTGTCCAACATCATCGAAGAAAATTTAGAGAATTTTTATCCTTCTATGATGTCTTTGCACATGTTGATCCTTTGACTGGGGAATTTGCTTTCAAGAAAATAAAAAAGATACTGTTACAGGAAGGTGGAAAAAAAGCTTGGGAGAATTACAAAACTCATCAGCGTTGGGTTGACTATAGAGTGCCAGTAGTTATTTATAAAGGTTTTGATCCAAGGGAGTTTATCTTCTTTTCCTTTATGGAAGAAGGGAAATATATCCCTTTAAAAAATGATACAGAACATCAATGGGCTGAAAATTTATTTAAGGGGGATCTATGGGAAGAATTAGAATCTGTCGTTAGTACAGCTCCAGTATGGGAAGAGCAGGGAGATGAAGAAAACCCTGCAAATGAAATTATGGAAACCATTATCATAGAAGGAGCAGCTGTTTTGAAAAGCCAAAGAAATAAACTACAGAAATTCATAAAAAAGCAAGACAAGCTTATCGGTCTTGAAGAAGAACTAGACTTTCTTGAAAAAGAAAAGGATTTAGAAAAGGATGACAGCGATGATTATTATGAAGACTACTATAAGGATCCTGTAAATTTTCATGGTTCTTACTTTTACAAATCACTGGCTGATCCATCTTTTTGGACAGCATCTGCAACTATTAAGTAAAGCGACCAGAGGAGGGAATGATAAAAGATATTTCATATAAGAAGTTACAGTTGGCTGTTTTGTCAGGAGAGGTAGATTTTTCGAAGATGAATATCTTTGAAGAGGCTAAACTTGAAATCCCAAATGCTGGTATTAAAATTCATGCAGCGATTATAGGGACAAGTCATTTTGTTCAAATCAAAAAAGAAAATGGAATAATTTTAACAGAGCTTTTAGCCTGCGATGCCATCGATGACAATCTCTCAAAACCACTGTATTTTTCACCTTTAGCAGATGTTGATTCAAGCCTTAGTGTAGCCTCAGATTTTTCCTACCAATTTTCATATGAGTTTAAAAGTTATAAAAAATCATTTGAAGAAATTTCTGCTTGGGCAATGAAGGCAAAGCTGGATTCTTCTTTAGTATTTTTAGAGCACCAGTTTGAAATTGAATTAGAAAATCCATTGACCTCTAGAACAATACTATCTATCCATGCGATAGAAGGTGGTATCAGAATCAAAACAGTGCATGAATATCGAGAGGAAGATGCCATAATAGTAAGTGGAAGTTTGATGAAGTTTTAGTGTGGACTTATGAAGTACAATAGAATTGGATTATTTCTTACCTCATTCAGCTTAATATGCTCCGGCTTATGTTGTATTGTTGATGAATATATCCTGGCGCAGTTAAGTTCAAATATTTTAGGCAATCCTGCACAACAGTGGCCTTTAGTGATAGGTTTAATGCTATTCGCATCTGGTGTTGGCGCATGGATGGCTCAATTTGTCAATGAAAATAAAACCCTTCAAGCATTTATTACAATCGAATTATTACTCTCTTTCCTAGGAGGCTTTTCTCCTTTGATTATAATGGGCGCATACGCTTATGCCTTCCTTCATTTTAAACTAATATTTTATTCCATCTCCTTTATTATTGGGCTCTTGATTGGATTTGAACAACCCTTAATAGCAAACATCAATAAAAAATTTGTTGGCTTTAGGAGTAATATTTCGATGACAATCAGCCTAGATGTCTTGGGAGCTGCCATAGGCACTTTTATCTGGATAAAATTTTTGGTTGGAAAGGTTGAAATATATCATTCTGCCTTTATGGTCACTATCCTCAATTTATCTGTGGCCTTACTAACCTATTATTTTTTGAAGACGAAAGGATATGACAGCGATGTTGAAGACCAAGAGCCTGCGAAAAATAGGTCACTTATTTGGATTGGCCTCGCCTGTTTTTTAGGATTGGGTGGGATGTTCTTTGCAGGAGATTTTGCTGATGTAGCAGAGCAACAATTGTACACAGGAAAGATCATTCATAAAGAATCCTCTCCTTATCAAAGAATAGTATTGACAAAACATGCTAAGACCGGAGATGTGATGATGTTTTTAAATGGAGGCTTACAGTTTTGCAGCAAAGATGAAAATCGTTACCATGAAAATTTGATTCACCCAGCAATGAAATACAAGTCCATTACAAATACTGAAAACAAAGCACTAGATGTTTTGGTTTTGGGAGGAGGAGATGGCATGGCCGTAAGAGAAATTAGAAAGTACAATAACATAAATAGTATCACCCTAGTTGATTTAGATCCAGCTGTTGTTAATCTTGCAAAAAGTAATCCGATACTGACCGAACTAAATGATTCTTCCTTGCTTAAAAATGATGTAGATATCCTTGAAGCAAAAATCCCTAAATCGGATGAGAAAGAATCCGTGTTTATGCCTTTAAATCAAAAGGATAAGGATGGCAACGAGTTACAATATTTCACAGCTGCCGTAAATATCCTGCACGAGGATGCCTACAATTTTGTAGAAGATATCGTTGCTCAAGGAAAAAAATATGATTTGATTTTTATTGATTTCCCAGATCCCAGAAATGAATCTTTGGGCAAACTTTATTCTAAATATTTTTTCAGCCGTGTAAATTTATTGCTGAAACCTACGGGCTTTGTAGCCATACAATCAAGCAGTCCAGTCCATGCTTATCACGCTTTTGTCTGTGTTGGAAAAACAATGACTGCCGCTGGTTTTAATGTCCTGCCTTACCATGATAACATTCCTAGTTTTAACGAGTGGGGCTGGTATCTAGCTTGCAAGCAAGAAGCTCGTTTAAATCTCCACCACATGGCAGAAAAGCTATATCCACTGGATGAATTTGACGTGCAGACTTCCTACTTGACCCCAAAGAAATTTTTCTCAAATACTATCTTCGGTAAGGACATAATTAAAGATGTTGGGGAGATTGAAGTGAGCACTTTGACGAATCCGAAGGTGTATCATTATTATGTGCATTATGGGTGGAAGATACAGTAGGGGCAAGCCATTGGCTTTTTGCTGTTGGCCATTAGCTAAAAATATGTAGGTCAAGGGCATGCCTTTGACCTATCCTGTAACGAAAAGTTATTAATTCCTACAATAAAAAAGAGCAATCCAAATTAATGAATTGCTCTTTTATTTATTGCCACGATGAACCAACGGACATCTGGCCACCGACATCTAACAACTACGATGCAACAGCATCGTACCTTCTCTCCACCTCATTCCAGTTCAACGCACTAAAAAATGCAGCTACATAATCAGGTCTTCTGTTTTGGTAGTTTAAGTAGTAAGCATGCTCCCATACATCAATAGCCATAATCGGCTTACCACCACAGCCAACACCTGGCATCAATGGATTGTCTTGGTTTGGCGTAGAACAAATTTCTAACTTACCACCATCATGTACACAAAGCCATGCCCAACCAGAACCAAATCTAGTACCAGCTGCTTTTGAAAATTGTTCGATAAAAGCTTCTTTAGAACCAAAGTCTCTATCAATTGCTTCTTTCAAAGGACCAGATAATCTTCCCTTATCCGTAGGATTCAATAAAGTCCAAAACAAACTATGGTTATAAAAACCACCTCCATTATTTCTAACAGCAGTATTTGACATATCAAGGTTGGCCAAGATATCATCTATGCTTTTTCCATCAAGATCAGTACCTGCTATTGCAGCATTTAATTTGTTAGTGTATCCATTGTGGTGCTTAGAATGATGAATCTCCATAGTCCGTGCATCAACATGCGGTTCTACAGCATCATAAGCATATCCCAATTCAGGCAAAGTGAAAGGCATAATTCAGTATTTTTAGTTAGTAAATATTATTTCTTTTATAACAAGAGTAAAGATAAGAAGTTTATTCGTCCCTAAGGTTATGACTTTTATGACTTTTATCGTTTATTTTGCAGTCTAAAAGATAAAATACAATGAAGTATAGAAAAGAAAAAGATAGTATTGGATACATTAATGTACCAGCGGATAAATATTGGGCAGCTCAAACCCAAAGGTCTAAGCAGAATTTTAAAATTGGCGGACAGGCTATGCCCATTGAAGTAATCAGAGCATTTGCGATACTTAAGAAAGCAGCTGCGATGACTAATGCGGATTTAAAGGTTTTGTCAAAAAAGAAAGCTGTGCTAATAGGTAAGGTCTGTGATGAGATCTCAGCTGGAAAATTAGACGATCAATTTCCATTAGTAGTCTGGCAAACAGGCTCAGGGACACAAAGTAACATGAATGTCAATGAAGTGATTGCTAATCGCGGACATGTTATCAATGGCGGAAAGCTTTCTGATGAAAAGAAATACCTTCATCCTAATGATGATGTCAATAAATCGCAATCCTCAAATGATACATTCCCTACAGCTATGCACATTTCAGCATATCAAATGTTGATGGAATGCACTCTGCCTGGTATCAAGCAGCTAAGAGATACTTTGGATAAGAAATCAAAAGCATATAGTAAGGTTGTAAAGATCGGAAGGACCCATTTCATGGATGCCACACCAGTTACGGTAGGGCAGGAGCTTTCTGGTTATGTTTCTCAATTAGATCATGGGATGTTGGCTATCAAATTTAGCCTGAAGCATCTTAGTGAATTGGCATTAGGAGGAACCGCCGTAGGAACAGGATTGAATACCCCAAAAGGCTATTCTAAGAAAGTGGCTGCTCATATTAAAAAGTTGACTGGCTTGCCATTTATTACTGCAAAAAATAAATTTGAGGCATTGGCTGCTCATGATGCTATTGTAGAAGCACATGGAGCCTTAAAAACGGTTGCTTGCTCATTGATGAAAATAGGAAATGATATCAGGATGTTGTCTTCAGGGCCAAGATCAGGAATAGGAGAATTGGTTATTCCTACCAATGAACCAGGTTCTTCTATCATGCCAGGCAAGGTCAATCCTACCCAGTCAGAAGCTTTAACCATGGCAATGGCTCAAGTAGTTGGAAATGATGTAGCTATCAATATCGGAGGCATGACGGGACATTTTGAATTGAATGTTTTCAAACCTATGATGATTTACAATTTCTTGACTTCTGCTAGGCTAATCGGGGATGCATGTGTGAGTTTTGAGAAGAATTGTGCTAGAGGATTGAAGCCTAATAAGCCAAGAATCAAGGAAATGTTAGACAATTCCTTGATGTTGGTGACTGCTTTGAACACGAAGATTGGCTATGATAAGGCTGCAAGCATTGCAAAGAAGGCTTATAAGGAAGGGACGAGCCTAAAAGCCGCAGCTTTGGCATTGGAGTATTTGACTGAAAAGGAGTATGACGCTTGGGTAAAGCCAGAGAAAATGGTCTAATCAGGCGCTTTATGATAATTTTCGTAAAAAGAAAGCGAGAATTATAAATGATTAGGGCTTATATTGCAATTTATGAAGCTTTATCATATCTTTGCGCAGCTTTAAAGAAAGCAGTGTTTTCACTTGAAAAATTGAGATTTAAAGTAAAATTTTAAATCATGGATCCACTAAGAAGGTTTACTATTCCAATCAATGGGTTGAGTTTAGGAATCCATCCTTTTGAGTTCGAAATCTCAAAGTCTTTTTTTTCGCATTTTGAAGATTCTCCTATTGAGAATGGCAAATTTAAAGTAGCCATTGATTTAGACAAGAGAATTGACATGATGGTTTTAGATTTTTATATAACAGGTAGCATGAATACAGCCTGTGATAGATGTCTAGAAAAATTTGACCTTCCATTGAATGGTGATCATAACCTTATTGTAAAAATAGCTAGTGAGTCGCAGAGTGGTGATGAAGTTGTTTACATCACAGACACACAGACAGAATTGAATCTGGCTAATTTTATTTATGAATTCATTATCCTAACTATTCCTATAGTTAAAATAACAGATGATGAATCCATACATAGCTGCAATGAGGAAGTATGGGACTATTTGGAAAGTAAAAAAGAAGAAGAAGATAAAGATTCCGAATCAAATCCCATTTGGGACAAATTGAAAGGGTTTAATAGAAATTAATTGTTCACGCATTAAAAATTTGATTATGGCACATCCAAAGTCCCGTATTTCAAAACAACGAAAGAGAAAGAGAAGAACTCACTATAAGACTCCAATTCCGCAATTGGCTACTTGCCAAACTACGGGAGAGAAGCATTTGATGCATCGAGCTTACAAGGTTGATGGCAATCTTTACTATAATGGTAAGATGATCATCCAGACTGACGTTGAAGTAGAAGAATAAGCTTATTCAAAATAATAAGAAAGCTCCCATCCTGTTTTTGGATGCGGAGCTTTTTGTATTTAATGCCATTTAATGTTCGGGCTGACGTATTAGATTTTGAATAGAATTTTTCAAGTTCTAGGCAAAAAACGCAGTAATAGCCTTAGCTATTGCGAGTATTTTTAACACAGAAATTGAGAAATTCTGTCAAAAGATTTACGGC
The DNA here is from genome assembly GCA_938018185.1 of uncultured Saprospiraceae bacterium. Classification (GTDB taxonomy): domain Bacteria; phylum Bacteroidota; class Bacteroidia; order Chitinophagales; family Saprospiraceae; genus JALZVN01. Next base: position 8,931 of record CALIIW010000276.1, read on the forward strand.
AATCTGAATATTAAATGGTGTAACACTATAGGATTATGAAAAAAATCATCAACTCTCCTCATGCGCCAGCTCCAGTAGGGCCGTACAACCAAGCAACACTTTTTGGCAATACACTTTTTGTCTCTGGGCAAATAGGGATTGACCGTGCTTCTGGCAAAATGAAAGACGCCAATATCGAAGAGGAGACGCATCAAGTCATGAAAAATCTGGAATTTATTTTAAAAGAAGCTGGACTGACATTTGAAAATGTATTGAAATGTTCTTGCTTCGTAAAAGATATGAGACAATATAGCCGCATCAACACAGTTTATGCCGAGTATTTTAATGAAAATACTGCTCCAGCAAGAGAACTTGTAGAAGTGGCGAACCTTCCTAAGTTTGTTAGTGTTGAAATATCATTGATAGCGGCGGTTTATTAAAGGGTGCTTGTTTTTGCATAAATGCATAAACAAGCAATCTGGAGACTTAAAAACTCCAAATTTTTGTCCTTATTTAACTGTCTTATAGAAACTAATGAGCTTATAAAAATTAATTGAGATGAAAAAAGTATTAAGCTGTATTCAACCAACCGGATCCATGCATTATGGCAACTACTTAGGTGCTGTAAAAAACTGGGTAGATCTTCAGGAGAAGTACGAATGTGTTTATGGTGTGGTAGATTACCATGCAATGACTGCTCCGTATAAGCCAGATAAGTTGAGACAGAATACTTGGGAAATCATTTTCAATTTAATTGCTGTTGGGGTAAAACCTGAAAACCTTTTTATACAATCATTGATACCTGAACATGCTGAGTTGGGATGGATATTCAATTGCTTTTGCTCCTACGGAAGGTTGACAAGGATGACACAGTTTAAGGATAAATCGACAGGGACCGGTCAAGGAGATGATGGTTTTATTTCAGCAGGACTTTTGGATTATCCAGTTTTGCAAGCGGCCGATATATTGATTTACCGAGCGGATTATGTTCCTGTAGGAAAAGATCAACAACAGCATCTTGAATTGACTAGAGAAATCGCAGAAAGGTTCAATGCTCAAGTTGGCAAGGATTATTTTGTCCTTCCGGAAATACTTTTTACGGAGTCTCCAAAGATTTTGTCAACAGCGGACCCTACTAAGAAGATGAGCAAGAGTGCTGGAGAAAAGCACAACATCTCTGTCTTTGAAGAGGAGGCTGTTATTAGAAGAAAGATCAAATCTGCCGTAACTGATGCAGGAGATACCCCTTCCGGGGAAATGTCTGCAGGTATTGAAAACTTGTTCACCTTATTAAAAGGTGCTGATGGACTAGAAGCCCACGAAAGTTTAATGACAGATTTTAATAATGGCGCTCTTAAGTACGTTGATTTGAAAAATGCCACAGCAGATGCTTTGGTGAGTTTGACCGCGAAATTTGCAGAGCAAAAGAAAATAATAAAAGACGAC
>CALIIW010000277.1 GCA_938018185.1 uncultured Saprospiraceae bacterium
AAATTTGCGACATCAAAGTGAAGGACAAAAACGATGAAGTGGTCATGTCCGCCTTGATTGAAATGAAAGTCTCTGACAAACCAAAAAAGTAAATTCCTTGGAAATCAAAACAGCATTTCTCAAAGTTCAGAAAACAGCACGGTATAGTACCTACGGTGATCTTGGTCCAAAGACAAAATATTTATGGCTTTGTCTTCATGGCTCCAACATGCTGTGTGAACAGCTTTTATTTAAATTTAAAGACTTCGACCCTGAGACGCATTTTGTGATTTCTGCCGAAGGTCTCAATCGATTTTATGCCAAAGGAATGCAAGGAGATGTCGTTGCAAGTTGGATGACAAGTAGAGATCGATTAAAAGAGATAGAAGATTTTTCTGTTTATCTAAGTCAACTACTAAATAAATACCAATCTGAATCAGCAACTGGGTGCAAAACAATCGTTTTAGGTTTTTCTCAGGGAGGAACAACAGCATTCAGATGGTTACACCGAGAAAAAGTATCAATAGATCATTTGATAGCCTATTCCTGTTGGATCCCGGAAGACATTGACTTGAGCAAAAGTGTAACGGATCTCTTTTCTGTTGATCTTTTGTATACTTATGGCACGAAGGATATTTATTTATCAGAGGATAGAATTGCAGTGATGCAAGCCATAATTGATAAAAACAATTTAAACTTACCACTACTCCCTTACGAAGGAGGACATAAGATTGATAGGATAAATCTTAAAAGGCTTTTTGAAGAAAAAATTGAATCTGAATAAGAACATACTCTTGGTAATTGTCCTTACCTTTAGGGACACAAAAAAATAATCAACCACACTTGGGTTCCAAAATACTTTACTACCTACTCATATGGCCACTTTCAAAAATGCCATTCTCCTTTTTGTTAAGGTTTTCTGATTTTCTGTACTACATCATGTATTACATAGTAGGTTATCGAAAAAAAGTGGTCTTCGATAATATCAGCAAAGCTTTTCCAGAGAAATCAAAAAAGGAAGTTGAGCATACAGCAAAATTATTCTTCAGACATCTTTGCGATCTTATTGTAGAGTCTGTTAAAAATTTCAACATCACTAAAGAAGAGTTGACTGAAAGGATAACTTTCAAAGGAACAGAAGTTCTGGCACCTTACGCTGAAGCTGGCCAGCATCTAATTGGTACCGCAGGGCATTGTGGTGGCTGGGAAGTTATTTCAGTTTTTATGGGTTCCGTAAAAGGCCATGATCATCACGGTATTGTTAAACCATTGGCCAATAAATTTTTCAGTGATTTGATTTTTAGTACACGTACAAAATTTGGAACCTCCATCATTCCAGTGAAAGAAGTCAAAGATTATTTCGAGAAGAAACATGATCATCCCATAGGAATTTCATTCATTGCGGACCAATGGCCCAACAATCCACTGCGTTGTCATTGGACAGAATTTTTAGGTCGTGAAACACCTTTCTTTTTTGGAGCAGAAAAATACGCCCGTGAAACCAATTGGCCTGTTTTCTACATTGATGTTATCAAAACCAAACGGGGATCTTATACAGCTGAATTTTCAATTATTTGCGAAGACCCTTCTAAAACAGAAAAAGGCGAGATCATTGAAGCTTATGTAAAAAAGCTTGAAAAGACCATTCGTCGCCAACCAGAATTTTACTTGTGGTCTCACAGACGATGGAAGAGAACGAGAGAAGAAGTTTTCAAAACTAAGTAATCTCTAATTGAAAACCATTGGTCTATTCTAATTGTTAATGAATTAGTTAACACCGCCAAATAAAGGATAATAATGAATTTAAATATAAAGGATAGCTTCAATAAAGAACTACCTGCAGATCCAATTCAAGAAAATGACAGAAGGCAAGTAACAGAAGCTTGTTTTTCTTTTGTCACCCCGAGAATTCCTTCCAAGCCAGAAATAATTCATTCCTCTCTGGAAGTTGCTAAATTACTAGGCTTGAATGAAGCAGATTTAAAGTCAGAGACTTTTAAGCAAATATTTACTGGCGCAAAAGTATTAGAAGGGTCAAATCCTTATGCCATGTGTTATGGCGGCCATCAATTTGGTAGCTGGGCAGGACAATTAGGAGATGGTAGGGCAATCAATTTGGCAGAGGTTGAACATGATTCAAATAGCTGGGTGCTGCAATTAAAAGGAGCGGGAGAAACCCCCTACTCTAGATCTGCTGATGGGCTAGCAGTATTGAGATCTTCTATTAGAGAACATCTTTGTTCCGAGGCAATGTATCACTTAGGCGTACCTACTACTAGATCTTTATCGCTTTCTCTCTCAGGAGATCAAGTCATGCGAGATGTAATGTATGATGGAAATCCAGCTTTGGAAAAAGGAGCCATTGTTTGCAGGGTATCTCCTTCCTTTATCAGGTTTGGTAGTTTTGAAATTTTCGCTTCTCGCAAAGACACTACGAATATTAAGAAGCTTGCAGATTATGCCATCAAGAATTTTTTCCCTGAAATAAACTTAGGCACAAAAGGAGCATATGTTGAATTTTTTAATGCAGTTTTAAATCGAACGCTAGAAATGGTCGTGCACTGGCAGCGGGTGGGTTTTGTACATGGTGTAATGAATACAGACAACATGTCCATACTTGGGCTTACCATTGATTATGGACCTTATGGTTGGTTAGAAAATTATGATGAGGAATGGACTCCAAATACAACTGATCGAAGCAATCGTAGATACAGATATGGAAATCAACCACAAGTTGCTTTGTGGAATTTGTTTCAATTGGCAAATGCATTGTACCCTTTAGTTGAAGAACCAAAACCCTTTGAAGAAGCACTTGAAAAATATAAGGCTGATTATGAAGAACAGTATTTACAAATGATGCGCTCTAAATTGGGTTTAGAAACAGCCTTGGATAATGATTCAATTATCAATCAGATTTTAATAGATACCCTTGCACTCACAGAGACGGATATGACTATTTTCTTTCGCCTTTTGGCGAATGTTCAAAAAGATGATACAGTAGAAGCAATGACGAGAGTGGTCCAAGATGCTTTTTATGATGAGAAGGCTATCAAAGAAGGTGTTTTAGAATCTTGGAAATCTTGGTTTAAAATTTATAAAGGGAGGCTTGTTAGTGAAACGCAATCTGACGCAGAACGGAAAGCGAAAATGAATTTAGTCAACCCTAAATATGTTTTGCGTAACTACATGGCCCAACTAGCCATTGATGAAGCTAATAAAGGAAACTATGATTTAGTTTCCGAACTTTATAACATGCTAAAAAATCCTTACGCAGAACAAACAGAATACCAAAAATGGTTTGCTAAAAGACCGGAATGGGCGAGAAACAAGGTTGGTTGTTCTATGCTGTCTTGTAGTTCGTGATAGTTAATCTTACAATATAAAAATTATCAGATTATCAGATTTATGAAATTATCAGATTATCAGATTTATCTTAATTACCTTTCGCTTTAAGCTTTAACTGCTTCACCTTTCTACTTTTACTAAACCGTCTTAAACCCTTTTTTGCACTTTGGGCATCTCATTTGATTGCCATCCTTTTTAAGTCTAATTCCAGTTACGTTCGTTTCTACAAACTGGGCGATGAAAGCTTTTTTCTTTGATTTATCATGATTGATATTTGATTTGGTATAGTCTTCCTCGAGCTTTCTGAACTCCCCTCCATATTCTTGAATGCCCCAACAATTTGGGCAAGCACCTGCTTCTAATATTTCTTCGCTAGAAAAGGAAGATTCTTTTTTATTTGAACCGATTAATTTTCCAATAAAACCCATAATGATTATTTTAATATCAATGTAATCATTATGAGTGGTATATGAGAAATATTCATATCATTTCTTTGAAAACAAGTTTTTAAAGACAAAAAAAATTAATTTAAGTAGTAAGTTTACATTCAAATTAATTAATAGATCATGTCTTTTAAAAAAAGTTCGCTTTGTAATGAATCTACCTTCAGTCAAGTGTTCAAAGATTATTCGGATACTTTATATAATTATTTGTACTACAAATCTGGCAATGAGTCCTTGGCACAAGACATTACTCAAGAATCATTTATGAAATTGTGGCAAAATTGTGCAGAAGTGATTCTTACTACTGCCAAAGGTTATGTTTTTAAAACTGCGAAAAACCGAATGCTCAATGAATTTCAACATCAGAAGGTAAAGATGAAATTTTCGCAAAAACCACAAGAAGACAAAACCATTCAGACACCTGAATATTTATTGGAAGAAAAAGAATTAAGGATAGAATTAGAAGCTGCTATTGCCGCCTTATCAGAAAAGCAAAGAGTTGCCTTTTTAATGAGCCGAATTGACAAGAAAACTTATAGAGAAATTGCCGAAATACTTGACATAAGTAAACAAGCTGTAGAAAAAAGAATATACAATGCCCTAGATGCTTTAAGGAAAGTATCTACTAAGATTAAATAAAAGGTAGGTTTTCAGCGCTTAAGCTTGTCTTTATATTTGGGGATATAAAAATTTACTAACTTCAATAGCAATGAAAAATGATGAAATTCTACACAAATGGATCAACAATACAATCTCAGAGGCTGAATTAAAGCAATTTAAGCTGAGATCAGAATATGATTCTCTAGTAGAACTATACAAAAGAACAGAAAATTTAGCTCCACCAAAATTAAATAAAGAGCTTGTTTTAGCTAATATTTTGGCACAACCCAAGGTAAGCTCCAAAAAAGAGACTGCTAAAATAGTACGCATACCTAACTTCCTCAAAATGGCAGCAGTTGCTGCTACTGCTGCAGTCCTGCTTGGTATCTTTTTCTTTTGGCCAAGCAATCAAATGATCAACTACGAAATTGGCTTAAATCAAAAAATAGAAGGTAATTTTCCTGATGCATCAACATTTATTCTCAATGCAGGTTCTAGTCTATCCTATGATAAAGATGTCTGGTCAAAAAAAAGAATGATACTTTTGGATGGAGAAGCATTCTTTGAAGTTGAAAAAGGAAATCCTTTTACCGTTAAAACTAAAAATGGATCGGTTGAGGTCCTTGGCACCCAATTTAATGTAAAAAGCAGGGCCAATATCTTGGAAGTTAGTTGTCAGGAAGGAACTGTAATGGTAAGCTCTTCAAAATCTACTGTAAAGAAAAAGCTATCAGCAAAGCAAGCAGTACGTTTTATCGGAAAAGCAATACCTCAAACATGGGTCGACGAAAGTGACAATGCAAAAGCCTGGACAATTGGGATTACTAAGCTAAAAGATGTAAGTTTGGCAAGTGTCATTGAAGAATTAAAACTTCATTATGACCTAAGCTTTGAGACAGATTCTATTGAGCTTACGGAAAGATTGTCTTGTAATTTTCCACATAACAATATTGATCTTGCCTTAAGTTCTTGTTTTGATCCATTAAAAATTAAATACGAAAAAATAGGAGACAGAATTATCAAAATCACAAAGTAACACTTGGTCAAGCAATTTCTAATATTCATTTTTTTATTAACCTGCTCTTATTTTTCACATGCACAAGAGAAATACTTCACTATAAATGTGAATGAAGTACCCCTAGAATCAGTCATAGAAGAATTAGAACTTGAGTATGATTTGCAATTTTCGTTTAAACAAGAAATTTTAACTGACATTTTAATTTCCGCTAAAGTAAACGAAAAGAATGTAAATAGTTTTTTAGCAGCTTTATTTCAATCTAGTATAATAGAATATAATCTGTTAGATGAAAAGTATGTTGTGCTTTTTTTAGGGGAAGAAAAAATATATTCTAGCATAAACTTTTGTGGTAATATTTATGATTCGGAAAATAGGCAGCCGCTTGGCTTTGCAAATGTGTATTTGAAAAATCAAAATATAGGAACTGAAAGTAGGCTAGATGGATCTTTCGAATTACAAGTTTTAAAAAAAACAAAGGACAGCATTTATGTTAGCTATTTAGGCTACAAAACCATTACTTTCTCAACAAATGAATGTCAAGAAGGATCTTGCCTTGATATATATATGGAGCCTACTAGCATCGGACAAACCTATGTCGTTGTTCTCGATTATTTGGGCTCTGGTATTTCTTTGGAAAACAATGGCTTATCTACAAAAATAAACCCAAGAATTATGGGTTCCCTACCTGGTGAAGTCGAGCCAGATATTTTAAAAACAATTCAATTACTTCCAGGAGTAAGTAGTCCTTCTTCAAGGGTTTCTGACCTTCATATAAGAGGTTGTACTCCAGATCAAAATTTACTTACTTGGGAAGACATCCCCATGTACCACAGCGCTCATTATTTTGGAATGATATCAGCCATCAATCCTTTCATAATTAAAGAGGCAAAAGTATATCGTTCTGGTTTTAGCGCAGATTATGGTGGAAGAATTGCTTCAGTTATAGACCTTAAATCAACCAAAGAAAATCAGCCAAAAGCATATTTAGGTGTGGGAAGTAATATGACACATGCTTATGTTTATGGTAATCAATATATGAATGCAACTAATAATACTTCTGTGACTTTTTCTTTGAGAAGATCTTACACCGAAATATTGAAAACGCCAACAATTAAAAACATTACCACAATAAATCAGCAAGGTTTTATTTTAGGTAACAGAGAAGTTGAAAGTTTACCTGACCACATTCAAGTAGAAGATGAAATTAATTTTTTTGATGGAAATGTAAAATTATCAACCAAACTAAATAAAAAAAATAGACTTAGTCTTTCTGCCTTGATTGCAGAAAATAACTTTTCCGATAAGATTATTGATTCTGTTAGAGAAGAAATCCAAAGCGACACCATGAAGCTTGAAAGCAAAGGTGCTAATTTAAAACTTGAAAGTCGGTATAGTAAAAAATTTAAAAGCATTTTAAAAACTAGCTATTCTAGTTATTTTTATAGCTATGTCTATTTATTAAATGAGATTAATGGAGCTTCTTCAAAATTATCGGGTTTAAAATACAATAAAATTGAAGACAAACAATTACAAATATCAGGGCAATACACTGGCAAGAACAAACAGGAATTAGAAGTGGGGTATCATTTGATCAATTATTTTCTAGACTTTGAAATCAAAGAAGATGAAAAAAACAATCCTTATTCTGAAAAAAATAGATCAAAAGCGAACCTTCATTCTATCTATGCTAGTTTTAAAAATCCATTGACTCATAAACTAGGGATAAACGTAGGAGCAAGATTAAGTTACTTTAATGAACTCGAACAATTCTTCTTTGAACCAAGAGTAAATTTATCATATAAAATAAATGAACTCTTGAGTTTTCATGGCAATTATGGCAAACACAATCAGTTTGTTTATCAATTGGTTGAATTTAAAGGCAATGAAAATGGAATTAATTTCCCTCTTTGGTATTTATCAGGAAATAGGAATGACCCAGTACAAAGTGCCTCCGTTTATCAATTGGGTATTGTACTTGAACAGAAAGGTTTAGTCGTGGATCTACAAGGATACATAAGAGACATTAAAGGTTTAAGTAGCCGCTCATTTGATTTTTCTGCAGTGCCTGAAGGATCAAATTTTGTAGGTTCTTCTGAAGTCATTGGGTTAGATATTATGATTAAGAAAAGATTTAGATTTTTAAAAAGTTGGTTAAGTTATTCCTTGAGCAAAACTGAATTTAATTTCCCGACCATTCAAGAAACTAATTTTCCGTCTGATTATGATCAAAGGCATATTTTGCAATGGACAAATCAAATTGCATTTGATCGATTCGATGTAGGTTTGGCTTATCAATATGCTTCTGGCCTACCCTATTCTCTCATGACTGGCTTTAGACCTGAAGGCTCTCCCAATCCGAATCCAAACGCAAATCCTCAATTTATAGAAATTTATGATGGTATAAATAATTACAATTTGAATGCAACTCACGAGTTAAACTTCTCTATCAATTATAATTTCAAAGCTAGCAAAAAGGGTATGAAGGCTTACCTTGGATTTTCGATATTGAACGTTTTAGACAAAGAAAATCTTTATAATCGGACTTTTATTATTGACCAAACAAGAATTAATCCACCTTATATCAAAACGATTGATAAAACTAAATTAAGGCAAACAGCCAATTTAAGTTTTAGGATGGAATGGGGCCGAATTAAATCCTCAACAAGTAATCTTGTATATTAACATCACTAGACACATCCAATTTTTTCCGTAAACGGTACCTTGCCTTTTTTACGCCATCTTGTGTGATGTTTAGCAAATTTGCAATTTCTTTACTTGATAAATTCATTTTCATCAGAGAAGCTAGTCTCAGCTCATTTGAGGTTAGTAGATTGTTTGAAATATCTTGAATCTTTTGCAAGAAGTTGCTATGAATTGACTGAAAGGTATTGATGAAAGCGTCCCAATCTTTTGCATCGTTAAGATGTCTATCAATAGTACGTTTTAATTTTGAGGCAAGAAACTTATTTTCTTCACTTGTAATATGATCTATACCATCATTAATCTCACTTAACAAGGCATTTTTATGAGCCATAGTGAGTATGTGAGATGCAAGTTCTTTTTGCTTGAATTCTAATTTATTTCTTAGTTTATCTGTCTCCATCTTAGAGGACATTAAAAGACTCTCTTGCTTTAATTTTTCTTTCTGAGTTTTTTGGCTTTGTGCATAAAATATCGAAATTCCCAATAAAGACGCAAAACCAAAAGTAATCCATAACGCATTTTTTTTATGGCGATCAATTTCCAATTTATCTTCCAATGCCTTCACTTTCCTTTTCTCTTCAAGTGTTTCTAATTTGGATTCATAAACTGCAATTTCCTTTGCTTTCTTTTCATTGTAAACCGAATCTCTGTATGAGGTATGAATTTCAAACCATTCTAATGCAGACTGGAATTTATCTTTCCATAGATAAGTTTGATATAATGCATGAGAATAGAAGGAACATTTTCCAGAATGACCAATTCCTTTTGCAAGGTTAAAGGCATCTTGTATCCAGGTTTCCGCTTTATCATATTCATCCAAGCCTCGATACGCTACACCTTTTAAGTATGTTGCGTGTGACTTATCTCGATTTGTACTATCCGCAAAATTCAATACTTTGTCTGATTGCTTTATTGCTGCGGCAAAATCTTCATCACTAATATGGAACCAAATTTTATTTAGTTCATTCGTAAAATAACAAGTATTACACCCCCTTCTCTTCTGTACCTTACTCAATTTTTCCATATAAATTAAAGCAAGTTCATTTTGTTTCAGGTCTCGAGCTTTAGCAATAACATTATTGAAATTTGCCGGCAAGTTATTTAACTGATCTTGTTCTTCAAAAATTTTTGAAGCTTCTAAAAAATATTGCAAAGATTTTTCATGTTCTCCATTCTCGCCAGCTATTGCACCTCTCACATCTAGAAGCCGTGGCACTAAATGTTCATTTTCAATGGAGTCATTAAGTCTTTCAGCTAAAAGTAAATGTTTCAGTGCATTTGCCTTATCCTCCAACTGATTATATACCTCAATCTTTTTTATATGCCAGTTAATCATCCATGTAGTATCTGTAGATTCTATCATGTAAGGTTCCATCTTTTTCAGTTCTTCCAAAGCAGAATGGACTTCTTTTTTTATTAGTGCAAATGAAATTAGGTGAAACGAATAGGATCTATCATAACTTATACTTTCTTGAAATTTAGCTAGACTATCAACTTTAGCTTGCCAAGTCTCAATTTCTTTAGTTTTGCTATTATAATAGAGGGCAGAACAAATTCGTTTTGCCAATTCATAGCAAAGTCCCCTTTGATTTTTATCTATAGCAATTTCATATCGAGATTTTAATATGTCCAAAGCTTCTTTCGGTTTAATCTCGTTATTTCCTACAATTTCCTTAGCAGAGAGTTTCTCCCACTTTGCAAAATTCTGCGCTCCAAGAAAAGTCAACATTGTGACGGCCAATATTAATGTTACTAAAATTGCTTTCATTGATTTTTAGTTTACAATTAATATACAAATTTTAATAGGGGAAGCAAATTATTTACTTTTGAGAATTAAGAAGAATAGAGCGAATTTAAGCTAGCCGAGAAAAAGAAATTCAGCCTTCACTAAACAACAGATGAACATAGTATAAATTCACTCTATTCGCTGAATAAAATTTTCAATTTTATTATAAGTCAAAAATATCTTAAACAAAGACACCTTAAAGCTTAAAAGGACCAAAGTATTTTATCTTATCTGGAGCTTCGATCCAATCTACAACCATGTATCTTTTACCAGATTTATCTACTGTTGCATACACAAAATCATCCAACCGAGTTATCGCCCCTATACCTTCAGGGAACTTATTTGAGTCTGGCCCTCCTGTAAAAATATCTGTCCCTCCTTCACTTGTAATAAAGATATCTGAATAAGGTCCTATCATTTGCCTTGTTCCTGCTGTATTAATAGTGAATACTCCGAAAGGAAAATAATCGCACATAGCAGCGATGCCCTCTGTTTCAAAATGACTGATCAATTCGTAATTGCCAATCAAGCCAGTGCTAATAGATGGATTATCACCAGTAAACCATCCAGACATAAAACGATTTCCTAATTTATTAATCCAGATATGTGTTTTATTAACACCACCATTACCATCAGGAATAATAAAGGTTCCACCAGCACCGATCCCGTCAAGAGGAAAATCATCTAAGGTTCCCAAATTATTTTGCATAAATAAATCTCGTGGATGATCGTAAGGCCCTTTAAGAATCCCTTGGTAATCTAATACACAACGAAGACCGGTACTATCCACAAACATCATAGGTAAATCAGCATTATCAAAAACCTCTACGGCGTCCAATCTTACCATTGCACAAATTGGACCACCCAGCATATCATATACACCTGTCCAATGAGCAGTAGCTGGAGGTGTAGGTAAGGAACTAGTTACCAAACAATTTTTTCGATCATATTCAGCAGCAGATTGGACTGAGACAACTTGGTTCGTTTTTAAAGATTGAACTTTATAAGAGATTGGAACTGCGGCACGAATATCAGTAGCCCTTTTTAGAATACCGTTTATGTCTCCTAAATTGTCTTTTGTCAAACCTCCAGCTTCAATTGTTACTGTTGCATCTCCACCTAAGGCAAATACCTTTATGTTTACTTCATCCATTGACGAAAAGTAATCAGACTCAAATGATCCTCCGCCACTATTTGTCAAAGTACTGAAGGAACCATTCACCGCTGCTTGCAATTCAGTTTCACTTGAAGAAGATTCAATAAGCATATAAAAGATTCTTCCATAATTGACAGAAGATATATAGCAGGGAGGATTCCCTGGTCCAGTGAACCTTTCTAAGTCTTCTGGATTGGCGTCTTCCTGGAAAAATTCTTCCACGCGAGGTGGAGCAGTGAATGATAAGGTGTAAAAGGTTTGATCCAGTGTAACCATCATTCTACTATATGTCGTATTATTTGAAAAAGATAAACTCCCAGACATTGAACTCCAAGCATTCTCATAATCAGCTTTAACTTTAAATGCAAACTCTTCTTCACTTTGGACAATGGATTTTGCAAATTGAAAGTTGGATGGAATAACAGAGTTCTCATCTTTGCCAGCCAAGATTAAATTTGCTGCGGTTGTGACATTTCCCAATGAGATTTCATCTACATAAACGGAACTTACATCTGAGCCATCCAAAATTGAAATTGTAATATCCCCTCCTGCTCTATCGGCTAATATCTCATCAGGAGTTGCCTTATATAATGATGCACCTTGTATCAAATTACCTGGAAAAACTACATTGGCATTTGGGCTAAATAATGAAAATCCATTATCTCCTCCTAAGGCATCTTCAACCGAAACTCGCTCTGTGACACATGTCCAAATCTCATCTCCTACCTCAGTCTCTGTCTCCCCTAAGGCTGTCACATTTTTTGAATAATTTATGGTTCCAAATTCTCCAGAATTATTAAGAAGATCATCATAACTAGAGAGCATATTATCTTTACGACATTGAGATAAAAACAGGAATAAACATGCTAGAATTGTAATTTTTTTCATTTTAAACAAATTTGGCTTTTAGGTAATTAATTATTTACAGCAATAGTAAAGGCCTACTCGCATAAAAGAAAAAAACGAGGGTGGACAAAGGGTGGACAGTGGCATAACTAATTTATTAACAAGGGAATAAGTTTAAATTATATTATTTTTACCTTTGGATCTAATGGAAATTATACTAATGAATAAATCCTTATTAATAATAATGCTTGCTCTTTGTGGCCTTAGTCTATCGCTTACTGCACAAATTTCTGAAGACCACTCTAAGAATGCAATTTACGGTAATGTAAGTATCTTTGGACTAGGTGGACTTGTCAACCTAAATTATGAAAGAGTAGTTTTCCGATCTAATGGCTTGTTTAAGGAATACGGTATTCGTATTGGTGCAGGTTATTATTCTGAATGGGGAGGAACTGGCTCACATGCTCTCTTAAACTTTTACGGCCTAACTGGTCATAAAAACAATCATTTGGAAGTGCTTATAGGTGGACTTGTACTATACGATATAGCTTCTTACGATATAGAAATAAATAATGCGCAGGCTCTTAATGAATCACCTCCTAAAAAATCCGATTTTACAAGCTTCTTTCCTGCTATCACGGCAGGTTATCGATACCAAAAACCAACTGGTGGCTTTTTATTTAGAGCTGGACTTTCTTATCCAGAAGGAGGCTATGTAGGTTTGGGGCTTGGGTTTTAAGCTTGATTTGGGTAAGGTAGAATTGCTGTCTTCTATTTCTACAGCTAGACAAAATTAACATAAAAAAGGCCACCCACTCCTATGGAGCAAGTGGCCAATAAAATATCAAAATCACATTTAAATCCCTGGTCTATAAAGATTGTACTCATTCACAGCATCAGAAATTTCGTACCCTAATCGCAAGCCTTCTGTACAATCCATTCGCATATGTACACCTAATGGCACCCTTGAAAAAGCATTCTCACTTGCCATTTCTTCAAAAGTTTCAAAGTGTCTAGGAGTGGATCTAAATTCTTCTCTACCTTGGTGAGATCTGTCCGTAAAATTAGCTCGTTCTCCAAAAATATCTATGAATACTCCACCAGCTGCCGAGGCAAAACAAGAATGACCTGAGGGGTATCCAGGGAAAGTTGGATTAGGCCATGGGACAAGTCTGTATAAATTTGTTTGGAAATTTTCATCCATAAATTCGTGAATATATACATTAGGCCTCATTACCATGAATTCGTATTTATACTTCCATGTAGAAACTGCAGCATCATTTAGGGCAATGCTTAATTTCAACATTAAGTAAAGACTCTCTTCTAAATTCAAACCCTGTCTTCCAATCAATTGATTTGCAATAGAAATCTGTCTTGTTGGTGGACTAAAAACTAAATTTTCAACATCATCAGACCAAAATTCTGCGATCCATAGATCTTCATTGTCTTCTGCCTTTGCCTTATCATTTAAATCAAGAACTTCTTTCATCTGTTGGAAGTATTCGCTGTTTTCATTTTCAGAATACCTGATAGGTGCTTCAGCTGTTGTTTGGTCAGGATGTATGGCAAATGTTCTGACTGTTCCCCAGTATGGAAACAAAGCTCTTTCTTGAACAGCAGAGTAAGTCCAGTATCCATCAGCGACTGGTGGTTCATATGATGCTGGTTGTGGTTCCAATATTTGTCTTTCAGCTTGTCTATCTGTTTGACTAAAGGCAATGATTTGCCGAGCAACAGACCTGCCCCAAGTTTCAGAATCCGCAATTACTCGATCAGGAACGCCTATTTCCAAAAGTAATTTTAGTCCAGATTCATTTTCGCTAATTTTCGCCCGTTTATTTGTTGGAAGATGTAACAAAAAATGATCGATCACATCTGCATAACATACATTCAATGCTATCTCCACATTAATATTATCAGCGTTTGCCGTACGTTCCATTCTTAATCCTTGTAACATTTCAGAATTAGAGATGTAGTTTGGCATCTTTGGTAAAGCCGTCTCATAAGCAGCCATATTGATATAAGCTAAAGCTCTTGCCGTGGCGTTTGGTCGCATCCCAGTTGCGTATCTATCAAGCTCTATAAATAAATCTAACCAATCCGAAAGTGTCTCGCTATCATATTGAGCAGCTGAGATGGTGTTAGCTCCGCCGGTACCGTTTGGGTTTCCTCCTGGTCCTCCTCCACCTGGTCTGCCTTTTCTTGCCTCTAATAATTCTTCTGTAAGATTGCCTTCTAATTCTAATTGAGTTTCTTCTTCAGAACAGGATTGAAAAAGAAATCCAAGGCATGCTATTAGGAATAGTAATTTAAATCTGTACACTTTCATAATATAAAATTTAAAAGGTTTATTAAATCCTCCTAAAAATTAATATTGAAGTTCGCGCGCACTTCTTTAAAAATAATAGGAGTTTAAGTTGCAGTATATTTCATGTCATTTAATGAATTTGATATAAAGACAATGGGAAGACAAAATGACCTACCTAGAGGAGTATCTTTTTTTTATAAGGCATTTAAAAAGCTATTTCATACAGCCAGCTATGCCCGACTGCTACTGATTAGAGGTGATAATCTGGGCTTGAAAAAATTTTAACATAATTTTCACTAAAAATTTAATTCTTTGATTCCCGCATAACAAAACAAATATTTGTTCAAATCGTACAAGCCCATAGATTCATTCTTTGACTGCTTTATTTTGTACAATTAAGCACATTATGCACTATTGTCTGATTTTCAAAGACTTGTATTATATTGAATAGGAACATACATTTGTGGCTCAAAGCAACAAATTCATCATTTTAAAATTTCATCATGGCAATCACAAAATCATTTTCAAAAACAGCCAAAACTTGTAAAGTAACTTTCACACTACCTAAAGCAGCGGCGCCAAAAGCAAAGGTTGTAAAAGTTGTCGGAGATTTCAACAATTGGAATTGGAAAAATGGCATTCCTCTTAAGGCTGGTAAAGACGAATTCAAAGGTCAGGCTGAGTTAAATCCTGGGCAACGTTACGAATTTAGATATTGCATAGACAACAAATTTTGGGATAATGATTGGAATGCAGATGAATATGTAAGTAACCCATTTGGAGTCGACAACTCGGTAGTTATAATTCCGGAGATCAATACGCCAAACAGCAAGAAGAACACAACAACAAAAAAAACTAGCTCGGCTAAGAATAATTCTAAGACTAGAACAAAAGCCAACAGATCTACTAGTACTAAAAAAGAATCCACTTTGATGAGTGGCACAAAAAGAAAAGCTTCTAAAATAAAAATAGATTTTACTTGCATTGAAGGAGTTGGTCCAAAGATCAATCAAATTCTTATGAAAGCTGGTTATAAAACATTTGAAGATCTTTCTTCAGCTAAGATCAATGATTTGAAAAAAGTACTGAACGATGCTGGTCCAAGATACCAGATGCACAATCCAAAATTTTGGGCGAAGCAAGCTAAAATGGCTGCTAAAGGAGAATGGACAAAATTGCAAGAATTTAAGGATATGATATAGCTATTGGCTATTGGCTATTGGCTATTGGCTAAAATATATTAAAAAGAAAGGCCCTTGCGTAGCAAAGGCCTTTCTTTTTAGTATAATGCTAATGGCTAAAGGCTAATGGCCAACAAGCCAAATCAGTTCAACCTAAACTCTACCCTTCTGTTTTTCTTCCTTCCTGACGAATATTTATTATCTGCGATAGGTTGTTTTTCTCCATAGCCATTAGAAATAATCCTAGAGCTACTAATCCCTCTACTAACCAAGTAAGTCTTACATGCTGCCGCTCTTTTTTCAGAAAGTCTTTGATTGTCTGATGAACTCCCAACAGAATCCGTATGACCAGAAATCGTCAAACTATAAGAAGGATATCTCTTCAACAAATCCGCTACTTGATTTAATAAAGAATACGAACGCGAACGTATGACCGCTTTAGCCGTTTCAAATTCTATGTCCTGAGAAGCCAAGCTGAGTAGGGAAGCCTCTGAAGGGGTAACATAAGAAGAATTTGCATTTGAAGTCGAGCTCGAAGTATTGTTATTATTCGTGCTTGGATTAGAATTTGTCCTAGCAGCTGGGCACCCTTTATTAGCAGCAGTTCCAGCAACGGTTGGACACATATCTGATTGATCTGCGATCCCATCTCCATCAGTATCTGGACAGCCACCGAATTGAGAAAGACCTGCATTGTCAGGACAAATATCTTTGTGGTCTGGCACACCGTCTCCATCTGTATCAGGGCAACCATCAAATTTTGCAAAACCTGGCGAGCTCGGACATTTATCTTCGGCATCTACAATTCCATCATTGTCTGCATCAGGCAATGGACAACCCATGTTACTTAGTGGTCCAGCTAGATTCGGACAGTTGTCATTATTATCTGTTACCCCATCTCCATCTGCATCCATAGTTGTTGAAGCTTCTTTCGGACAACCACCATTTGCAATAGGGCCTGATTGTTCTGGACATAGATCATCTTTATCCATGACACCATCTGAATCAGAATCTGGACAGCCATTAAAGATCGCAAGGCCTGCAGCCTCTGGACAATCATCCTCCTCATTTGGTACGCCATCTGAATCTGCATCTGGTTTTAGTTTATCCTTCATCGATTCTTTAATATCTTCTTCTGATATTAGAGATAATGGTTCTTCATCTTGCTTCTTCGTTTTCCCAAAAAGCACATTAAACCCAATGGAATGTTGGACATGTTTACGCTCTATATCTGTAAATGGAAAATTAACCTGTGATCTCAATAAGATGTCAAAATTATCCGTCACCCTAATATTTAATCCACCTCCCACTGGAGCAAAGGCATAAAAGTCATTTGTATTATCACCCTGTAATTGAGCACCAATCAATGCGTACGGCTTAACAGGCCAATCATAATTTTGAAAACCTAATAAAGCATTTGCTCCAAGACCATATATTGTTCTAGCCTTGTATCTATCATCAACCAGATGATATGCGCAACCAACTCTACCCGGTAATTCTAATGTAAACTCGTTTCTAAAAATAGGTATCAAATATGCCCACTCCATAGCAGGTGTAATATTCGATCTTTCATCCTTAACATTAAATGGATTTAAATCCGCATTATGGTGGTTTAAAAAGGCTGCTCTGGCTGAGAAACCGTGACTTGCCAAGCTATCAGATTGAGCCAACAATGCCAATTGTAGGCTAAATAAGATAAGAACTAAGAAAATACCTTTGAGCTTTATCATAGGGCTAATGTTTTGTGATCTAACTTACTAGCAAACATATGAAACTTTTTGGAACATTCGATTCACCCACGATTGTTTGTTCGTTGCTGGCTTGTTCGTTGTTGGTTGTTCGAATGCTAAATGCTCCTTTCGTCTCTTAGGGCAGGCTTCTGCTCGAATCTTCGATTTAATCAACCAATCCTCTTCCTTTTTTGGCGATTTTTCCTTCTTCGGTAAGTTTTCTCATCAATCGGTCTAAAATGCCGTTGATAAAATCCTTGCTTTTATCTGTGGAATATAATTTTGAGATTTCTACAAATTCGTTTAAAGTAACTTTAGTAGGTATACTTGGGAAAATAAGCAATTCGGCAATAGCCATTTTCAATAAGATCATATCTATGATCGCAACTCTTTCCGCATCCCAATTTTTTAAGTTTGGTTCAATAATACCAAGTAGTTCTTCATCATCGTCCAATATCTTATTTAGCAAAACTTCTCCAAATTCACTAATTGTCTCTCCTACTGGTCTGTATTCTTTCATGAAATCGTCAGAAACGGGACAAGCTTTGATCGTCTTCTTCATTGCTCCAACCACCAAGGATTTGTCATCAACCCAGTTTAGAAACTCATCATCAAGGGTTTCAACAAAAAGAACATTGTTTATACAATGCTTGTATAGAGCTAACAAAACAGCTTTGTGATCAGCATCAGTGAGCTTATTGTTTTTGATATAAGCTAAGTAGGTTTCATTCTTTAGAAATTCCTTGTATATGGAATGGACGTTTTCTTTATCGCAACGAGATTCAAACCTTATTCTTTGGAGTTCTTTGCCTAATAAGCCGTTAGCTTTTAGAGATAGGAAAATTTCGTTGGAAGAAAGCTCAGGCTTGAAAGTTTTATCTGCTTCTGAAGGAAGTAATTTAGCGCCTCTGATATTAAAATCCTGAATCGAAAATTCAGCAACTTTACACATAAGACCTAGATTAAAAATGTATAAATCAAATGCTTTCTTAACATTTTCATTATACTGCTCTAAGACTTGCTCTTTGTCTAAATCAGCATTTCTACTCTTGGCGTAGAGTAACTGCATTATTTTGATGCGAATATTTCTACGGCTTAACATAAGATTTCAAAGTTCATTTTGCAGTCCTTTTTTGCAATTCTTTCACCACAAAGAAAGGGCAAATTTTACCAAATCTCAATCTTTCAGCGCCCTAAAGTGCCTAATGTTGAAAAGATTTTAGTTTTATAATGATTCTCAATGGTTTATACTTAATTTATCTTAATACGGCGTTTATAAAATCTAGAACTAATTTGTTAAGAACAAAGCAAAAAAGCGGATTATAGCTTTCGCTATAGTCCGCTTTTTTTTAAATAATGATTCCCAAAATCACATCGGAATTTAGATACTACTTAAAGTTAGAAGAAGTATTATTTAAGGTTATTATATACCTAGTACACCAAACATAAATAATGAAAACAGTACATCCAATTTTTGTTATTACAAAT
Source organism: uncultured Saprospiraceae bacterium (assembly GCA_938018185.1). Taxonomy (GTDB): domain Bacteria; phylum Bacteroidota; class Bacteroidia; order Chitinophagales; family Saprospiraceae; genus JALZVN01. The sequence goes on from CALIIW010000277.1 coordinate 18,584, forward strand.
TGATTATCTATTTATTCATGTATTTGTTTATAAATTTTTCTACCAAGATTTTAACCTAATCAACAAATAACACCATAATCAAATTCAATATCTTTTAATAAATACCTCAAAGGTTAATTTAGGCGATTGTTGTATTAAATATATAAGCTCCTTATTTGATATAATTCGTTTTGATTTCTTCAAATGATGGCAGCTTAGATTTGTGCCATTTGTGAATAATCTTTCCATTTTTCATCAATAATACTCCTGGATTTGAACGCACAATTGTCTTCAAAAGGATATCGTCTGCGGTATAAAATGGATAATCAGCAGCTATAGCATTTTGAAAAGAACTAAGTTTCTCAGCAGAAGCATAGGCTGTGATTACAAAGCTTTTAATATTTTCAGCCTTCGCCTTTTCAAGCATAGGGTTGATAATGGTTTTATAATCAGAAACGATATCTTCATTCCAATTATAAACATCCACTTCTTTAACTTTTGGATCAACACTTACTAGTCTCGGCTCTATTCTAATACTGTCCTTAGAAACCTTAAAAGTATCTTGGGTATAGGTGGTGTCATTGTAAGTAACTGTTCTTGACCCCATCGTATGCTTTAGTTTGTAAGAAATTATCATAAAGGTATAATCAGGATCTGAAAGGATTGTCTCCGTCACATCATTGCCATTCACATCACTGCATTCAAAATCCGAGATTTTAGTTGTTTTCACAGTAGGTTCTCCCCTCTTCTGAACGATGTCCCATTCCGTCTTTGGGTACTTTTTGTATTGAGCGATGTAATCATTCATTTCTAAATTCACTTGCTCCCCCGATCCAATGTTCGTCAATTGGTAAGTTACAGGTGCATTTTCAGCCGCTTCTGTTTCAGCTGCTTTTCTTTCTGCTATATTCACACCATTCTTAAATGGTCTAAAATCATTTGCAGGAATATCCCACTTGTAGTTACTCACATTATAGATCGTAAAGCCAAGCAATGAGATTAAAACAAGGCCCCATCTCACATTTGGTTTAAACAATTGATGCATTTTTGTAAATCCAAAAAGCAATAAAAATGCTGGGAGAAACAAAATAAGGTCTTTGTAAAAAGATGTCTTAGGTTTTAAAACCAAATAATCGCCAAAACAACCACAATCCGTTACCTTCTGATTTGCCTCATCAAAAGGCACCCACTTAGAAAATTTAAAGAAATGCATCTCTGTAGTATCCTGAGCGATCCATCCATCTTTCATCAGTTTAGAAGCTTCTCCTTCTAAGAGCTCTTTTTTAACACCAGCCTTTTCTACAGTAACATAATCTTGACCTGGCACATAGCCTGTCAAATGAGTAAAGCCGGTTAAGACTGCGAAGAAAACAATCAACCCAAAAAAGGTCAATGCAGTTACAAATCTGCTAAAGCCTATAATCAAGGCAACACCAACAACCAATTCTAAAACTATCATAAAGACAGCAAATGGGGTACTTATATTGGATAGCATTGGAAATATTTCTGCAAAGCCTTCCATGCCCAGTCTAGTAAAGGTATCTTGAAATTCAGCAAAATACTGTTCCATTTTATAAGCCAGGCCTAAAGGATCTACAGCCTTAACAAGTCCTGAAAAAAGGAAAAAAGCACCAGCAAAATTTTGCACAAAGGAAATCAACCAGCTCTTCCTTTTCTTAAATACAAATTCAACCAAGAGGGTTAATACTAGTCCAATAATGATACAGATTACAAAAATTTTAGTAAGCGTCATGTTCTAAGCATTTAGTTTTATCAATGCAAACATTGCATAGTTGATGATGTCTCTATAAGATCCTTCTGGACCTTCTGAGGCGATCGTCATTCCTTTATTATCTTCAATTTGTTTCAATCTCAACAGCTTCATTAAAATTAAGTCCGTTAAGGAGCTAATTCTCATATCTCTCCATGCCTCTCCATAGTCGTGATTTTTGGCTAACATAAGCTCCTTAGAAATCTTTATCTCTTTTGCATATAATTCTTCTGCAAGCGAAGGCTCCATTTCCATGGCTGCATCGGAAGGCAAATTCATCTGAATTAGTGCCATGGCTGAATAATTAATTAGACCAATATATTCAGATTCAACACCTTCATCAACCTTTTGTTCTTTCTGTTCTTCAATACTTCTAATACGCATTGCTTTTATAAACAATTGATCTGTTAAAGAACTTGTTCGCAATATTCGCCAAGCAGTCCCATAATCCTTTGTTTTGTTAACAAAAAGCTCATGGCATTTATTTGCCTGCATATCGTATTCTGTAATGGTTCTATCCACTTTTTTTTTGCAAAGATAAATTTTCCTTCCTAATAATTCTTTGCAATTTATACCTAAAAAGCTTGGCATGCTTAAAGCATTAGATAATTAAATATAATGAATTGTTAAACCAGCAAGAATGAGAAATATATTAAATTTGTACTATGCAATATACCATCCAAACAGAAAGATTGGGACTCAGAAATTGGCAAGATTCCGATTTAGTTGAAATGGCAGCAATTAATAGGGACCCACAGGTAATGCAGCACTTTCCTTCTACTCAAAGTCTTGAAGATACAAGGGGATTTATTGATCGGATGCAAAAGCAATTTTCAAAAACAGGATATTGCTACTTTGCTGCAGAAAGATTATCAGATCAAACCTTTCTTGGTTTTATTGGTATTATGTATCAAGATTATGAGGCTGATTTTACACCTTGTGTTGACATTGGCTGGCGATTGGGAAAAGTCTATTGGGGCCAAGGATTTGCCACTGAAGGAGCGAAAGCATGTTTAGAATATGCATTTGAAGTATTGGCTCTTGAAAAAGTCTATTCTCTAGCATCTTTGGCTAATGTTCCTAGCATGAAGGTTATGGAAAAAATAGGCATGAAATATCAATATGATTTTGATCATCCTAAGCTATTAAATTATCCTTCCATAAAAACCTGTTCATTATACCTAATCAATAAATCAGTATGACCCCAGATTTTCAACTTAGCGCTAATCTAGAACTTAGTTCTTTGATAAGAACAGAAGGAATCAATCATTTTCGAGTATTATTAGATCATATCCAATCCCTACCTTATGGTAGAAATGCAAATAGGTCAGACTTGTCTTTGGTATTCAAAGAAAAGAAAGGCACTTGCAGTAGCAAGCATGCCTTTTTAAAAAAAGTGATCGAAGAAAATGAAATTGTAGGAATAGAATTACTAATTGGCATTTATAAAATGACTATTCAAAACACTCCTGGCATTGGGAGCTATATGGAAGAAGCTGGGCTAAGCTATCTTCCTGAGGCCCATTGCTATTTAAAATATCTTGATAAAAGAATAGACATAACAAATTCTATGTCTGACTTTGATAGGATATCAGATGCTATTTTAAAAGAAGTTTCCATTCAGGCGGAGCAGGTTACTACTTTTAAAGTAAATTTACATAAGAATTACATTAAAGATTGGATTGACGCTGAAAACATCCAACTATCCTTTGAAGAAGTTTGGTCGATCAGAGAAAAATGTATTGCAAACTTATCTTTTAAGTAATAGGTATAAGCTTATTATTTTTAGAATTTAAAAAGGACTTAAAAAAATAACATGGATAAGAAATTTATGAAACGCGCGATTGAACTTTCCAAAGTAGGAATGGATAAAAACGCAGGTGGTCCATTCGGTGCAGTGATAGTTAGAGCGGGCAAAATCGTCGGTGAGGGATACAATCAGGTTACTTCTACAAATGACCCAACGGCTCATGCGGAGGTAACGGCCATTCGCAAGGCAACAAAAAAACTAAAAAACTTTTCTTTAGAAGGCTGCGAAATATATACAAGCTGCGAACCTTGTCCCATGTGTCTATCTGCCATTTATTGGGCGCGAATAGACAAGGTGTATTATGCCAATTCAAAACGTGACGCTGCAAAAATAAACTTTGACGACAACTTTATATACAAGGAATTTGACAAACCAAAGAACAAAAGAAAACTCGAAGTGAAGCAGTTGATGCGGAAGGAAGCGCTAGAGGTTTTTGGGGCCTGGGAGGAAAAGATGGATAAGGTGCCTTATTGAGTAGATACATTCTTTTGGAATTTTGGGACGCAAAGATGCACGAAGGAGCGCAAAGATTATTTTTGGGTCACGGCGTTACACAGCGGGGATCACGGCGGTACACGGCGAGATTTTTGGAAGAAGTAAAGTAATCGAATCATCAAATTCTCAAATAAATTTAATTCACTTTTTTTATATTTGTATAGATAAAACTAAAATATAAATAAAGTTATGAACGAAAATCAACTTGCAACCATTGCATTAGATGTTGCCTTTGACATCCACAGAAATTTAGGTCCAGGTCTTTTGGAATCTGCCTACCAAAAAATAATGCTTCACGAATTAAAAAATAAAGGACTTAATGTTAAGAGTGAATTATATCTGCCTGTAAAATACAAGGATGTCAATGTTGACTTGGCTTACAGATTAGATCTCGTCTTAAATGATAAAGTAGTTTTAGAATTAAAAACTGTTGAAGCAATTCGTGATGTACACCAGGCTCAAATTTTAACTTATTTAAAATTAGGTGGCTACAATCTTGGCTTAATAATTAACTTTCACACTGCTTTATTAAAGAATGGAATAAAAAGATACATTTTCTAATCTTGCTCATATATTCTTTTAGATCACAGAGGAGGCACCAAACGTTTTCTTGAAGTTTATAAATAATGAAGATATAAAAAAATGCTAATTCCAAATAGATCGCCGTGTACCGCCGTGTTCCCCGCTGTGTGCCGCCGTGAAATAAAATTCTTAAATTACACATTATCTAAATTACAACAATGTCTATTAAAGATTCTTTTAAAACAATTTCTTCCCCTACCACCGGCGAATTCAAAGACCGAGGCTCAAAATTCATCGCCTATGCCTTTCCTACCCGAAACACCGAAGAAATAGAACAAGCCCTAGATCAAGTAAAAAAAGAACATCCGAAAGCAAGGCACCACTGCTATGCTTACAGACTAGGCTTAGACGGAAATAACTTTAGAACAAACGATGACGGAGAACCATCAGGGACCGCAGGAAGACCAATACTCGGTCAGATAGACAGCTATGAATTAACGGATGTTTTCATTGTCGTAATTAGATATTTTGGAGGAACATTATTAGGAACATCAGGATTGATAAATGCTTACAAGCTTTCTGCAAAGTATGCCTTAGATGTGGCAATGATAGAAGAAAAAATAGTCGAAGCTATTTTTAAAATAAACTTCGACTATTCTATTATGAGCGATGTAATGAACGCTGTAAAAAAGTTAGAACTCAATATTCTTGAGCAATCTTTTGAGGAGACTGCATTTATCAAAATTGGCATTCGTAAAAGTCATATATCTGATCAAATACTAAAACTAAAAGCAAGTATCTTAAAAGTTAGTACAGAGCAAGTAGATGCAGATACCAAGATTGCTGGCCTCAAAATCAAACTTATCGATTAATTACATAACGTACCCCAAGGCCTCCACCAGCACCAAATCCATTAGCGATGCCTGAGAAATTAACGCTTGGCCTAACATCAACAGTTAGATTTAAAGGAATGTTAGCAAAGGTATAGCTGACTCCACCATAGCCTTGAAGGCCTGTGGTAACGCCAGGTTCATTGACTCCAAAATTACTCGAAAATAACCAGAAGTTCACGCCAAGCCCACCACCAACATACCATTCAAACCCTTCTACAGATCCTATTGGAAAATGATGTTGATAAGCTCCAGCAACAGTCAATGCACTATAATTAGCATTATAAAACTGAAAACCTGCCATTGCTTCGATGGCCCCTTGATCCGAAATGAAAAATTTGTAAGAAGCAAGAAATGGCGCTCCTACTCTTGCGCCAATCGCAGAATTATATTCTTGCGCAATTGAAATCCCTGAGAATAGGAAGATAAAACATAAAGCTGTAAGTAATTTTTTCATATTAGTTTTTTAATTTTTCATAAATATATAGCAAAAATAAAATTCTCCAAACTAAAAAGATCTAATTTGGTTTTTATTAAATGTCCACTCGGGCGTTTTAACTTCATCTTCACATTCTGCAACAGAATACCAAGGATTCAAATCATCATTATAAGGATTCTTTAATAAGTGGATGTCTTGTGCCGGCATGTAACTTTGTGACAAAAGAAAAACTTTATCACCTGTTTCATTATTTATTGCCACATCCATAACAAGTACTGCATGCCCTGGATGACCACCCTTTATAAGCACATCCCCTACTTCAATACTTTGAAGCGATTTAGCATTCAATTCCTTTACCAATGAAGCGGTTCCCGCATAAGCAAAAACCATATTCATGTATTTTCTAAAAGAATTATAAGAGCCAGATGAAGAGGATTCCTTTATCCAGCTAACACGATTTCCTGAGACCAGAATCCTATTTCCAGCTGACCAAGTCCTAAAGTCTGCCACAAATCCATTTGTAAAGTTGAATGCAATTTTTTCTGCTTGATTATTACTATAAAGATACTCCGCTCGCAACCTCATAACAGCGTCTGCACATTGCTGTAAGTCCCCTTTGCCAACATCGATATCTAAAACGGCTATGTGAGCAGATTGATTGGGTTTTAAACTACCATCAAATAGTTTGACTGCCGTACCATCTTCTTTCAAAGGAAAGTTTCTTAGGTAATGTCCAAATGATATTGAATTAAGTTTTATGCGTTCATATCCAATTGGCGTTTTAATTCGATCCAAAATTGTTTCGCCATTTGAATTTACCGTTTTATTCTGAAGCTTATCAACATTTAATTCTGCTTTCTTAACATTTGCTTCTGATTGACAGGAGGATATCCAAAATAGCAGAAGGAAGAATTTTGCAAATTGTGACATATTGTAAATTGGTTTAGGCTACATAGTTTTAAGTAAATAATGACTGACTAATAATACAAATAATTCGGAGCATTAAGGTAAATTCCTATTAATTATCTATGTTCACAGTTCAAAATTAAATCTATTGGATACTAAGAAGATATACAA